>NZ_JBNHES010000011.1:0-162146 GCF_050591105.1 Methylobacterium endophyticum
GCTTCAAGAACCGCGCCTGAGGCCAGAACCTACGACGCCAAAGCTGGGCTTCGGATCAGCTCAGCCGCACCGTGCCGAGCTTGCGAAGGGGTCCCCATTGCACGCCGATCCGGGGTCCCGTTCCAGGCTCTTCCGCAGGTTCGGTGCTGACGGTGGGAGGTGCTCAGTCTGGTTTGTCGGGCGGTTTCTGGTCCGCCTCACGCAGCGTGAAGGACGCGCTGCCGGAGCAGGTCGAGGCCGGCGCGGCCGTACATGGAGCGCTTGATCAGCTTCAGGCGGTTCACCTGCCCCTCGACCGCCCCGTTGCTCCACGGCTCGCCGATGGCCGCGTGGACAGCGGCCTCGTCCTGCCGCAGCCCGGCGACGAAGCCACCGAGTTCACTCGCGGCGGCCGCCTCCAGCCACGGCTTCAATGCGGCCGGATCGCGGGCGCGCAGGATTGCCCCGAAGCCGCGTACCTGCTCGGCCGCGGCCTGCAGCCTGGGCGCAAGAGCACACAGCGCTGCGATGAAGCGGCGATCCGCGGGCGGGAGGCTGGCCGGATCGCTTGTCAGGCACCGCGCGATGCGGCGTGTCGACGGGATGCGGGTCGAGGGCGGTCGGGTTGGAAGGTCCCGGCGCCGTCGTTTCGCCCAGCGCTGGACGATCTCGTAGCCGCCCTCGAACCCGATGGCGCGAAGCTCGCGATACAAGCCCGCCACGTTGTGCTGACCCTCCTGCCAGCGCGCCTCGACAAAGCGCAGATGAGCATCGAGCCGGCTCGGGGCCGGCGCCCGGCGATAGGGCACGAACGCCCCCAAGCGTAGCCAGCGTCGTACGCTGTTGCGGGAGGCGCCGAGCGTGCGCGCGATCGTCTTGATCGCCACGCCCTCACCGTGCAGGCGTAGCCCCGCCTCGCAGCGCTGTCGTCGCCGGCCGCCACCGTGCCCAGTATCCTGCTCCGGAGGCGGGTCAGCAGGAGCGACCGCGACGATGGCGGCTGGAGCGTCTTGGAACGCTGCCTGGCGGGCGGCCTCCCGGATTTCTGCTTGATGCCGCTCGACGAGTGAACGCAGCGCCTCGGAGGCGTTGACGAGAAGGTGCCAGCGGTCCGCGACCTGGATCGCCTGCGGCGCGCCGAGCCGCGCAGCCTCGGCGTACGGCCCCGCTCGATCCCGGCTAACGACAGCGATGTCGGGATGCGCAGCGAGCCAATCCCGCACGGGCTCGCAGGCGCGGCCGGGCAGGAGATCGAGGACGCGACCCCGTTCCAGATCGCAGACGATCGTGCCGTAGCGCCGGCCCCGCCGCCAAGCCCAGTCGTCGATCCCGACCACACGCGGGGACGCGCACCCTGCGCTCTTGCAACGGCGGATCAGTCGCAGGACGGTGTCGCCGCTGACCGGCATGGCAAGCCGTCGCGACAGGCGGGCGCCGGCTTCGCCGCCGAGCGCCATGCCGATATCGGTCTGTGCCTCGGCCAAGCGATCGCTGCGCTGTGCCCTCGCACGGGCGAGGCCGGGAACAGGCTCGGCAAAGATGCGGCCCGGACAATGGCTGCAGCGGAAGCGGCGTACCTTCACCCGCCACGTGACCGAGCGATCCTGCCAGGGCAGGTCCTTCAGGGTTCGCCAGTACGAGCTATGCACCCGGGCCGACCATCGCCCACAATGCGGACAGGCTGCGCGGGCTGCGGTAGTCCTGGCCGTGATCGTCAGCGCATCGGCGTCCAGCGCAAGCTCGTCGACCTGCACACCTTCTGAAACCGAGGGCAATAACGGGTTCGAGATCCGCATCGCGCTCTCCCTCCGCCACCCCAGGGATCAACGCTTCACAAGGCGCTCAGCACCGAACCTGCGGAAGAACCCCGTTCCAACGCTTTTTGACACTCCGGCGGCCGAGCGGGTCCCCACCGCGGTTGCGCCCGTGGCGCCGGATACGCCTTCCGCCCCGGCGCCGACGGCGCCGCCCCCCTCTGCCAGCTCCGCCCACGAGAGCCTGACGGAAGACCTCGACGCCCTCATGGACGAATGGAGCCGGGCATGACGCCGACGGACGCGGATATCAGTGAGCGGGTCAAGACCTTCGAGCATGCCGTGGTGCCCCACGAGCTGTTCAAGAAGGGGAGGCGCGCCATCGAGACCTTGCGTCGGCGCTGGCGTCCGAAGGGGGTCAAGCCGCTGAAGGCGCGCGCGCTGCTGATCCTCGGGGAGCCCGGAGCCGGCAAGAGCTTCATCCTGGAGACCCTGGCGGAAGAGAACCCGAAGCGGGCCACGGAGGATGGCGACGTCCGGCCGGTGATCTTCGTCGAGGCCCCGAAGCGGACCACGCCGCGTCAGCTCGCCGCGGCGATCTTCGATGCCCTCGAACCTGGGTACCGACTGCGTGACGGATGGAACACCGCGCGCATCCTCAGCGAGATCAAGATGCTCTGCGAGGAGATGGGCGTCGAGGTGCTCATGATCGACGAGGCGCACCACATCGTCGACCATAAGAATACGGACGACCTGGAGGATGCAGCTGAATTCTTAAAGCAGCTGCTGAACATGTGTTCGACGCAGATCGTGCTCGCAGGACTGCCGCACCTCGGCGTCCTCCCCGAAACCAAGAAGCTCCGGCAGCTGCGTCGGCGCTTCCGGCCGCCGGTGCACCTGGATCCCTACAATTGGAGCGACCGCACGGGGCGCAGGAAGTACCTCGGGATGCTTGCATTCTTCGAACGGCACCTCGGTCTGCCCGAGCCGTCCAACCTCATCGGGTTCGATTTCGCCGCCCGCATCTATTGCGCGACGGGCGGCCATGTCGGCATCATCTCGGCTCATCTCAGCCTGGCGCTTGAGACGGCGGTGGCCGACGGCAAGTCCCGGATCGACCTGCCGCTCATGGCCGGGGCGTATGCCGACCTGGTCCTCAAGCGGAAGCCCGCCGTCCTGCTGGACTTCGACGCTGGGTTCCCCGACGAGGTCCCGGCCGGGCGGACGGGAGAGGCCGAGGGGAGGGCGCGCAACGCCGGCCCCGAGGCCGCGTCGGACGACAACCCCTACTTGGCGCAGGGCGAAGCGTTCCGCGCGCTCTGGCGCAAGATGGCCGGCGATCGCCTTGCCGACCAGTCGCGGGTGACGGCGCACAGGACGAAGGAGGCTGCACCACCGAGCGCCTTCGGGAGGCCGGCGTGAGCGCCGCTCCGCTCGCGCTTCGCGTGCCGGAAATGCCCGGCGAGCCCGCGCACGGCACCCTGATGCGCCTGGCCGCGCGTCACCGACGTCCCGGCGACGCGGCCGGCTTCGCGGCGGATTGCGGCCTGTCCTTTCGCAGCGTCCTGCGCGGCGGCGGCGCCGACGCCGTGGCACGCCTGGCGGGCTTCGACCCGCTCGCGCTCGGGCAGCGCTCGCCGCGGGTCAACGCCCCGGGGCGCACGGTCGACCTGGGCGGGCAGCGCATCGCGCTCGGCGATTGGTCCACGACGAACCGTCGCTGGTGCCCGCATTGCCTCGCCGACGACGCGCGGCTCGCACTCGGGCGGGGCCTGCCGACGGAGCGGCTCGCCCATCACCGGTTCTGGTGGGACGTCAAGTCGGTCTTCGGCTGCGCGGTGCATGGCGTCCCGCTCGCGCAGACGTGCGCGGCCTGCGGCCGCGGACCTGGCTGGGCCGGTCCCGTGCACCGGTGCCCCTGCGGGGCATCGCTCCTGCCGGCCGCCGAGGCGAACGGCTGCCGGCCGAGTCCGGCAGACCACTACCTCGCGGGGCGCCTCACCGGGATCCGTTCGGGGACTTCCCTCGTCGATGCCCTGACCTACCGGGACGCGGTTCGCGCCTTGGAACGGCTCGGGCTCGTCGCAACAGGGCGATGGAGCGCTCGCAAGCCACGTTTGAGCGGGAGCGAGGCGGCGGCATGTCGGGATGCCGGCATGGGGCTCCTCGCCGACCGGAGGCACGGCCTCGCGCGTGCCCTGGACCAGGTCCTGGCGGAGGGACGGGCGCGGGAAGGGCGGCCAGGCCTGATCGGGTCCTACGGGTGGATCTATGAGCTCTGGATCGCCAACCTGCCGGACGACGAGTTCGGCAGGATGCTGAAGTCCGCCCTGCGGGAGCATGCGGTGGCGAACGGCGTTATCCCGGAGCGGGAACGGGCACTCGGCGGCGGCCTCGGCGGGCCACTCGTTGACCTCGCGACGGCGACATCGTCCCTCGGCATGGGGCACGCCCGCGCCCGGGCCATCCTGGGGCGGGGAGGCATGCTGCCCGACGGCATCCGCCGGAGCGTCGCCTTCCCCATCGACGGCGTGGGTCTCACCCGCCTGCGGGAGGCCTTGGATCGGACGGCCGACGCGAAGGGGCTGCGCGCGATCCTGGGGGTCGGCAAGGCACAGGCTCGGCGCATCGTGGGGGCCGGGCTGGTGCCGCCCGTGGGCAGCGGACCAGGCGGGGCGGCCAGCCGCTTCGAGGTCGCGGCCGCCGAGCGCTTCCTGAGGACCCTGATCGAGGGCGTCCCGGTTCGCCGTAAGCTCCCGCATGGGTCGGCCATGCTGGCCGGCGCCTGCCGCTCCGCGGGCGTTCCCGTCGAGGTCGCCTGCACCGGGTTGCGGGAGGGCGACGTCCGGGCGACCGGCGTCGCGCCCGGGCGCCTGTCCCTGGCGGCGATCATGGTAAGGCCCGCGGACCTCCGCCGGCTTCGGAAGGACGATGGCCTGACGGTGGAGGAGGCCGCCAAGGCGCTGGGCGTCCACCACGAGGCGGTGCGGTCGCTTCGGCGTTCGGGCCTGCTGGGCCGGGTCCGACCGGGCCGGCGCTCCCTCCGGCGCGGCGAGGTCGACGCGTTCGCGCGCCGGTACATGCCGGCCAGCGAGGCGGCGCGCCTCCTCGGCACCTCCCCGAAGCGCGCGACCAGGCTCATGGCCGAACGGCAGGTCGCCGTCGCGGCTGGGCCGCCCACATGCCGTCAGACCTTCTACCTCCGCGCGGACGCCCAGCGACAAGTGCTGGCGGTGGCAAGGCCGTGAGGTACCCTGTCGACGGCATCGGGCAGACCTGGCCCGATGCGGCAAGGCGGGTGCGGCGACGCCGAACCGGCCGGAGGCTTCCGCTCCGCGACCGCGTCAGGAGGACAGGGATGCCAGGAGGCAGGCCGTCGGGTCCAGCCAGTGCGGCGGCTAGGCACAGCTGCGGTACCACTGCTCGTTCCGGCGGCCCCGTACCGGAACGGGGCCGTCGGGTTCGCCGGCTTGCCCTCCGGCGGCCGCTCCCTGCACAGGCGCGGGCGAGCGGGGCGTCGGTGTCGCGCCTCGCCCGGACTTGCGCGATGTGCACCGGTCGGGTCCGCTGTGTGGTGCTGCGCGACGCGCGCCCGATGGGCCGGCCTGGACGACGGACGCCGGGCAGGTCGTGAGGCATGCCGACGCCCGGTCGCTGCCATCCCCGCGAGGGCCCGGCGGCGTGCTGCCGAGCGGGCAGGCCCCAGGCATGACGAGGACCGGCGCGGCGAATGAGGACGAAACGACCGTCAACGGGAGCGGAGGCCGACCAGCGAAACCGGTTCTTCAGCTCCGCCCTGCAGGATGGAACCGTCCCTGAGAAGGCCGCGTCCGCCGCCTCGCCGGACCTGCCTGGAAGGAAACCGACTTGGCTTCGCTGGCGCTCCGGGTCCGCTTCCGTGAGGAGGAGCCCGCCTATGGCTTGTTGGCGAGGCTGGCCCTTCGGCACCGACGCGCGGACCTTCGCACCTTCGCCGGCGACGTGGGGTTGTCCTATCAGGACACGGTCGGCGGAAGTGCCGCCTCATTGATCGCCGAACTGGCCGGTTTCGAACCTGGCCTCGTTCGATCCTGGACCACGACGCCCGACTGGCACGCGCGCCACTTCCGAGGCGAGAAGTTCCACAACAACGACTGGTTCGTGCACGCCGAACGCCGGGTCTGCGTCGCCTGCCTTCGGGACGACCTGAGCCTGCACGGCGAGGCAGCCGCCCCCTATGCCTGCTGTCACCGGCGCTGCTGGTGGGACCTGCGAGCCATCGACGTCTGCCCGAGGCACTCGGCCTGGTTGGTCGACCGGTGTCCGTCCTGCGGACGGCACCTCACGCTTCTGCCGGCGGACGTGCGGTTCTGCGAATGCGGCGCGGACCTGGCCCGTGTCGAACCGGAGCGGGTCGATCCGTTGGATGCGCGGGCGGACGCGTACATCCTCGGACGGC
The DNA here is from genome assembly GCF_050591105.1 of Methylobacterium endophyticum. NCBI lineage: Bacteria > Pseudomonadati > Pseudomonadota > Alphaproteobacteria > Hyphomicrobiales > Methylobacteriaceae > Methylobacterium > Methylobacterium endophyticum. The sequence goes on from NZ_JBNHES010000011.1 coordinate 6,172, forward strand.
TTCTCGGCAGACCCCACCGCGCCGTCCCGCTGCTCGACGCGATGCCGCTCGGGCAGGCGACGGCGTTGATGTTTTCCCTGGGATGGCAGGTCGGGAACAACCGGTACCGGGCAGGAAGCGGTCGCCATGCTGACGGGGCGTCCCCAGCGCCATGGCCCGAGATAACAAAGGGCACCCTGTGGAAGCGAGGCGCTTCCCGGGAAGCCAAGCTCTCGGCGAAGATGGCCAGCTTCCGCATCCTCCGTCACTGGCCTCGGGCCTATTGGCGCTTCCTGGACAGCCTCTTCCGGCTCGCGAAGGACAACCTCGGGAGTTCCGCTCGCCGGGACGACGGGTCGAGCCGGGCCTACCGCCTGTTCGGGCACAGGCTCGATGGATGGAACTTGCCTGGGGCGCAGCCGCTGCGCGAGGAGTACGAACGGCACTTCCTGGCCAACGTTCCCGCAGGCCCGAAGACAGTGATCTTCGGGTGCCCGGCGGAAGCGTCGCGCTGGGTCACCCTCGGTTACGCGAACGAGACCTGCGGGCTCACACCGTGGTCCGGCGAACTTTACCCAATCCTCTACGATCTCGGCGTCGTCGGTCCGGGTAAGGTCAACCACACTAGGGTGAAGCTCGCCCGGTCGCTCCTGCCAACGGTCAAGGAGATGTACGACGACGCCCTCACGCGAACACAGGCTGCACACCTGCTCGGCGTCAGTTTGAACGGCGTGTCGACGCTGCAGGCTGCCGGCTACCTGTCAACGCAGGACAACCCTCACGACAAGAGTAGCTACCGGTATAGCCGTGTGGAGATCGAGTACCTGCTCTTCGACATAGCGGGGTCTGCGCCGGTCCTGGCTGCCGCGGACACCATCGACCTGATCGATGCCGCCGCCGCAACGCAGTTCACGGATGGCCACGGCTTCCTGGGCCTTGAGCGGCTCCTCCGGGCCCTGACGCGCCGCACGGTGCCGTTGGCAGGCCTGCGCGACCGTGGCCAAGGCCTATCCCGAATCCTCCTCAAACGGTCGGACGTCGAGGGATTGATGGCGCAACGCCGACCCGCTCAGGCGCCAACACGGGATCAGGTTTGCAAGCTGCTTGGGATTGGCGGCGCAACGTTTCAATTCCTGGTACGAGAGGGCGTCCTGAAGACCTCCGGTTCGGACCGCCGCTCGCGTCGCGCCACCCCCGAGAGTGTCGAGACCTTTCAGAGGGGGTACATATCGGCAGTCAAGATCGGACAGATGCTCGGCCTGCACTTTATCGCCGTGTACCACCTCATGCGCAGGCGTGGGTACAAGCCGGCTTTTGACCCGGATAGAGCGAGAGGTCGCATCTACCGGCGTACGGATGCCCTGAGGGCATTCTTGAAGAAACTGCCCACGCAAGGCGTGCAAACGGTTCCCACTGTGACGAACGGCGCTGGCTAGCCTTCTGTGGTGCGCGGCCGTCGGCCATCGTCATAGGGGCCGTCCTCATGCGGTAGGGACGGCTAGCGCCGCGAAGTCACCACGAGCAAGGCGCCGAACATCCGTCTGAACATTTTATCGCATTCAAGCCACTCCGTTTCAGCACGCATTCGGTTTCGGATTAATTTGCAATCGCTTTCATCTTCCAGAAGAAACCCTTATGAATCAACGGCTGGGGAATTCCTTATTCGCTTTCCCCCAGAGGGAGGGCGCGGTTATGTCCCCGCGCCCCCCTCGGAGGCCGGCCGATCAGGCCAGCCCCTCGTCCGCCAAAACCTTCCGGGCCGCTCCGTCCGCCGACATCGCCTCGAGATGCCGGCGGGCTTCGGCGAAGTCCGACAGGCCCTCGGGCAGCTTGGCGCTCGCCCAGCGCAGCATGGGGAAGGCATAGGCGTCGATCACCGAGCGCCGGTCGCCCAGGATGAACGCCTTGCCCCGCAGGTGGTCGTCGAGCAGCCGCAGGCGCTTGCGCACAAGGATCAGGCCCGCCTCCCGGACGGCGTCGAGGGCCGCCGCGTCCGTCGCCGTCGTGTACCGGTCCGGCATGAAGACCGGGTAGAAGGACGGATGGAGGTCTCCCGTGAAGAACGAGGACCAGCGGTCGGCCTCGGCCTCCGCGCGCGGGTCGTCGACGGGCGCGAGCTTCGCCTCGGGAAACCGGCGGGCGAGATAATGCAGGATCGCCCCCGCCTGGGTCAGGGTCCAGCCCTCGCCGGTATCGAGGGCGGGGACCGCGCCGGCCGGATTGATCGTCAGGAATTCCGGCGCGCCGTAGCGCACCCGCACGGCCTCGTACGGGGCGCCGATCCATTCGAGCACCAGATGGGGCGCCATGGAGCACGCGCCGGGAGCGTAGAAGAGCCTGATCATCGCACATCTCCTGGGTTTCAGGCGGACTGGGTGGCGTGCCCCCTGGCTGGGCGCCGGGGAGGGGTCTCGGTCAGGCGGACGGAGCCGCGATCCGGCCGAAGCGGCCGGCCTGGAAGTCCATGATCGCCTGCCGGATCTCGGCGGCGGTGTTCATGACGAAGGGCCCCTGCGCGGCGACGGGCTCGTCGATGGGTTCGCCGGTCAGGACGAGCAGCTTGGCATCGTGCGTCGCCGTCACCGTCACGGAGCCCCCTTCGCGTTCGAACAGGACGGTCTGCGCCGCATGGACGGCCTGTCCGCCGTCGATCACGCCGTCACCGGACAGCATCACGATGGAGAGCGTGTGACCGGCCGGCGGATCGAGCACGACCGACCCGCCGGCCGAGAGCCGCACGTCCCAGATGTTGATCGGCGTGAAGGTCCGCGCCGGTCCCTTCGCCTCTCCGAAGGCGCCCGCGATCACGCGCACCTTCCCGGCGCCCTCGGGCAGCGCCACGCCGGGGATGTCGGCGTCGAGCAGGCTCTGGTAGCCCGGCGCCGCCGACTTGTCCTTGGCCGGCAGGTTGACCCAGAGCTGGGCCATCTCGAACGGGCCGCCCCGCGCGGCGAAGGCCGGGGAGTGATACTCCTCGTGCAGGATGCCGGAGGCGGCCGTCATCCACTGCACGTCGCCGGGACCGATCACGCCGCCGGAGCCGGTGGAGTCGCGATGCTCCACCTCGCCCTCGTAGACGACGGTCACGGTCTCGAAGCCCTTGTGCGGGTGCTGGCCCACGCCGCGACGCTGGGTCGTCGGCGGGAAGGTCGCCGGCCCCGCGTAGTCGAGCATGATGAACGGGCTGATGGCCCGCCCCTGGTCGTGATGCGAGAGCATCGTGCGAACCGGGAATCCGTCCCCGACCCAGTGCTGGCGGGGGGCGCTGTAGATGCCGATGATCCGTCTCATGGGAAGGCGCTCCTTTCGAGAGACAAGCTATTCCCGAGACAATCGTTTCAGAAGCTGGATACATGGGCTAGATCGTCCCACGGATAGGACGATGGTGCATGCAGGATCTCAACGATCTCTATTATTTCGTCCAGGCGGTGGACGAGGGCGGTTTCGCCGCCGCCGCCCGGCGCCTCGACATGCCGCGCTCGCGGCTGAGCCGCCGCATCGGCCTCCTGGAGGAGCGGCTAGGCGTGCGCCTGATCCAGCGCTCGACGCGCCAGTTCGCGGTCACGGATCTCGGCCGGGAGTATTATCGGCACTGCGTCGCCATGCTGGTGGAGGCGGAGGCGGCCCAGGAGGTCATCGACCGGCGCCGCGCCCAGCCGCGCGGGGTGGTCCGGGTCAGCTGCCCGGGGACGCTGCTGTTCTTCCAGGTCGGCGAGATGATCGTCCGCTTCATGTCCGGGTGCCCGGACGTCGAGATGCAGTTGGAGAGCACCAACCGGCGCGTGGACGTGATCGCCGAGGGCTTCGACGTGGCCTTCCGCGTCCGCTTCCCGCCCCTGGAGGACAGCGGCCTCGTCATGCGGGAGCTCGGGGCCAGCCCGCAGCGGCTGGTCGCGGCCCCGTCGCTGCTTGCCGCGCATGAGGGCGCGTTCACGCCGGCCGACCTCTCGCGCCTGCCCAGCCTCGCCTGGAGCATGGGCGCGAGCGATCATGTCTGGGAGCTGGAGGGGAAGGACGGGGCGAGGGCCGTCGTCCGTCACAGGCCCCGCCTCGTGACCGAGGACATGATCTCGCTGCTGCGCGCCGCCCGCAACGGGGTGGGGATCGTGCAGCTCCCGTCGATGGTGGCGGACGAGGACATCGCCGGGGGCCGCCTGATCGACGTGCTGCCCGACTGGGCGCCCGGCGCGGGCCGGATCCACATGGTCTTCCCGACCCGGCGCGGGCTGCTCCCGGCGACCCGCGCCTTCATCGAGCACATCGTCGCGGAATACAGGCTCCTCGACCCCGGCACGCGGTCCGACCCGTCCTGACGCCGCCGGCCGTTGCATGCCGGCGCGATTCTCCATGCGCCCGGCGCGCGTTGCGGCACGGCCGGACAAGGGCATATACCCGCAACCATGGCCTCCGAATCCCCCTGTACGTGCACGACGCTGCGGCGCATCACCCGCGCCGTCACCGCCTCCTACGACGAGGCGCTGCGGCCGGCGGGCCTGCGCATCACCCAGTTCGCCATCCTGCGCACCCTGGACCGGATCGGGCCCGTCGCGGTGACGCGGCTCGCGGCGGAGGCCGCCCTCGACCGCTCCACCATGGGCCGCAATCTCGATCCGCTGGAGCGGCGCGGCCTGGTGCGCATCGCCGTGGGCGAGAAGGACCAGCGCGAGCGCGTCGTCCACCTCACGGATGCGGGCGTGGCAGCCATCGACGCCGCAGCGCCCTTCTGGATCGCGGCGCAGCGCCGGTTCGCCGCCGACCCGCAGGCGGAGGCCGTCATCCGCCTCGCCGACCGCCTCGGCGCCGCCCGCAACGCCTGACGACCGCCCGTTCCGAGAGAGAGACCCGCCAGGAGACGCCATGCCGCTCGCCCGAATCGACCTCGCCGCAGGCAAGCCCGCAGCCTATCGCAGCACCATCGGAGAGGTGGTCTACGAGGCCATCGTCTCGGCCCTGGGCGCGCCGAAGGACGACCGCTTCCAGATCATCACCGAGCATCCGCCGGGGGAACTCGTGGCGGACGAGGGCTATCTCGGCATCCGCCGCACGCCGGACTGCGTGTTCATCCAGCTCACCCTGAACACAGGCCGCAGCCTGGAGCAGAAGCGCGCCTTCTACCGGCAGGTCGCGGACGGACTGCACGAGCGCCTCGGCCTGCGCCGCGAGGACGTGTTCGTCAGCCTCGCCGAGGTGGCCAAGGAGAACTGGTCCTTCGGCAACGGCGAGGCGCAATACGCGCCGGCCGATTCGTAACCGACGCGACGCCGAGGACCCGCCCATGCCGATCCGAACCGCCTTCGGCCCGTCTCTCGCCGGGCGCCTGCACTATGCCTGGATCGTGGTCGCCGTCACCTTCGTGGTGCTGCTGGTCGGCGCCGGCATCCGGGCGACGCCGAGCGTCCTGATCGTGCCGTGGGAGCGGGAGTTCGGCTGGTCGGCGGCGACGATCAGCGTCGGCATCGCCCTCAACATCTTCCTCTACGGCATGGTCGGTCCCTTCGCGGTGGCGATCATCGAGCGCTTCGGCCTGCGCCGCTCGGTCTGCGCGGCGCTCGTCGTCCTCGCCGCCGGCACCGCCTCCACCACCCTGATGAGCGCGCCCTGGCAGATGACCCTGCTCTGGGGCATCGTGGTCGGCTCGGGCAGCGGCATGATCGCCAACGTGCTCGGCGCCACGGTGGCCGGCCGCTGGTTCGCGACGCATCGCGGGCTGGTGCTCGGGCTGCTGACCGCGAGCAGCGCCACCGGGCAACTCGTCTTCCTGCCGCTGCTGGCGAGCCTCTCCGTCACGCAGGGGTGGCGCGTGGTCGCCCTGACGGTGGCGGGGGCGGCCCTCGCCCTGGTGCCGCTCGCCGCCCTCGCGTTGCGGGACCGGCCCTCCGACCTCGGCCTTCCCCGCTACGGCGAGCGCGCCGTGCAACCGCCGGCGACCGGCGGTCGCAACCCGGCCCGGCGCGCGCTCGACGGCCTCGCCATGGGCTTGCGCTCCCGCGATTTCTGGCTGCTCGCCGGCACGTTCTTCGTCTGCGGCGCCTCGACCAACGGGCTCGTCGGCACCCACCTGATCCCGGCCTGCATCGACCACGGCATCCCGGAGGTGACGGCGGCGGGACTGCTGGCGCTGATGGGCCTGTGCGACCTCGTCGGCACCACCGCCTCGGGCTGGCTGACCGACCGCTTCGACAGCCGCAAGCTGCTCGCCTGGTATTACGGCCTGCGCGGCCTGTCGCTGATCTTCCTGCCCTACGCCTTCGACATCAGCTTCTACGGGCTGCCGGTCTTCGCCATCTTCTACGGGCTCGACTGGATCGCCACGGTGCCGCCCACCGTCACCCTCGCCGGCAAGTCCTTCGGCGAGGAGAACGCCGCGCTGATGTTCGGCTGGATCGCCGCCTCCCACCAGATCGGCGCGGCCGCCGCCGCCTGGGTGGCGGGCACGGTACGCACCGGCACGGGGGATTATTTCGCGGCCTTCGTCTCGGCGGGGCTGCTCTGCCTGGTGGCGGCGCTGATGGCTCTGTTCATCGCCCGCCATCCGCAGGCCCCGGCGCTTGCGGGCGAGCCACGGCCCGCCTGACTCGGCGCGCGGGGAGGGCGACGGACATGCTCGGCTGGGACGCCTCGGGAGACGCGCTGCACGCCCCCGCGACCCTGCGCAACCGCGATCCGATCCTCGCGGTGCTGCGCCGGATCCTGCCCGCGCGGGGCCGCGTGCTGGAGATCGCCAGCGGCTCGGGCGAGCACGCGGTCCATTTCTCGCGCAACCTGCCGGGGCTGGACTGGCTGCCGAGCGACCCGGACGAGGAGGCCCTGCGCAGCATCCGCGCGCACCGGGCGGCGGCGCGGCTTCCCAATCTCGCGGAGCCCGTCCTCCTCGACGCGCAGGCCGCGTCCTGGCCCGTGACGGCGGCGGACGCGGTGGTGGCGATCAACATGATCCACATCGCGCCGCCCGCCGCGACCGGGGGACTGGCCGCCGGGGCGGGCCGGGTGCTGGCGCCGGGCGGCCTGCTCTTCCTCTACGGCCCCTTCGTCGAGGCGGACCAGGAGGCCGCGCCGGGCAACCGCGCCTTCGACGCCGACCTGCGCGCCCGCAACCCCGAGTGGGGCCTGCGCGACCTCGCCTGGGTGGCGGCGGCGGCCGCCGCCGGGGGGCTCGCCCTGGAGGAGCGCGTGGCGATGCCGGCGAACAATCTCGGCGTCGTCTTCCGCAAGGCCGGCTGACGGCCCCCGTCGCGGGAGCGCCGATCCGCTTTCCGGCGCGCCGATGGCGCCCCCTTCACGCGTCCTTCCCGCTCTCCCGGCGCGCCCCTCGCGCTGCCTCTGAACCACCGCCGGAACCGCGCGGGGGGATGCGCCGTTGACGCTTCATTGGATCTATTCTAATTAAGAACTGGACGACACACGGGCCGCTCGGGCGGCCCTCGCACACATCGACGGAGACATCCCATGGCCGGTACCCACAGCGCCTCCTGCGAGAGCTGCCGCTTCTTCGACGAGCACCAGGGCAACGGCGGCCACGCCGCCGGAGACCAGGGCCTTTGCCGCTTCAACCCGCCGGTGAGCCAGCCGGCTCCCGAGTCGAAGGGCCTCTGGCCGGTGGTCGCCTCGAAGGACTGGTGCGGTCACTTCACCGCCGAGATGACCGCCGCCGAGTAAGGCCGCCTTCACCCGGACGAAGCTCGGAAGGGCCGGTGCTCGCGCGCCGGCCCTTTTCCGTTCGTGATCGCGCGGCGGCCTCCGCACCGGATTCTCGCCGGGCGGGGCGCTGCGGTCATGATCCGGACACATCCGCGGAGGATGCGCATCCCGGTCGGGGACGTTTCACGAGCGTGTTTCGTCCCGGTGGCCGCCGCGCGGCGAAGCAGGGGAGTTGTGCGCAATGATGGTTCGAGGGATCGGCGTCCGCGCCGCGCGCATCGTCGCAGCGATGGCGCTCCCGCTCGTGGCGCTGGCAGGCGTCGCCGGCCCGGTCCTGGCCGGCTCGGCGGACCCGAGCGGCGTCTGGCTCACCGAGGACGGCCGCGCCCGCATCCGCGTCGAGAAATGCGGCCCGCAGGAGAAGCACCTCTGCGGCTACGTCGTCTGGCTGAAGGTGCCCCTCAACGAGCAGGGCCAGCCCCGCGTCGACAAGTTCAACCCCGATCCGAAGAAGACGACCCGCCCGTCCCTCGGGCATCAGCTCGTCATGGGCCTGAAGCTCAACGGCGACGGCCGCTACGAGGGCAAGATCTACAACGCCGACAACGGCAAGTCCTACGACGTGACGATCTGGTCCGAGCAGGCTTCCGAGCTCTCGGTCAAGGGCTGCATGCTCGGCTTCCTCTGCGGCTCGCAGACCTGGACCCGCGTGACCGACATGCTGCCGGGCCAGCTCGGCGGCCCGACCAACGGGCCGGGCGGCCCGCGCGCCGATGCGGAATGGGCGCCCAAGACCGCCGCCGGGGCGGGCGCCACCACGGGCAGCGCCGCCGCCAAGAGCGCGCCGAAGCCCGCCGCCCCGAAGCCCGCCGGCGCCCCCGCCAAGGCCCCGGCCGAAGCGGAGTGAGGACGGGCGCACCCGCCTGAGGGAGGGCCGCCCATGACCGCCCCCCGCAACGCGCCGCCGCCCTATCGCGGCGGCTGCCTCTGCGGCGCGGTCCGCTACGAGGCGAGCGCGCCGACCGTCGGCGCGCGCATCTGCCATTGCGACGCCTGCCGCCTGGCCATGGCCTCGCCCTTCCTGGCCCAGGCACAGTTCCAGCGCCGGGCGCTCACCTGGCAGGGCACCACCGCCCGCTGGCGCTCATCCGAGCGCTTGCTGCGCCATTTCTGTCCGCGCTGCGGCACGCGGCTCTTCCTCGAGCCGCGCGACGCGCCGCGCATCGGCATCCCCCTGGCGACGCTCGACGACCCCGGCGCGATCCTGCCGGAGATGCATGTCTGGACCTCGGAGGCGATCCCCTGGGCGCTGCCCGAGGACGGCCTGCCGCGCCATGCGCACGGCTCGCCGCTGCCCTACCGGCTGCTCGCCGGCGGCTGAGGCCCGGCCCGAGACCGATCAGTCGACCACGGCGGCGTAGGTCAGCACCCGCAGCTCGCGCCGGATCGGCAGGGCGGAGGAGGGGACGAGCTGGGTCAGCAGCACCACGGCCATGTCCTCGGCCGGGTCGATCCAGAAGGCGGTCGACGCCACGCCGCCCCAGGCGACCTCGCCGGGCGTGCCGAGGATCTGGGCGCGTGCCGGGTCGAGCATCACCGAGAAGCCCAGGCCGAAGCCGACACCGGTGTAGGAGGATTCGGCGAAGCGCGGCGTGCCCATGGCGGCGAGATCGCCCGGCAGGTGGTTCATCAGCATCAGATCGACGCTCTTGCGGCCGAGGAGCCGCACGCCGTCGAGCTCGCCCCGGTTGAGGACGAAGCGGCAGAAGCGCATGTAGTCGGACGCCGTCGAGACGAGGCCGCCGCCGCCCGAGGCGATGGCGGGCGGCTTGGCATACGCCGTCTCGACGCTGTCGTCGTAGAGGGTCAGCCGGCGCTCGCGGTCGTAGCGGTAGTTCGCGGCCAGCCGCGGCATCTTCTCCGGGGGCACGAAGAAATCGGTATCGGCCATGCCGAGCGGCGCGATCACCCGCTCGCGCAGGAACTCGGCGAAGTCGCGCCCGGAGACCACCGCAACGAGATGCCCGAGCACGTCGGTGGCCACCGAGTAGTTCCACTGGGCGCCGGGCTGGGCCAGCAGCGGCAGCCTCGCCACCTTGCCCACCACCTCGGCAAGGCTGGCATCCGAGCGGTGGAAGTCGATGCCCTCGCGCCGGTAGAGCTCGTCGACGAGGGTCGCCTCCATGAAGCCGTAGGTCAGCCCGGAGGTGTGGGTGAGGAGGTCTCGGATGGTGATCGGCCGGCGCGCGGGCTCGCTCTCGAACTTCGCCCGGTTGCCCCCCGTGAGCACCCGCATCTCGGAGAATTCCGGCAGGAAGCGCGCGACCGGATCGTCGAGCTGGAAGCGCCCCTCCTCGTAGAGCATCATCACGGCGACCGAGGTGAGCGGCTTCGTCATCGAGTAGATGCGCGTCAGGGTATCGGCCCGGAACGGCGTCCCGCGCGCCATGTCCACCGATCCGTGGGCGCGGAAGAACGCCGTCCTGCCGCGCCGCGCCACCATGACGGAGAGGCCGGCGAGCCTGCCCTCGTCCACGAGGCGGCTCATCCAGCCGTCGATGCGCTCCAGGCGCTCGGCGCAGAGGCCGACGGCGGCGGGATCGGTGTCCACCATGGCGCTTCCGGCGTCCGGCATCGGAACCCTCGTCTCATGCGTCGTCGCGAGGGATGTAGCGGGCTCGCCGCGCCGCGCCAAACCCCTATCTGGCCCCATCGACCGCGCGCGATTGGGCGGGACGGGCTCGGCGCAGGTCGCACGATGCTTGGCCTTCGCCCGCGCGCGATCCCGTGATAGCGCAACGCGGACACGATCCCTCCCGGCGCGATCCGTCCCAGCAGGAGCCCCCCGCGTGACCGACCCGAGCGCGTTCGCCCTCTTCCTCGACTTCGACGGCACCCTGGTGGAGATCGCGCCGCGCCCCGATCAGGTGGTGGTCGCGCCGGGGCTCGTGCCCACCCTCGAGTTGCTGCGCGCGCGGCTCGGGGGAGCGCTCGCCATCGTCACCGGCCGTCCCATCGGCGTCATCGACGAGTTCCTGGCGCCCGCCCGCTTCGACACCGCCGGGCTGCACGGGGTCGAGCGGCGCCTCGACGGCGCCGTCTCGGGCGGGGGCGCCGAGGATCACCCGGAGCTGCGCGCCCGCATCGCCCGCCTGCACGAGATGGTCGGCGGGCTCGATGCGGTGCTGGTCGAGGACAAGGGCGCCTCGGTCGCCGTGCACTGGCGGCTCGCCACCCCGGCGGACGCGGAGCGGGCGCAGGGCGCCGTCGAGGCCGTCGCGGCGGAGCTCGCCGGCGCGTACCGGCTCCAGCTCGGCAAGGCGGTGGGCGAGATCGTGCCGGCGAGCGCCACCAAGGGCCACGCCATCCGCGCCTTCCTGCGGGAAGCGCCCTATGCCGGGCGCCGCCCCGTCTTCCTCGGCGACGACCGCACCGACGAGTGGGCCTTCGAGACCGTGAACGCCGATGGCGGGGTCAGCATCCGCGTCGGCTCCGGGGAAACGGTGGCGGCGCGCCGCCTTGCGGACCCGGCCGCGGTACGGGCCCTGCTAGAGCGCTGGGCCGAGGGGTCCCCCATCGATCCCGACGTCCTCCAGCCCGCCTGATCCGCCACGCCGCCAAGGAGCGCCCCCCGCGATGTTCGAGTTCCCGGTTCTCGTCGGCGACGTCGGCGGCACCAACGCGCGCTTCGCCCTGGTGGAGGCGAAGGGCGCCGCGCCGCGCCTGCTCTCTCACGAGGCGACGGCCCGGCATCCCGACCCGTCGAGCGCCATCCGCGCGGCGCTCGCCAAGGGCGGGGAGGGGGCGGCCCCGCGCGCGGCGATCCTCGCCATCGCCGGCCGGGTCGACGGGCCGAAGGTCCAGCTCACCAACGCGCATTGGGTGATCGAGGGCGCGCGGATCGGGGCCGATTTCGGCCTGTCGAGCGCGGTGGTGGTCAACGATTACGTGCCCGTCGCGGCGGGGGCGGCCGGCATCGCGCCGCACGACCTGACCCCGGTCGGCCCGCATGGCGACGCGCCCGGCGGCGCCAAGGTGGTGCTCGGGCCGGGCACCGGCTTCGGCGCGGCGGCACTGGTGCCCTATGCCGACCGCCTCGCCATCGTCTCCACGGAGGCCGGGCACACCGAGCTCGGCCCCAGCGACGCCGAGGAGGAGGCGATCTGGCACGCTCTCGAACGGGTGGAGGGGCGCGTCACCGTGGAGACGCTGCTCTCCGGCCCCGGCCTCGCGCGGCTGCACGCGGCGATCGCGGCGACCCGCAGCGGCCGCCCGGCGGAGAAGATCGAGCCGGCCGCCGTCACCGAGGGCGGCCTTTCCGGCGCCGACCCGGACGCGCGGCAGGCATTGGCGCTGTTCGCCAAGCTCCTCGGCCGGGTCTGCGGCGATCTCGCCCTGACCTTCCTGGCGACGGGAGGCGTGTTCATCGGCGGCGGCATCGCGCCGCGCATCGTCGAGGTGCTGAACGCCGGCGGGTTCCGCGCGGCCTTCGAGCGCAAGGCGCCCTTCGCGCAGATGATGCGGGACATCCCGACGAGCGTCATCACCGTGCACGACCCGGCCTTCACCGGCCTCGCCGCGCTGGCGAGCCAGGGCGACACCTTCGTCTATCACGGGCAGGTCTGGCGGGAGGACGCCTGAACCGGAACGTTGCATCCCGCCGGGCGGCAGGTCACTGTGGCGGATCTGAAAAGGGGTATTCCGGGAACGGACGCCGCATCATGCATGTCGTGACGCTTCAGGAGGCCGGCTCGGACCTCGCGAGCCTCGTCGAGCGCGCGGCCGGCGGCGAACAAGTCGTCATCACCGAGGACGGCAAGCCGCGGGTGAAGGTCGTGGCCGTCGATCCGCCGGACGGTCCGGCACCGCACCGGCGTCTCGGTTTCCTGGCCGGCCAGATCGCCGTGCCGGACGATTTCGACCGGATGGGAGACGCGGCGATCGACCGCCTGTTCGGCGGGACGTGAGGCTTCTTCTCGACACGCATCTCCTTCTGTGGGCGGCGGGCCTGCCGGAGAGGCTTCCGCCGGAGGCCGCGCGGCTCCTATCCTGAGGTGTCTGGCCGATACCTCTCAGGGTCTGAGCCTCCCTCACGCCGCCGCCAGCGGCTTCGACACGCTCTCCAGCGACTTGCCCTCGGCCGCCGTGCCGTAGAGGCCGCCGACGACCGCCGCCACCGCCATCAGCGCGGCGCCGACGAGGTAGCCGACGAGCACCCAGTCGCGCGAGCCGGTCTCGACCAGGGTTCCGAACAGCAGCGGCCCCGAGACCCCGCCGATGCCGGTGCCGAGCGCGTAGAAGGCCGCGATGGCGAGCGCCCGGATCTCGAGCGGGAAAGTCTCGGCCACCGTCAGATAGGCCGCGCTCGCGGCGGCGGAGGCGAAGAAGAACACCACCATCCAGGCCGCCGTCTGGCCCACCGGCCCGAACACCTCGATCTTGAACAGGTAGCCGGTGACGGCGAGCAGCACGGCCGAGATGCCGTAGGTGAAGGCGATCATCGGGCGCCGTCCCACCGTGTCGAACAGGCGCCCGAGCAGCAGCGGGCCGAGGAAGGAGCCGAGCGCGAACGGCAGCAGATACCAGCCGACATGGCCCCCCGGCACGCCGTAGAAGCGCTCCAGCACCAGGGCGTAGGTGAAGAACAGCGCGTTGTAGAAGAACGCCTGCGCCACCATCAGCGCCAGGCCGACGACGGTCTGCCGGCGGCTGGTGACGAAGAGCGCGCCGGCCACCTCCGAGAGCGGCGTGTGGCTGCGGACCTTCAGCTTGATGCGCTTGCCCTCGTCCACCGGCGGCAGGGTGACGCCGGCATCGGTGAAGCGCTTCTCGATGCCCGTCACGACCCGGTCGGCCTCCGCCGCGTAACCGTGGGTGACGAGCCAGCGCGGGCTCTCGGGAATCCACGAGCGCAGGAGAAGGATCACGAGGCCGATGCCGCCGCCCACGAAGAAGGCGATGCGCCATCCGTAGGTCGGGTCGACCCAGTCCGGCCGCAGCACGGCGATGGACAGGAAGGAGCCGAGCGCCGCCCCGATCCAGAAGGAGCCGTTGATGACGAGATCCGTCCAGCCGCGCACGCGGGCCGGCACCAGTTCCTGGATGGTCGAGTTGATCGCCGTGTACTCGCCGCCGATCCCCGCGCCGGTGAGGAAGCGGAAGATGCAGAAGCTGTAGATGTCCCAGGACAGCCCGGTCGCGGCGGTGGCCACGAGATAGAGGGCCAGCGTGATGAAGAAGAGCTTCTTTCGGCCGATCCGGTCGGTGAGCCAGCCGAAGCCGAGCGCCCCCGTCACGGCGCCGACGAGGTAGGAGCTCGCCGCCAGCCCCACGTCGAACTCGGAGAAGGACATCGGCGGCTTGCGCAGGGCCCCGACCAGGGCGCCGGCGAGCGTCACCTCGAGCCCGTCGAGCACCCAGGTGATGCCGAGCGCCACGATGACGAGGACGTGGAAGCGCCCCCAGGGCAGGCGGTCGAGCCGGGCGGCGATGTCGGTGTCGACGACGCTGCCGAAGGCCGCGCGCTCCGGCGCCTGCGTGCCGGGGGCCGTCTCGCTTCTGCTCGCCATCGTGTCGTTTACCCTGAATCAAGACATCTGTTGGGAACGGGGCAACGAATCGGTCGGATTCGGGAGTGGTTGACCGTCGCCAGCGAAGGTTCAGGCGCTCACGCGGAAGCGCCTGTCATGAACGCCCCACTCCGGTTCGCGATCCTCGTCACCACCAGCCTCGGCGGTTTCACCGTCATGCCGACCCAGGGCGCGGACGGGACCCTCGCGCCCGACAGACCGAAGGTGCCGGTGGCCGGCGGCGAGCTTTGGCGGCTTCGCCCCGCCATGCCCGTCCCGACCGTGGCGCCCGAGCCGAAGGCGCGTATCGCCACGCCCCTGCCCGAGGCGCGCCGCAACGTGCGGCTGGTCTATCCGGCGCTGGTCGAGGCCCGCTGAGCTACCTGTCGCGGCTCACGGCGAGGGCGTCCGCGAGCGCGTCGCCCAGGAGGTTCATCGCGACGAGGGAGGCGACCAGCAGCCCCGCCGGGACGGCCACCATCCAGGGCGCGGATTCGAGGGCGCGGGAGCCCTCGGCCACCAGCACGCCCCAGCTCGTCGCCGGCTCCTGCACGCCGAGCCCGAGGAACGACAGCAGGCTCTCCAGCAGGATCACGCGGGGCACCAGCAGCGTCGCCGCGACGGTGACGGGCCCCAGCATGTTCGGCACGATGTGCCGCCGCAGCAGGGCCGGGGTGGAGAGGCCGAGCGCCTCCGCCGCGCGCACGAAATCGCGCCGCCGCAGGGAGAGCGTCTGGGTGCGCACGATGCGGGCCATGTCGAGCCACTCGACCAGCGCGACGGCGACGAGGATCAGCCCCAGCGAGGGGCGGAAGAACACCACCAGCACGATCACGAAGAACACGAAGGGCAGGGCGTGGAGCACGTCCACGAAGCGCATCATCGCGGCGTCGACGGCGCCCCCGGCCATGCCGGCGACCGCCCCGTAGACGACGCCGATCGACAGCGCCGCCGCCGTCGCGACGAGCCCGATCAGCAGCGAGACCCGCCCCGCGACGAGGCTGCGGGCGAGAAGGTCGCGGCCATGCACGTCGGTGCCGAGGAGGAAGCGCAGCCGGCGCACCGGCGCCTCGACCACGAGACGCCGGCCCTCGTCCTCACGCGCGAGGATCACCGGCTCGCCGAACAGGTCCGAGCGCGGCAGGTAGACGAGGCCGCGCGGGTCGATGGCGGGGCCGCCCTCGCGGGCTCGGAGCACCAGGCGCAGGCGCCCGCCCGTCTCCGACGCGTCCTCCACCGTCGCGCGCATGCGGAAGGCGAGGCGGTCGAGGGCCGGCCGCAGGGTCGCCGCCGAGGGCTGCGCGGCGAGGCCAGGGGGGAGCTGGCGCAGGTCGGGATAGGCGCGCTCGGGCGGGTGGCCCGCGAGCCGTGGCCCGGCGAGGCAGGCGAGCGCGATCGCGGCGAGGACGAGCAGGGCCGCCACCGCGCCGGGATCGCGCAGGAGCCGCCGCAGGACGGACCGGCCGGGGGGAGGGCGCGAGGACGCGGCGGCCGCGCTCACGCGAAAAGCCTCACGCGCGGGTCGAGCCAGGCGGCGAGGAGATCGGCGGCGATGGTGAGGAAGATCACGAGGGCGGCCACCAGCACCACGGTGCCCATCACCAGCGTGTAGTCTCGGTTGAGCGCCCCGTCGACGAAGTAGCGCCCGATGCCGGGCAGGCCGAAGATCGTCTCCACCACGACGGAGCCGGTGAGGAGCGCCGCCGACAGCGGCCCGAGGATCGCCACCACCGGCAGCAGGGCGCCGCGCAAGGCATGGCGGGCGATGCGGCCGGGGGGCAGGCCCATGGCGCGCATGGTGCGCACGGGCTGGGCCTGGAGCGCCTCGGCCAGGGAGGTCCGCGTCAGCCGGGCCACGCTCCCGATATGCGGCAGCGCCAGGGTGATCGCCGGCAGCACCAGATGCGAGGGTGCTCCCCCGCCCCAGCCGCCGACCGGGAGCCAGCGCAGCAGCAGCCCGAAGGCGATCTGGAGGAGCGGCGCGACGACGAAGCTCGGCACCGAGAGGCCGAGCGCGGCGAGCAGCCCGACGATCCGGTCGGCAACGCCTCCGCGCCGCAGGGCCGCGAGCGTCCCGAGCCCGACGCCGAGGACCAGCGCGAGCCCGAGCGCAAGGGCGCCCAGCGTCATCGAGACGGGCAGCCCGCGCGCGAAGAGGTCCGCGACGGAGAGGTCGCGGAAGGAGAAGGAGGGCCCGAAATCGCCCGTCGCGAGAGCGGCGAGGTAGCGCAGGTACTGCACCGGCAGGGGCTGATCGAGCCCGTAGACCCGGCGCAGGTTCTCCATGGCGGC
Source organism: Methylobacterium endophyticum (assembly GCF_050591105.1). Taxonomy (NCBI): domain Bacteria; kingdom Pseudomonadati; phylum Pseudomonadota; class Alphaproteobacteria; order Hyphomicrobiales; family Methylobacteriaceae; genus Methylobacterium; species Methylobacterium endophyticum. The sequence continues at coordinate 22,650 of NZ_JBNHES010000011.1, forward strand.
GGGGGAGAGCGGCCGCTCCAGGTCGAAGGGGCCGCCGGGGGCGAGCCGCATCAGGAAGAAGCTCAGCGTGACCACCACGAGGAGCGTCGGCACGCCCTGGGCCAGACGCCGCAGCGCATAGGCGATCACGCCTCGAGCCTCAGGAAACGGGTCGGGGCGACGTTGCGCAGGTTCGCCGTGTAGCCCTTCAGGCGGGGCGAGATCAGCGCCTTCGAGCGGTAATGCAGCAGCGGGATCCAGGGCAGCTCGGCGAGCGCCACGGTCTCCGCCCGGAAGAGCAAGTCGGTGCGGCGGCCGAGGTCGCGCTCGCCATCCGCCTCGCTCAAGAGCGCGTCGTAGGCCGGGTTGGCGTAGCGGCCGGAATTCAGGCCGTCGTTGCCGGTCTTGAGCAAGAACAAGAAGTTCTGCGGGTCGGAGTAGTCCGCGAGCCAGGACATCCGCGCCACGTCGAAATCGCCCCCGTCGCGCAGATGGGCGAAATGGGTCTTGGCATCGGTGTAGACGAAGCGCGTCTCGATCCCGAGGCCGCGCCACATGTCGGCGATGGCCACCGCCGTGTTGCGGTTGTTGTCGCTGGTGTTGAAGCGGTACTCGACCACGAGCGGCCGGCCGCCCGGCCCGAATCCGGCCTCCTCCAGGAGACGCGCGGCCTGCGCCTCGTTGTCGATGGGCAGGCTACGGGCGCCCTCGATCTCCGGCGGATCGCGGTAGTGGTCGAGCCCCGGCGGGCAGAGCGAGAAGGCCGGCGCCATGGTGCCGCCCCAGATCGCCTCGGCGAGATAGTCGCGGTCGATCACCAGCGAGAGGGCGCGCCGCAGCCGCGCGTCGTCGAAGGGTTTTTTGCGCGTGTTGACGGCGAGCGCCAGCACGCCCAGCGCCGGCCCGAGCACGACCTGATCGCCGAACCGCGCCTTCAGGGAGGCCATCTGGTCGCCGGGCAGGTCGGACAGCGAATCGAGCTCGCCGGCCGCGTAGCGCCGCACCGCGCTCGACTGGTCCGGCGCCGGCACGAAGGCCACGCGCGGGATCGCGATCCGGGCCGCGTCGCGGAAATGCGGGTTGCGGGAGAGCGTGATGCGGTCGTTCGGCACCAGCTCCTCCAGCCGGTAGGGGCCGTTGGAGACGAGGTTGCCCGGCCGGGTGAAGCGCTCGCCGTATCGCTCCAGCGAGGGCCGGTGCAGCGGCATCGAGGTCTGGTGGGTGAGAAGCTCGAGCAGATAGGGCGTCGGCTTCTCGAGCGCGACGACGAGGCTGCGCGCATCGGGCGCCGACACCCCGAGCGCCTCGGGGGGCATCGCGCCGCGATTCACGGCGGCCGCGTTGCGCAAGGGGTAGAGCACCTCGGCGTATTTCGCGGCGGTGGCGGGGCTGAGGATGCGCCGCAGGGCGTGGACGAAATCCTCGGCCGCCACCGGGTCGCCGTTCGACCAGCGGCCATCCGCCCGCAGCCGGAAGCTGTAGGTCAGCGCGTCGTCGGAGACCTGCCAGCTCTCCGCAGCGCCGGGGACGATCGCGCCACGGTTGTCGTAGGTGAGCAGCCCCTCGAAGAGGTCGCGCAGGATATGCGCCTCCGCCACCGTCGAGGACTTGTGCGGATCGAGCGTCTCGGGATCGGCGTCGTTGCCGCGCCGGTAGACCGTTTCCGCCTCCGCCCGCACCCGACGGGCGCCGAGGAGCGCGGCGGCGGCGCCCGCCAGCCAGTCGCGGCGGCGCGGCCGCATGGCGGGCTCAGGCGCCGGTCTCGGCCGAGAACCCCGCCGCCTCGATGCCGGCCACCGCGCAGATCTCGTCGTTGTCGGAGGTGTCGCCGGAGATGCCGACCGCGCCGATCACGCCGCCGCCGGAGCGGATCAGCACCCCGCCCGGCACCGGCACCAGGGCCGCCGGGCCGACGAGATGGCTCACGGCGGCGACGAACTGGGGCTGCGCCTCCGACCGCGCGGTGATGGCGCGCGAGCCCATCCCCAGCGCCAGGGCGCCGTTCGCCTTGCCGGCCGCGACCTCAGGGCGGCGTAGGGAGGTGCCGTCCTCGACCTGGACACATTTCAGAGACCCGCGCGCGTCATACACAACCACAGCGAGCGGTTTCAGGCCCCGTGCGCGTGCCGTCTCCAGGGCGGTGGCGACGATGGTCCGGGCGGCGGCGAGGGTCAGGTCGGGCATCGGCGGGCTCTGAGAAGGGAAACGAGGCGATGCCGGCCGGGGCGGACGGCAGGGACCGGGCGACGAGGGAACGCGTATGCGTCGGGCGATCATCCATATCGGAATGCCGAGGACGGGGTCCACCTCGTTCCAGACCCTGCTCGCGACCCTGCGGCCGCGCCTCGCCGGGATCGGCCTGCTCTATCCGGAACTGGCGCTCCCCGGCGCGCATGCGGGCGCAGACGTCAACCACCAGCCCCTCGGCGAGGCCCTCGACGGGCGCCGCCCGCGCGCCGAGCGCGCCCCGAGCCTGGAGCGTTTGTCGGACGCGCTGCGCGCCACGGATGCCGACACGGTGATCCTCTCCTACGAGGATTTCGCCGTGCAGAAGCCGCGCTTTCGCGTGCCCGCCACCCTGCGCGAGGTCTTCGCCCGGCGCGGCTTCGCCATGGAGACGGCCATGGTGGTGAAGCCGCCCTTCGAGCAGCTGAACTCGGCCTATGCGCACCGGGCCCAGCTCGTCGTCGAGCCGCGCGACTTCCGCGCCTTCGGGCGCGCCCACTGGCACTCGGGACGCTTCGACTATGCCGGCCTGATCGCGCCCTGGCGCACGGCCTGCGGCGGCCGCGTCACCGCGATTCCCTTGCGCGACGCGCGCTCGCCGGCCCCGCTGATGGAGCGGATCTTTCGCGATCTGCGCCTGTGGGAGCGCGTCTCCCCGCTGCTCGGCGAGCCCGACGTCACCTTCGTCACCAACCGCTCGCCGGGGCCGCTGGCGGTGGAAGCCTCGCGCCGTCTCCGCGCGATGCGGGTGCACCGGCAGGTCGGCAGCCACTCCCGCGCGATCGGCCATGTCCTCGACGGCGCCGCCTGGTCGCGCGGGCTCGACCCCGAGCCGATCCGGGGCGACGCGCCCGAGGTGAAGGAGCGCATGGAGAACCATTTCGCCCGGACCAGCGACGCCTTCGCCCGCGATCTCTGGGGAACGGCGTGGTCCCGCGTGGTCGAGGACGCCCCCGCCAAGCCGCCGAACGAGCTCGCGGCACGGCCGATCTCGCGCGACGAGGAGGAGCGGGTCGACCTCCTGATGCGCGAGACCGTGCGCCATTTCGGCTTCCGCGCGCTACCCGCCTGGAAGCGCGCGCCGGCCTATCTCGCCGAGCGCGGCGTCGCGGCGGTGGAGCGCATCGTCGGCGATTCGCGCTGGCGGGTCCGCTGAAGCGAGCCGCGTCAGCTCCAGGCGTGGAAGGGCGGGTTGACCCCGTTCAACGCGTGGTTGCCGACGATGGCGTATTTCCAGCGCACCGGATCGTGCAGCGTATGGGTGCGGGCGTTGCGCCAGTGGCGGTCGAGATTGTGCTCGGCAAGCGTCGAGCGGGTGCCGGCGAGCTCGAAGAGCTTGTTGGTGGCGGCCAGCGCCACCTCCGTCGTCAGCACCTTGGCCTCCGCCACCGCGAGCTGGGCGGCGGCGACGGTCGCCGCATCGGGCGCGACGAGCGCCGCGTCGATGGCGAGGCCCGCCCGCTCGAGCAGCGCCTCGGCCGCGTGGAGCTGGATGGTCAGCGCGCCCACGGCCTGGATCGTGTAGGGGTCGTCGGAGGCCCGCTCCAGCCCGCTGTCGATCCAGGGCCGCGCCTTGTCGCGCACGAAGGCGACCGTCTCGTCGATCGCCTCGCGGGCGATGCCCGCATCCACCGCCGCCTGGATGATCTGGAAGATCGCCCCGTCCGAGCGCGGCGCCTGATAGCCCTTCCAGGCCGGCACGAGATGGGATTTCGGCACCCGCACGTCCTCGATGAGGACGGTGCCGCTCGCCGTGCCGCGCTGGCCGAAGCTCGACCAGTCGTCGATCACCGTGAGCCCCGGCGCGTCGCGCTCGGCGATGGCGTACCAGGCCCGGCCCTCGTCATCGACGGCCACGATCGGCACGAGATGGGCGAGCAGAGCGCCGGTGGCGTAGAACTTTTGGCCCCTGACGACGACGTGGTCGCCGTGGTCGGTGAAGCGGGTCTCGAAATCGGCGGCGCGTTTGGTGCCCTTCTCGGAGAAGGCGTTGCCGAAGCGGGTGCCAGACAGCACCTCGCCGAAGAGCAGCGTCTGCTGCGCCTCGTCGGACACCGTGCGGATCGCCGCGACGATGCCGAGATGGTTCTGGGCGATCTGCCCGATGGACGGGTCCGCCGCCGAGACGATCGCGATCACCCGTGCCAGGGTCGCGTAGGAGACCTCCGGCCCGCCGAACGCCCTCGGCACGTTGATCGACCAGAGCCCGCTCTGCGAGAAGGCGTCGAGCTCGCGCAAGGGGCGGACGCCGGCCTGATCGCGCGCGGCTGCACCCTTGCGGAACTCCGCCGCCAGGGCATGGGCGACGCGGATCGCCTCCGCGTCGTCCCGGATGACATGCGCGGCTCCCGCCGGACGGGCGGGACCGGGCGAGCCCTCCGCCCGACGGCCCGCCTCGACCTGCGCAGCGCTGACGGCGATGTTCATGGAATCTCTCCGGTTGGTGAGGGCAGGGGGAGGCCGGCGTGGCGCGGTCAGGCCGCCTCGGCCCGGCGCTCGCGCGCGGCTTCCAGCGCCCGCACGCGCGGAATGACGTGCTCGCCGAAATAGGCGACCTCCTCCTGGAAGTGCAGGAAGGCCAGAAGCGCGAGATCGACGCCGACATCCTTCAGCGCCACGATGCGCTCGGCGATCTGGTCGGGCGTACCGATGAGGTTCGTCTTGAAGCCGTCGTTGTACTGGACGAGATCCTCGAAGCTCGACTTCGCCCAGTTTCCCTCGCCCTCAGGCGACGCCTTGCCGGCGTTCTTGACCTCGTGGCCGAACGCCTTCACCGCCTCCGGGTCGGCATGGTCGATGATCTCCTGGAGGACGGCGCGGGCCTCCTCCTCGGTGTCGCGGGCGATGACGAAGGCGTTGACGCCGACCTTGACGGAATGTCCGTTCGCGGCGGCCTTGGCCCGGATGTCGTCGACCTGGGCCCTGATGCCGTCCGGCGTGTTGCCGTTGGTGAAGTACCAGTCCGACACGCGGGCGGCCATGTCGCGCGCGGCCCGCGACGAGCCGCCTTGGAAGATCTCGGGCAGCGGCGCGGCGGGCTTCGGCTTCAGGGTGTAGTCCGTGTAGCGGTAGAAGTCGCCGCGGAAGCTGAATCCGTCCTGCGTCCAGATCCCGCGCAAGGCACGGATGAACTCCTCCGAGCGGCGGTAGCGCTCGTCATGGTCGAGCCAGGGCTCGCCGATGGCGCGGAACTCCCCCGAGAACCAGCCCGACACGACGTTGACCGCGATGCGCCCGTTCGTGAGCTGGCTGATCGTGGCGACCTGCTTGGCGGCGAGCGTCGGGTTCCAGGGGCCGGGCAGCAGCGCCGCGATCACCTTCAGCCGCGAGGTCGACGCGAGCAGCGCGTGGCTGAAGGCCACCGACTCGTGCTGGTATTCGGCGCCGTAACCGGCGGTGAAGCGGATCTGCGTCAGCGCGTAGTCGAAGCCGGCCTCCTCCGCGATCCGGGCGAGCGTGCGGTTGTAGTCGGCATCCCACGAGGTGCGCTGCGGGATCCGGCTGATTACCAGCCCGCCCGAGACGTTCGGCACCCAATAAGCGAAGCGGATCGGATCGGACGGCGCGACGGTCGAACGCGTGGTCATGGACGGCCCCTCGGACGGTTGACGGCACGGAGCAGCCCCGCCGCCGGCAGCAGCAGGCGGCAAGCAACTCCAAGCATCACATCTGTAAGATCGAAATTCCTGTCTGATGAATTTCGATACCGCCGAGCATCCCACGCCGAATGCGCAGGGTCAAAGGAAGCGGTTTCTCTTTTTCTACTTCCCTGGACCGGATCGTTCTCGATCGACTTCGCCGGCGAGACGAAAATCCGTTCGGCTCCATGGTCCGCGCATCGCGGCACACCGCCATGCCAGGAGAGAGGGCGGCCCATGCCGGTTCGAGCCCGAAAGGCGCCGGAGGATGTGAGAGGGGACGGCCGGAAGCCGGATCCGACGAATCGAAGAGGCGGCCGGCACCGTCCGCCGCGTCGCTGAAAGATGGTGGGCCCGGCAGGACTCGAACCTGCAACCAGACCGTTATGAGCGGTCGGCTCTAACCATTGAGCTACAGGCCCGAAGTGTTCTCATGGAAAACACCGGGATCGATCGCCGCGCGGGTCCGACGCGTCCGGCGACGGGCATCCCGCGATGGGGTAGCCGCGCCTCGGACCGGAGGCAAGAGCCGTGAGCCCGCCTGAGCGGGCCAGCCCGCTCAGGCGGGCAGGCCCATCGTCTCGAACAGGAAGCCGTCCACCGCCGGGATCGTCACCGCGAGGCCGGCCGCGTAGGCGGGCTTCGACAGGCGCCACGGACGCTCGCCCCCCGCACGGATCGCCTCGGACGGGCGCAGGCGGCGGAAGGAGCCGTCCTCGCCGACTTCCTCGATGGTCAGGAACCCGTAGACCAGGAGCCGCGAGGCGGTGAGCTTGGTGTCGCGGTCGCCGGCCGCCACGGAGAGGGCGCCGCTGGCATAGACCGTATCCATCAGCGCGCGCTGCTCGGTGCGCCGGCGGGAGCGGCCGTCATGGCCCGCCATATGGGCCGCCATGGGCCGGTCGCCGGCCGGAATGCGGCGGAAGGGGACGACGTTGTCTGCGGCGCTCGATACGCAACCCATACGCTTCACCACCCGCGTGCCGACGCGAAACGACTCGTCCGGGCGGCTGGCACGTGTGGAAGTCGCGGCCCGGCGGACGGGAGAATCCGCCGAGTCGGCTTAATGGTCGCTTAGCCATGCCGCCCGGAAAGGACGCCGGGGCGTCCCGAAACGGGGCGGCGCGCCGCCCTCAGGAGAGGGCGACCTTGTACTCGGCCTCGGTGCGCGTGCGGACGTCGTCCTCGGTGACGCCGTCGGCGAGCTCGATCAGGGTCATGCCGCCGCCGCCCTTCTTGTCGATGGTGAAGACGCCGAGATCGGTGATCACCATGTCGACGACGGCCGTGCCGGTGAGCGGCAGGTCGCAGGATTTCAGGAGCTTGGGGGATTCCGAGCCGTCCTTGTTCTTGGCGACGTGCTCCATCACCACGACCACGCGCTTGACGCCGGCCACGAGGTCCATGGCGCCGCCCATGCCCTTCACCATCTTGCCGGGGATCATCCAGTTGGCGAGGTCGCCGTTGCCGGCCACCTGCATGGCGCCGAGGATCGACAGGTTGATGTGGCCGCCCCGGATCATCCCGAAGGAATCGGCCGAGGAGAAGTAGCTCGTCGTCGGCAGCGCCGTGATGGTCTGCTTGCCGGCGTTGATGAGGTCCGGGTCCTCCTCGCCCTCGTAGGGGAAGGGACCCATGCCGAGCATGCCGTTCTCCGACTGGAGCTGCACCGACATGCCCTCGGGGATGAAGTTCGACACCAGCGTCGGGATGCCGATGCCGAGATTCACGTAGAAGCCGTCCTCCAGCTCCTTGGCGGCGCGCGCCGCCATCTGATCGCGGGTCCAGGCCATGGATGGGGTCTCCTCACAGGATGGGTTCCCTCCCCCCTGCGGGGAGGGTCAGGGTGGGGGTGGTTCAGGCGGAACCGCAGAGCGACGTCCGGGCCGACCCCACCTCCGGCTCCTCCCCGCAAGGGGGAGGAGAGGCCTCAGACGGCGCCGCCGCCGGCCGCCGCGGAGGCGGCATCCTGGCGCTTGCGCACGGTGCGCTGCTCGATCTGCTTCTCGCGGATCGGGACGTGGATGATGCGCTTCACGAAGATGCCGGCGGTGTGGATGGTATCGGGATCGATCTCGCCGGGCTGCACGAGATGCTCGACCTGGGCGATGGTCATCCTCGCGGCGGTGGCCATCATCGGATTGAAGTTCCGCGCCGTCATCCGGTACGAGAGGTTGCCCTCTGTGTCGCCACGATGGGCGTGGACGAGGGCGATGTCGGCGAAGAGGCCGCGCTCCATCACGTAGTGCTCGCCGTCGAACTCGCGCACCTCCTTGCCCTCGGCCACCTTGGTGCCGACGCCCGTCTTGGTGAAGAAGGCCGGGATGCCGGCGCCGCCCGCGCGGATGCGCTCGGCCAGCGTCCCCTGCGGGTTGAACTCGATCTCGAGCTCGCCGGCGAGGAACTGGCGGGCGAACTCCTTGTTCTCGCCGACATAGGACGAGATCATCTTGGACACCTGCCGGGTGTCGAGCAGCTTGCCGAGGCCGACGCCATCGATGCCGGCGTTGTTGGAGATGACGGTGAGGTTCTTCGCGCCCGATTCGCGCACCGCCTCGATCAGCTCGTCCGGGATGCCGCAGAGGCCGAAGCCGCCGCACATCAGGGTCATGCCGTCGCGTATCTCGCCCGCCAGCGCGGCGGCCGCGTCCGAATAGACCTTCTTCATCGTCTGGCGTCCCCTCCGGGGCCTTCCGTCCCACGACGGGACCGGCCTCAATGATGTCGCATCGCGCGGAAAGAAGCTCTTTTCCGATTTCGGCGCGCCGGTCCAGTCGGCGGCGGGCGCGCGGTGTCACAGATCGTGAAGCATGAAGCGCGCCGGGAAGACAAAGGCGGCGGGAGGTTCTAAGACGCTGGTCGCGCGCTTCCGGCCGCGCGGGCGTCGTGTGCGCGGGTGTCGTGGGGGCGACACCGCGTCCGGGCCGCTTGCGGGAGCGCTCTTCGGCGCATCCGCCCCGGCCGGCGCCCGCCGTCCCGACGGAACGGAGTCCGTTTGCCCCTGCGCGTTCCCTTTCTCCGGCGGCCGGCCCCGATGAAGCGGCGATCCGCGCGCGAGCTCGCCCCCGCATTGTGCCTCGCGGTGATCGCGGCGGCCGGGATCGTGGCGGCCTGCATGCCCTGGTCCGTGCCGGCGGCGCGGGTGACGGGGTTCGCGACCCGCGCCTTCTCCGATTACGGGCTCGCCTTCTCCGCCGAGGGCGCCGCCGAGCTGACGCTGCTGCCGCTGCCGCGCATCGGGTTCGCGCGCACCCGGATCGCCGCAGCCGACGGGACCTCCCTCGCGGAAGGCGGCCGCCTGACCGTCGAGCTCGCCCCGACGGCGCTGCTGTCGGGCCGCGCCGAGCTCGCCTCCGTGGTGCTCGACGGCGCCAGGATCGACCTCGGCCGCCTCGACGGGGACGGCCTTCCGGGCGGCCCCCTGCGCGGCCTCGCGGAACGCTTCGCCGGGAGCGGCTCGTCCCATCCCCGCCGCGTCTCGCTCACGCGCTGCACGGTGACGGCCACCGATGCCGAGGGCTCGTCCGAGCGCGGGGGCGAGGTCGAGGCGATGCTGTCCTGGCCGTTGTGGAGCGCCAGCCTCGACGCGGCCGGCAGCCTGATCTGGCACGGCGCGCGGACGCGCTTCGCCTTCGCCGGGCTGCGGCCGCGCGATCTCGCGGAAGGGCGGACGAGCCCGGTCTCCGCCATGCTCGCCTGGCCGGAGGGCACGCTCAGCGTCGAGGGCAGCGCGCGGCTCGGCGCCGAGGCGGCCCTCTCCGGGCATGGCAGGCTCGACGCGCGCGATCTTCCCCGGACGCTCGCCTGGATCGGGGCGGACATGGCGCTCTCGCCCATCGTGCGGAGCCTGTCCCTCGACGGCGCCTTCGAGGGCTCGGCCACGGGCATCATGATCCCGCGCGTGCGCGTCGGCATCGGCAACAGCAGCCTGGAGGGGGCGGTGTCGGCCTCCTTCGAGGGCCGTCCCGCCGTGCAGGCGACCCTGGCGGCGGAGGATCTCGATCTCGGACCGCTGCTCGGCGGCCTCGTGCGCCTGCTCGACGCCGAGCAGGGCGCCGGCCCGCGCCCGGTGGCGCTGAAGCCGCTCACCGGCAGCGATCTCGACCTGCGCCTCTCGGCCGGCTCCAGCCGGATCGGGCCGGTCCGTGTGGAGGATATCGCGGCCAGCGTGCTGGTGCGCGGCGAATCCGTCGAGGCATCGCTCAGCCGGGCGCGCGTCTCCGGCAGCACGGTGAAGGCGCGGCTCGCGCTGACCGCCGCCGCCGAGGACGCGGACGAGACCGAGCTGCGCGCGCAGGGCACCTTCGACGGGCTCGACATCGGCGCGCTCCTCGCGGAGATCGGCGGGGAGCGCTGGGTGGTCGGCGCCACGCAGGGGCAGTTCGCCCTGGAGAGCAGCGGGCGCGACGTCGCCGCGCTCACCGCCCATGTGGCCGGGCGCGCCGCCTTCGCCATGGAGGGCGGCGCCATCGCCGGGCTCGACCTCTCGGACGTGATCCACCGCAACGGCGCGCTGGCGCCGGGGGCGCTGGCGCGGCGCAACGGGCGCACCACCTTCGAGCGGGCGGCGGTGTCCCTGAAATTCGCCAACGGCGTCGGCGAGATCGGCGACGGTTTCCTCAGGAGCGGTTCGGTCAACGCCGCCATTCGCGGCAACCTGTCCCTGCCGGAGCGCCGCTTCACGGCCCGCGTGACCTTGCAGCCGCGCGCCGTCGGCGGCGAGGCGCCCCGGCGCGGCACCCTGTTCGACATCTCCGGCCCCTGGGACGGGGTCTCCGTGAAGGCGACCCGCCTCGACCAGGGCGAGACCGATCCGGTCCTCCAGGGTCCGCCGGCGACCTCGCCGGCGGCGCTGCGCCTGCCGGCCTCCGCCCGCGCCTACGCGCCCTGACCGGTTCGGATCAGGCGACGCGGCGCGCGCCGAGCCAGGAGGCCGCGAGCACCACCAGGGCGACGCCGGCGAGCAGCAGGGTCGAGGCGGCGTTGATCTCCGGGTTCACCCCGAGCCGGACCTGGCTGTAGAGCCGCATCGGCAGCGTCGTGGCGCCCGGCCCCGAGACGAAGCTCGCGATGACGAGATCGTCGAGGGACAGGGTGAAGGCGAGCAGGAACCCGGCCGCGACGGCGGGCGCCAGCAGTGGCAGGGTGATCGTGAGGAAGACCCGCGCCGGCCCGGCCCCGAGATCGGCGGCCGCCTCCGTCAGGCTCCGGTCGAGGCCGCGCAGACGCGCGGCGACCACGACGGCGACGAAGCCGGTGCCGAAGGTGGCATGCGCGATCACGATGGTGACGACGCCCCGGTCGAGCCCGACGCCGACGAAGAGCAGCAGCAGCGACAACCCGGTGATCACCTCCGGCATCACCATCGGCGCGTAGACGAGGCCGGTGAACATCCCCCGTCCCGCGAAGCGCCCGTGCCGCTCCAGCGCCAGGGCCGCGAGCGTGCCGAGCAGCGTGGCGATCCCCGCCGCCGGCAGCGCCACGAGCAGGCTGACGCGGGCGGCGTCGAGCAAGGCGCGATCCTGAAGCAGCACCGCGTACCAGCGCGTCGAGAAACCGCCCCACACCGTCACGAGGGCGGAGGCGTTGAAGGAATAGACCACCAGCACCGTGATGGGCGCGTAGAGGAACAGCAGGCCAAGCGTCAGCGCCGTGCGGGTGAAGGCGGTCACGGGCGCGTCGCCTCGGCGCGTCGGGATTCGGCCTCCCGGAAGAACACCACCGGCACCACGACGATGACGAGGATCATCACCGCCACCGCCGAGGCGAGGGGCCAGTCGCGGTTGGAGAAGAACTCGCTCCACAGCACGCGCCCGAGCATCAGCGTATCCGAGCCGCCGAGCAGGTCCGGGATGATGAACTCGCCGACCATCGGGATGAAGCAGAGCAGCGCGCCGGCCACCAGCCCCGGCGCCGAGAGCGGCAGCGTCACGCTCCAGAACACCCGCGCCGGGGAGGCGCCGAGATCGGCGGCGGCCGCGCGCAGGTCGGGATCGAGCCGGCTCATCACCGCATAGAGCGGCAGCACCAGGAAGGGCAGATAGGCGTAGGTCAGCCCGATCAGCACGGCGACTTGCGTGTTGAGGATCTCGAGCGGGGCCGCGATCAGCCCGAGCTTCAGGAGGGCCGCGTTGAGGAGCCCCTCCGGCTTGAGGATGGCGATCCAGGCGTAGACCCGGATCAGGAAGCTCGTCCAGAACGGCACCACCACCAGCGCCACCAGCAGCGGTTGCCACCGTGCCGGAGCGCGGGCCATGGCATAGGCGAGCGGCGTGCCGAGCGCGACCAGGATCGCCGTCGCCGTGCCCGCCAGCGCCAGGGAGGAGAGGGCGGCGTCGCGGTAGAGCGCGTCGGAGGCCAGGGCCTCGAAGTTCTGAAAGTTCAGGGCCTCGAGGAAGGTCGACCAGCCGTCGAGCCCGCCCTGCCAGTCGAGCACCGGCAGATAGGGCGGCATCGCGGTGGCGGCTTCCGAGAGCGCGATCTTCAGGGTGATCGCGAAGGGCACGAGGAAGAACGCCCCGAGCCAGAGGAGGGGCGGCAGCCGCGCCAGGAAGCGCAAGGCGCGGGCGCCCCTCATGCCGGCAGGATCGCCGCGTCGCGCGGCGCGAAGGCGACCCGCACCGCCTCGCCCACGGCCGGGCCGGCGGCCTCCGTCGCGGGAGCGCTGGCGCGCAGCACGGTCCCGTCGGAGAGCCGCACGAGGCGGCGGATGCGCTCGCCGAGGAAGGTCGCCTCGGTGAGCACGCCCGGCAGCCCCTCGCCGGAGGCGTCTCGCAGCACGATCCGCTCCGGGCGCAGCGCGACCACCACCTCGGCGCCCTCCGCCAGATCGGTCTCCGACGCCCGCGCCTGGACGCTTCCGAACGCGGTCCCGACCGCGCGCAGGGGGCCCGGCCCGGCCGGTCCGAGCCGGCCGGCGACGAGGTTGACGTCGCCGAGCAGCGCCGCGACGAAACGGCTCGCCGGCCGCTCGTAGAGGTCCGCCGCCGGGCCGATCTGCACGAGCCGGCCGCCCTCCATCACGCCGATGCGGTCGGCCAGCGCCATCGCCTCCTCGGGGTCGTGGGTGACGACGACGAAGCCGGCGCCGAGCCGGCGCTGGAGCGCGCGCAGCTCGGCCTGGGTCTCCTCCCGGAGCGAGCGGTCGAGGGCGCCCAGCGGCTCGTCGAGGAGCAGCACCCTCGGCTCGCGGGCGAGCGCGCGGGCGAGCGCCACCCGCTGCCGCTGCCCGCCGGAGAGGGTCTCGGGACGGCGCTCGCCGAGGCCCTCGAGGCGTACCAGCCGGAGCAGCCCCGCCACCCGCTCGGCGATGGCGCCCTTGCCCAACCCGAGCCCCTTGAGCCCGTAGGCGAGGTTCCCGGCCACGCTCATATGCGGAAACAGCGCGTAGGACTGGAACATCAGGTTCACCGGCCGCCGATGCGGGGGCAGGCCGGTGATGTCGGCGCCGTCGAGCAGGATGCGGCCGGATGTCGGCGCGTCGAGCCCGGCGACGAGGCGCAGCAGCGTGCTCTTCCCGCACCCCGACGGCCCGAGCAGGCAGACGAACTCGCCTTGCCCGATGGCCAGCGACACGTCGTCCACGGCGGCCTGCGCGCCGAAGCGCTTCGTCACGCCCTCGATCCGCAGGAGGGCGGAGCCGTCCGGCGCAAGCTCGGGCGGCAAGGGCCTAGCTGTCCTCGCGCAGGGCCTCGGCGACGCGGGCCTCCAGGAGGTCCGGCCGGCGCAGCACCAGGGCGCCGCGGGTGCGGTCGACGAGGCCCTCGTTGGCCATCACCGTGAACTCGCGCGTCACCTGCTCGCGGCGGCAGCCGATGCGGGCGGCCAGCACATGGTGATAGGGCGGGGGCGTCACCACCCGCTCGTCGCCGCCCCCGGCGCGCGGCACCGAGAGGCGCAGCAGCTCCGCGTAGAGCCGGTGGCGCAGATCCAGCAGCGCGTGCTCCATCAGGCGGGTGTTCAGCTCGCGCACGCGCTTGGTGAGCAGGCGGAAGAGCCGGTCGGCGATGGTCTCGGAGGCGAAGACCATCTGCCGAAACACGGGCGCGGAGACCACGCAGACCTCGCCGCGCGTCAGCGCGGTGACGTTGGCCGAGCGGCCCACGCCGTCGAGCGCCGCGAGCTCGCCGAAGAAGGCGCCCCCGCGCATCTCGCCGAGGATCACCTCCTTGCCCGACTGCGAGCGGTTGAGGATGCGCACCTCGCCCGAGGCGAGGAAATAGACGTCCGTCGAGACGTCGTCGAAATCGACCAGCACCTCGTTCTCGTCGAACTTGCGCCAATGGCAGCGCGTCTCGAAGGGGGCGAGGTCGATCCCCGGCTCCTTGAAGAACGGTATCGTACCCAGACGCGCCATGACCTCGAAACCCCCGCATACCCTCGCGCGGCGACCGACCGGTCCACGGTCCCGCCACGCGGCCCGATCGGCACGGCGGCCGATTCCCCCCGTCACGCGGATCGGTCCCCGGTCGCGCCGGACTCCACCGCCGAGCTCGCCGGATGGTGACGACAGGGCCGGCGGGGGTCAAGTCGCGCCGGGCCGGATCGGGTGGATGAAGCGTCTGCATCGTCAGCCGAATTCGCGACGACGCAGCACGGCGCGGCGCGGCCGGCTTTCCAGGCGGCGGCGCATCGGCTACCTGCCGGCCCGCAACCCGGCGGCGGCAAGGCCGCCCATGGCCTTGGCATGACCGACAGCCCTCCCGCATCCGGCCCCCGTCCCGCCCGGCAGGCGACGCTCGCCGGGAGCTTCACCCGCTCCGGCCGGGGCCTGCACACGGCCCGCTTCGCCACGGTGCGGGTGTCGCCGGCCGAGCCCGGCTCGGGCGTCGTCTTCCGGCGCACGCTGCGGGGAGGGGGCGTCGTGAGCGTGCCAGCCTCCTGGCATTGCCGCGTCTCACAGCCGCTCTGCACGGCGCTCAAGGCGCCGGACGGCTCGCTGGTGCGCACCGTCGAGCACCTGCTCGCCTCGCTCAGCGCCTTTCGCATCGACAATGCGCTGGTGGAGATCGACTCGGAGGAGCTGCCGATCTTCGACGGCAGCGCCACGCCCTGGTGCGAGGCGATCCGGGAGGCGGGCCGCGTCGAGCAGGACGCGCCGAGGCGCTATATCCGCGTTCTGCGCGAGGTCGCCTTCGAGGACGGGCGCCGCAGCCTCTCGATCGCGTCGGCCGAGCAGCTCGCCATCGCCGCCCGTCTCTCGCTCTCCCATTTTGGCGAGATGGCCTGGGAGGGCGCGATCACGCCGGAAAGCTTTGCGCGCGAACTTGCGCCGTCGCGCAGCTTCGGCCGGCTGAAATGGGCGCTGCCGGCCAAGATCTACGGCTTCGTGACCCGAAAGCCCCTGCTGCGCGGGGCGAGCTTCAAGACCACCGCGGCCATCGTGGGAGGGCGCGTCGTCGGCGGCATGCGGCTGCCGGCCGAGCCCGTGCGCCACCGCATCATGGATCTCGTCGGCGACCTTTCGCTTGCCGGGCACCCGATCCTCGGACGGCTCACCGGCGCGCATATCGGCCACGAGGTGAACCACGCGCTGGTCGCCAAGCTGATGCGGGAGGAGGGCGCCTGGGAGCTGGTGTAGGCTCCGGAAAGGCAAGCGCAACCGCGCGCCGCCGCCCATGCGGCGAACGCGGATGCTCCGAGCATCGGGGCATCCGCCGAGCGGAGACCGAGACAGCTTGCCCTCGGGGCGCCGCGCGGCCAGAACGCGCCCATGCTGCGCGTCAACGACCTCTCCTACCGCATCGGCGAGCGCCTGATCCTCGACCAGGCGACCTTCTCGATTCCCGACCGGGCCCGCGTCGGGCTCGTCGGGCGCAACGGCGCCGGCAAGACCACGCTGTTTCGCGCCATCCTCGGCGAGCTGCCCACCGATGCCGGCGCCGTCTCGCTCCCCAAAGGCATGCGCATCGGCGCGGTGGCGCAGGAGGCGCCCGCCGGCCCCGAGACCCTGCACGCCGTGGTGCTCGCCGCCGATACCGAGCGCGCCCGCCTGATGGCCGAGGCGGAAAACGCCGACGGGGTGCGCCGGGCCGAGATCGAGACGCGGCTCGTGGATATCGGCGCGCATTCGGCGCCCGCGCGGGCAGCGGCGATCCTGCACGGCCTCGGCTTCGACGCGGCGGCGCAGGCGCGGCCCTGCTCGGACTTCTCCGGCGGCTGGCGCATGCGCGTGGCGCTCGCGGCCGTGCTGTTCTCCGAGCCCGACCTGCTGCTGCTGGACGAGCCCACCAACTATCTCGACATCGAGGGCACGCTCTGGCTCTACGATTATCTCGAGCGCTACCCGCGCACCGCGATCATCATCAGCCACGACCGCGACCTTCTCGATACCTCCGTCGACCACATCCTGCATCTCGACCGGGGCAAGCTGACGATCTACCGGGGCGGCTACACCTCCTTCGCGCGCCAGCTCTCCGAGAAGCGCGTGCTCCAGGCCAAGGCCAAGGCCCGCCAGGACGCCGAGCGCGCCCATCTCCAGAGCTTCATCGACCGCTTCAAGGCCAAGGCGACGAAGGCCCGGCAGGCGCAGTCGCGCGTCAAGCGGCTCGCCAAGATGGAGCCCATCGCGGCGCTGCTCGAGGACGACGTGCCCGTCATCCACCTGCCGAGCCCGGAGCGCCCCCTCTCGCCGCCCATCGTCGCGATGGAGCGGGTGAACGCGGGCTACGGCGAGCGGGTCGTGCTCTCGGGGCTCAATCTGAGCCTCGCCCCCGACGATCGGGTGGCGCTGCTCGGCGCCAACGGCAACGGCAAGTCGACCTTCTGCAAGCTCATCGGCGGGCGGATGGAACCGCTCTCGGGCACGATGCGGCGCTCCTCGAAGATGGAGGTCGCCTATTTCGCCCAGCACCAATTGGATGAGCTGCGTCCGTCCGAGAGCGCCGTGGCGCATGTCCGCTCGCTGATGCCGGACGTGCCCGAGGCGCGGGTGCGCGCGGCCGCCGCCCGGCTCGGCTTCCCGGCCTCGAAAGCGGATACGCCGGTCTCGCAGCTCTCGGGCGGCGAGAAGGCGCGGCTGCTCATGGGGCTCGCGGCGTTCGCCGGCCCGCATCTCCTCATCCTCGACGAGCCGACGAACCATCTCGACATCGAGAGCCGGCAGGCGCTGGTCGAGGCGATCAACGACTACGAGGGGGCGGTGATCCTCGTCAGCCACGACCGCTTCCTGATCGAGGCCTGCGCCGACCGGCTGTGGATCGTCTCGAACGGCTCGGTGAAGGCCTTCGACGGCGACATGGACGATTACCGCAAGCTGGTGCTCGCCGGGCCGGAGCCCACCGACGCCAAGTCGGCCGAGCCGTCCGGCGGCCAGAAGGCGGCCGAGCGGCGCTCGGCGGTGGAGCGCCGGGCCGCGCTCGCCCCCTTGCGCAGGAAGCTCGAGGCGACGGAGGCCCGCATGGCCAAGCTCTCGGAGGCCATCGCCAAGATCGACGCGGCGCTGGCCGACGGCAAGGCGTTCCGCGAGAACGCGGCGAAGGCCGGCGACATCTCCCGCATGCGCGCGGAGGCCGTCACCGCGCTCGGCGCGGCGGAGGAGGAGTGGCTGGCGCTGAGCGGCGAGATCGAGGCGGGCTGAGGGCGCCCGTTCAGGCGATCTTGGTGGTCATGTCGACGAGGCTCGCCTCGCCGCTCTTCCTCACCAGCGCGATGCCGTGCTCGCAATCCTCGCGGCGGGCATAGCCCTCGGCGGAATCGGCGATGATGTTGCCGTTCTGGACCCGCAGGCGCCAGCGCCAGTGGCCGGAGGCGTCCCGGTAGAGTTCGAAGCGCATCCGTCTGTCCTCGTCGGTCGGTCTACGCTGTCTAGATGGCGCGCGCCGGTGCCCGCGCAATGTGCGGACCGGACCCGGATGGCAAAACGCCGCCCGAAGAGAATCCGGACGGCGTTTCGTGACTCATACGGGTTTCGGTCCCAGATGCGTCTCCCTCCCCCCTTTGCGGGGGAGGGTGGGCCTCGCGTAAGCGAGGGTCGGGAGAGGGGAGCGCGCTGTGCGGCACCGTCGCTCCCCTCTCCCGACCCGCTTCGCGGGCCACCCTCTCCCGCGGAGGGGAGAGGGGTACCCGTGCTTCTCAGTTGCGCGAGCCGCGATCGAGCCAGGCGATGCTCTGGCCGCCTTCGCCGCGCGAGCGCGAGCCCTCGGCGCCGCGCTGCTCGGACCGTCCGCGACCGCCCGGCTGGCGGTTGCCCGCCGGACGCTGCTGCTCGGCGCGGGGACCGTTGCGGCCCTCGTGATGCGCGGTGGCGGGACGCTGGGCCGGACGGCCGTCGTTGCGGCGCTCGTCCGCGCGGGGAGCGGCGGCGCCCTCCGGGCGGCGGTTCTGCTGCGGGCGGCCCTGCTGGGGCCGGTTGCCGTTGGGGCGGCCCTGGTTCGGACGGCCCTGATCGGGACGGCCGGGTCCACGGCCCTGGCCCTGGCGCTGGCCGCCGCCGGGGCGCTGGCCGCGCGGACGATCGCGGTCCTCGGCGGCGAGCTGGTCGGCCTCGGCGCGCGACGGCATCACGAACCCCTCGGGGAAGCCGGAGACCGGCACCTTCTGGCGGGTGATGCGCTCGATATCGCGCAGATACGCCTTCTCCTCGTCATTGCAGAAGGAGATGGCGAGCCCGGTGGCTCCCGCGCGGGCCGTGCGGCCGATGCGGTGGACATAAGATTCCGGCACGTTCGGCAGGTCGAAATTGACGACGTGGCTCACGCCGTCGACGTCGATGCCGCGCGCGGCGATGTCGGTGGCCACCAGCACCCGGCAGTCGCCGTCCTTGAAGGCGGCGAGCGCCCGCTCGCGCTGCGGCTGGGACTTGTTGCCGTGGATCGCGGCGGACACCATGCCGACCTTGTCGAGGTTGCGCACCACGCGGTCAGCCCCGTGCTTGGTGCGGGTGAAGACCAGCACCCGCTCGAAGCTGGGATCGCGCAGGATATGGGCGAGGAGCGCCTGCTTCACGCCGGTCTGTGCGAAGATCACCGTCTGGTCGACGCGCTCGGCGGTGGTGGCCACCGGCGTCACCGCGACCTGCACGGGGTCGCGCAGGTACTGGTCGGCGAGGCCGGCGATGTTCTTCGGCATGGTGGCCGAGAAGAACAGGCTCTGGCGCTTGGCCGGCAGCATCCGCACGATGCGCTTGAGGGCGTGGATGAAGCCGAGGTCGAGCATCTGGTCGGCCTCGTCGAGGACGAGGATCTCGACGCCCTCCAGGGTGAGGGAGCGGCGCTCGATCAGGTCGATGAGCCGGCCCGGCGTGGCGACGAGGATGTCGACCCCCGGCGCCAGCGCCCGCTCCTGGCGGGAGATGGTGACGCCGCCGAACACCACGGTGTTGGTGTAGGGCAGGTGGCGGCCGTAGTCCGAAAAGCTCTCGGCGATCTGGTTGGCGAGCTCGCGGGTGGGGGAGAGCACCAGCACGCGGCAGCCCCGGCGCGGGGCGCGGCGGTTCTCCAGCGAGAGCCGGTGCAGGATCGGCAGGGCGAAGGCGGCGGTCTTGCCGGTGCCGGTCTGGGCGATGCCGCAGAGGTCGCGACCTTCCATGGCCGGCGGGATCGCCTGCGCCTGGATCGGGGTCGGCGCGGTGTAGCCGGCTTCCTCCAGGGCCCGCAGCACGGGCTGGGCGAGACCGAAATCGGTGAACTGGGTCAAGTCTGACAAACTTCTCGTGTGGAACGGAACCCCGACCTGCCGCCTCGTTCAGGCGAGGCGTCGGCATGGATATGCGGGGATCGGGTCCGTCCTGGCAGGAGGCCGCCCGCGTGAAGGGGCAGCCCGGATGCATGCAGGTTTGAAGAGAGGGGCCGGACCGGGTCGTGCCGCCTGATGCCGGCGGTCTCGATCAATCCGTCACGCAGCCCTCTCAAGCGCGCTCCTTCGAGACGCCGACGCTGCAAGGAGCGATATGCGCCTTCGCAGGTGCGAAGTCAACGAACGGGCTGGGCCGGCGGCGCCGATCCCGGCGCCCTGAAGAAATATTCGTCGCCGCCGAGCGAGCCGTAGACGAAGGGCTCCTGCTTCCGGCCGGTCTCGGCGAGCACGTCGTCGCGCACCAGCCCGAACAGGCGCCGGATCTCGATGCCCGGCCGGCCGATGTTGCGGGTGAGCGCCGCCACGAAGGGACTGTTGCGGGCGCCTGCCGCCCCGTCGAGGGCGGTCTGGCCGGCCTTGGCCGCGTAGGCGACCAGCGTCCCGCCGACCTGCGGCTCGACCTGGGCGAGGCCCCGCCCTATGCCGCGCGAGGCGACGGAGCGGGTCATCTGGGCGAGGAACGGGTTGTCGCGGCAGGCGTCGAGGATGACGAGGCGCAGCTTCCGCGCCCCCTCGATGCTGGCGAGCACCTGATCGAGGGGGACAGTCTCGAAGGCCACCGCCCGGTCGCTCTTCAAGCGGGCATCGACGGGGACGAGGTAGTTGACGCCCCCCATCTCCATGCCGTGCCCGGCATAGTAGACGAGCGCCCAATCCGCCTGCTCGGCCTCGGTGGAGAAGTCGGCCAGCGCCCGGCGCAGGGCGTCGTAGCCGAGATCCGACTTGAGATGGACGGTGCGGAACCCCGCCTCGCGCAGGGCCTGGGCCACGGTGGCGGCGTCCCGGAGCGGGTTGTCGAGCCGCCCGACGCTGGCATAGGCGCCGTTGCCGACGACCAGGGCGACGCGGGTCTCGGGCGGCAGGATCGCCGCCGGCGGAGCGGCCGGCGCGGGTTGGGCGGGGCGCGCGGAGAGGCGCGCGACGCCCTCGGAGGCCGCCAGGACCGACGCGGCGGCCGACGCCACCGAGGCGCTGACGGAGGCGGACGTCCCGGAGCGAGGCGGCACGGCGGGCGCCGTCCCGCCGGAGGACAGCTCGCTCCGCGCCCGGAGGAAGGCCGGATCGCGGCCGAGCGCCGGGTTCAGGCGCAGGGCGTCGGCGAAGTCGCGCGCGGCGCCGGCCGGGTCGCCGGCGTCGCGCAGCAGGTAGCCCCGGTTGCGATAGGCGTTGGCGAAGCCCGGATCGAGCCGCAGAACCTCGGCATAGTCGGCGATGGCCCCGGCGCGGTCTCCCTTGAGGTTACGGGCGATGCCCCGGTTGTAGAACGCCTTGGCGTATGTCGGATCGAGCCTCAGCGCCTCGGTGTAGTCGGCCACGGCGCCGTCGAGATCGCCCTTGTCCTTGCGCAGGAGGCCGCGATCGTAGGCGGCGTTGGCATTCTTCGGATCGAGGCGCAGGGTGGCGGTGTAGTCGGCGATGGCGCCGTCGCGGTCTCCCTTGGCGTGCCGGACGAGCCCGCGCGCGAACAGGCCGCGCACGCCGTTCGGATCGAGCCGCACCGCCTCGTCGGCGTCGGCCAGCGCGCGGTCGAGATCGCCCCGCTCGCGGTAGAGCCCCGAGCGATGGGCGAAGGCGTTGGCGAAGGTCGGATCGAGCCGGATCGATTCGTCGAGATCGGCGAGCGCCTTGGCCGGCTCGCGCCGGTCCCTGTTCAGGACGCCCCGGTTGTAGAACGCCTTGGCGTGCCTCGGATCGACGCGGATGGCTGAGTCGTAATCGGCGAGCGCCCGATCGGTCTCGCCCTTCTCCTTGAGCACGATACCGCGGTTGTTGAAGCTCTTGGCCGAGTTCGGGTCGAGCCGCACCGCCTCCGTATAGGCGGCGAGCGCCGCGTCGAGGTCGCCCCGCTCCTTGGCCGCGTAGCCGCGCTGGAAGGCGCGCTCGGCCTCGCTCTGGGCAGCGGGGGCCTGCGCTCCGGCGAGGAGGAGAGCGAGCAGGACCAGGCAGGCCCGCACGCACGAGACGACGCCGGCCCCTCGCATGCTCCCGCTCCGCTCCCCCGTGGCCGCCGACCGTAAACCATGGAGACGCGTCGCGCGCCCCGCGTCAACCGGTTCGGCACGGCGCGTGCTGACGCTCGCCATCATGCAGATCAGCGCCGCCTTTCGTCCTGCGACGACACATGACCGGTCCAGCGACCGGGCCAAGCCGGAACGTCCGGCGTCGCGCCCGGCCGCCGCCGTGCTACAAGGCGCCTCCGCGAGCCCGGCCTCGCGGGAGGCCGACGCCCCCGGATCGGCCGGCCGGGCCACTCCGGGACGTCCGATGCTCGCGCGCCATACCGTCACCTATGTGGGCTCGCGCGCCTTCGCGGCGGCGCTGAACCTCGGCTCGGTGGCGGTGTTCACCCGGCTCGCGCCGCTCGAGAGCTACGGGACCTATCTCTACATCTTCTCCTGGGCGCTGGTGGTCTACGGGGCCACCTGCCAATGGCCGAAATTCGCGTTCTTCGCCCTCTACGACGAGGCGCGCGGCTCAGGGCAGGTCGACACGGTGGTGCGCATCCTGTGCGGGACGCTGGCGCTGGCCGCGCTCGCCTGCGGGCTCGCCGTCGCCCTCGGCTTCGCCGCCCCCCGCACCGCCTTCGCCATCGTGGCCGCCGCCGCCGGGATGACCGTCTTCGAGGGCGCCACCGAGATCGCGCGCACGCGGCTGTCGGCGGGGCCGGTGGCGGCCTCCGTGGTGGCGCGCGGCATCCTGGTGCTGGTGCTCGGCAGCGCCAGCCTCAAGCTGACCGGCGACCCGGTCCATCTGGCCCTCGCGGTCGCGGCCGCGAACATCCTCGCGGCGATCCCCGCCGCGCGCGTCGTCGCGCCGATGATGGGCGGCAAGCCGAGCCTCGCGGAAGCGCGGCGCCTCCTCGCCTATGGCTGGCCGCTGGTGCTCTCCTTCGGGATCGCGGCGCTGGCGCAGACCATCGACCGCCTCGTCATCGGCAAGACCATCGGCGCGGAGGATCTCGGCGCCTACGGCGCCATCGCCGACTTCCTCAAGCAGAGCTTCCTCGTCTTCGGCGAGAGCATCGCCTTCTCGATGATCTCCATCGCCAAGCGCGACGCCCGCGCCGGCGGCATGGCGGCGGCCGAGGGCGTGCTCAACGACGCCGCCCGCACGCTCACCCTCATCGCCGCCTTCGGGACGGTGTTCTTCCTGAGCTTCGACGACGTGGTGGTCGGCATCCTGCTCGGACCGGCCTACCGGGCGCAGGCGCTCGCTCTGGCCCCGATCCTGATCGCGGCGAGCGTGATCATGATGTTCCGGGCCTATTATTTCGGGCAGGTGATCTACTTCACCCGCACCAGCCATCTCGACGCGGTGGTGTCCCTCGTCATGCTCCTGACGGTGGGCGCGCTGTCGCTCGCGCTGATCCCGCATCTCGGCGTCACCGGAGCGGCGGTGGCCTTCGCCTGCGGCCAGGCGGCGGGCTGCGCGGTGTTCATCGCCGGAAGCCGGATCGGGCCCGGCCGCGCGGGTCCGCGCATGCCGCTGCCCGTGGCCGACCTGCTCGGCATCGTCGCCTGCGCGCTCGCCTGCGCCGGGCTGATGGCCGCCCTCGGCATGCTGCCGGGAGGAAGCGCCCCGATGGTGCGGGCGGTGAAGTTCGTGCTGCTCGTCGCGGGCTTCGCGGCCGCCGCCTGGCGCTTCAACCTCGCGGGCATCGCCGACGGCATCCGGGCCGCGAGGAAGGCCGCGTGATCATGCCGGCGCTCCTGCCCCCGGTCCCGGCGGCGCGCCCCCCCGGCGCGACGGACGCGGCGCTCGGGGAGGGCCTCCTCGCCTGCCTGCGGCCCCTCGACCCCGCCGCCCCCTGGCGCGACGCCTGGGCCGCCCTCGGCCGCGACGCGCTGGAGCAGAACCCCTTCTACGAGGCGGATTTCGCGCTTGCCGCAGCCCAAGCCTTCGGCGAGGGCGTGAGCCTCCTCATGATCGCCGACAGGCCGCCGGAAGCGCCGGGCGCGCGGCTGCTGGCGGCCTGGCCGTTCCGGCGGGTGCGGGCGCGCTGGGGCCTGCCGCTGCCGGTGCTGATGGGCTGGACGCACGGGTTCTGCGCCTACGGCGTGCCGCTCCTCGACGGGGCCGAGCCGGAGCGGGCGCTCGACGCGCTGCTGCGGGCGCCGCGCGCGCTGTCCTTGAGCCCGCGCCTGCTGATGCCGAACCTGCCGCGCGAGGGCGCCTTCGCGGCGCTGCTCGAGCGCCATCTCGCCCGCGCCGATACACGCTCGGCCGCCTATTGGAGCCACGAGCGGGCGCTCCTCGACCTCTCCGGGCTGAGCCCCGAAGAGCGGGCGGGCTATCTCGGGCACATGCCGGGGGAGCGCCGCCGCAAGCTCCGCCAGCGCCTAGCACGCCTGGAGAAGCCGGGGCCGGTCGCCTTCGAGACCCTGCGCGCGCCAGCGGCGCTGGCGGCGGGCATCGAGGACTACATCGCCCTCGAGGCGGCCGGCTGGAAGGGCGCGGCCGGCACGGCCATCGCGGATTCGCCGGCCGAGACCGCGTTCATGCGCGCGATGGTGGCCGGGCTCGGCGAGCGGGGCGGCGTGCGCATCGACCGCCTGCGCCGCGACGGGCGCACGCTCGCCGCCTCGGTCCTGCTCGCCACGCGGGACACCGCCTGGTGCCTCAAGATCGCCCATGACGAATCCGAGGCGCGCCACTCCCCCGGCGTGCAGCTCGTCCACCGGCTGACGCGGGACATCCTGTCCGCGAAGACCCCGGCCTTCGTCGATTCCTGCGCGGCGCCGGACTACCGGCTCGGCGAGATGTTCTGGACCGGCCGGCGCAAGATCGCCCACCGCCTGATCGAGGCGGATGGCGGCGATCCGCTCTTTCCCCTCGCCGCCGGGCTGGAGCGGGCCCGCGAGAGCGTCGCCCGCTTCCGGGCACGCCGCCGCAAGGGCGGCTGAGGCGGCGCCGGGGACCCTCAATCCGGCTCGTCGAACCGGCTCCTGCGGAACGCCTCGCGGCCGGCACCGTCGAGGATGCGCACGGCATCCGCCGAGGGGCCGGAACGCTGCGGGACGCGGGCGCGGGCGAACAGGCGCAACGCCCGTTCCTGCGCGCCCTCCAGATCCTCGACGCGCACGGAGACCCGGCTCAGGATCTCCTCCTCCTCCGGCCCCAGGATCTCGATATGGAAGGTTTCCCGGACGATCATCCCTGTCCGATCCCTTTCGGCATGGTGCCGCAGGCAGCGGCCATGGTCTCGATCCGCGCGAGCGTGTCGTGGAAGGCCGACCAGTCGTCGCTCTCGGCGATGGGCGCCCAGATCGCCTCCACCTCGTCGATGAGCAGGGTGCAGGGCTCGGAGCCCGCGAAATAGGGCAGGGCGAGCCGCCCGGCATCGACGGGCGCGATCCCCTCGAAGGCCCGCTTCACGGGGGCGAAGGCATCCGAGGCGTAGGTCTCGGAGAGCGGGCTCGCCGCCGCCCGCTCGGCGCTGGCGAGACCGCCGTACCAGTCGAAGAACAGGCGCTCGAAGGGGGGCCGCGCCTCTGTCTGGAAGCGCCAGAACGCCGAGACCAGCCGGTCGGTCGCCTCCTGCGGCGCCGGGGCGAGGCCGAGGCGGGAAAACAGCGCGCCGGCGAATCCTTCCTGAAGGGCCGGGCCGTAGCTTTCGAGGGCGGCCTCCAGCCGCTCCTGCGGGCAGAGCGGAATCAGGCATTCGGCGAGCCGGCTCAGGTTCCAGAACAGCGCCTCCGGCTGGCGGGCGAAGCTGTAGAGGCCGCTCGTGTCGAAATAGGCCGCCGTGAAGCGCGGATCGAAGCGCGGCAGCCAGCGCCAGGGGCCGTAGTCGAAGCTCTCTCCGGTGACGTTGATGTTGTCCGAGTTGAGCACCCCGTGGACGAAGCCCGCGGCCATGATCTGCGCGCCCATGCGCGCGACGCGGGCGACGACGTCGCCGAGGAAGCCGGCGGCGCGGTCCTCGACGCCCTCGCGCCACAGTTCCGGCCGGTGCGTCGCGATGGTGTGGTCGAGAAGGCGGGCGATGTTGTCGGTCTCGCCGAGCGCCAGCAGGCGCTGGAAGCTGCCGATGCGGATATGCCCGTGGCTGAGCCGCACCAGCACGGCGGAGCGGGTGGGGGAGGGCTCGTCGCCGCGCTCCAGCGCCTCGCCGGTCTCGATCAGGCTGAAGCTCTTCGAGGTCTCGACGCCCTGTGCCTCAAGCAGGGAGGTCGCCAGCACCTCGCGCACGCCCCCCTTCAGGGTGAGGCGCCCGTCGCCGGCCCGCGACCACGGGGTGGTGCCGCTGCCCTTGGTGCCGAGGTCGAGGAGGCGCCCGTCGCGCAGGTCGTGGAGCTGCGCGAACAGGAAGCCGCGCCCGTCGCCGAGATCCGGGTTGTAGGAGCGGAACTGGTGGCCATGGTAGCGCAGCGCCAGCGGCTCGGGAAAGCTCCCCGGCAGCGGCTCGAACAGGCCGAAGCGGGCGATCCACTCGGCATCGCTTAAGGAACCGAGCCCGACGCGCTCGGCCCAGGGACGGTTGCGGAACCGCAGCACCGTCTTCGGAAACCGCGCGGGCGCGACGACGTCGTAGAAGTCGGGTCCGAGATCGGCATGCCGGCGCGAGGGGCGCGGGGCGGTGTCGTCGCTCGTCGGCTCCAAGCCCTGGCCCTTTCCCTGCCGGCCCCCAACGCGGGATGCCGTCCATCGCGGATCGCGCGCTCCGGGTCCAGCCCGAAAAGCCCGAGACACGCTGCGGGTTAAAGCCGCCGGGCGCGCAAGCGTTTCAAGACGGCGGCGCGGGGGGAGGGGGAGCGGGCGCGAAGACGAGGCGCTGGTAGACGAGGCCGATCCCGATCAGCGCCGCGCCGAGCCCGAGGAAGGAGAGCGCCCGCAAGGGGCCCTCCAGACCGGCGAGATCGAACAGGAAGACCTTGACGGTCGCCAGCCCCACCAGGCCGGCCGAGGCGAGCCGGGCGGTCCGCGAGCCCCGCAGGACCCCGTAGGCCAGCATCACCAGCCCAAGCCCGAGCCAGGCGGCGGAATAGGCGTACCATTCCCCCTGGCTCGTCGTCCGGTCGAGGCCGATGCGAGGGCCCTGGAAGCCGTGCCGGATGGCGAGCGTCAGCCCGAGCAGGCCGAGCAGCAGCCCGAGACCGGCGGCCCCGCGCACGTACCAGAGCGGGCGCGTCGGCCGCGCCAGCCTCGCGAGCCCGAGGGCCGCCAGCGCCGGCAGGCCATAGGCCGCGACGATGCCGTTGACGAGCAACCCGCCCGCCACCGGCTCGTCGGTGAGCCAGGGATTCGCCACGAGCGCCAGCCCGGCCAGCCCCTGGAGCATCGCCAGCGCCCCGAAGGCCAGCGAGCCGATGCGGATCACCGCCGAGCCATGCACGCCGTCGAGCCGGACCAGCACCGCCGCGAAGCCCAGCGAGGACAGGGTCATCAGCCCCTGCTCGAGGAGGCCCGTCTCGCCCGCCAGGATGTCGCCGTCGTTGGCGGCGTGGCGGATCTCGAAGAACACCAGCAGTGCCGTCAGCACCAGCGCCAACGTCTGCGCCACCAGGACAGGAGCGTCGGGCGCGCGTCCGGGCAACCGGATCAGCCGCGCGGACAGCCCGAAGGCCAGGGCCGGCAGGCCGTAGCCGAGCAGCAGCCCGTTGAGGATCGGCGTGCGCGAGAGGTCCGGTCCGACCACGGTCGGGTCCCAGGCGAGCCGGGCCGCCACCACGATGCCGAGCCCCGCCACGCACCAGCGCAAGGCCGGGATGTCGAGGCGGCGCGCGACTCCGGCCGTGCCGAGGGCGGCGAGCGCCATGGCGAGCGTCAGCGATCCCCCCGCCAGCCCGAAGACCAGCCCGAGCGCCAGCGCCGCCACCGCCGCCGAGGCGAAGGCGCCCGTGCCGAGCAGCAGGGCGGGGGAGGGGGTGGCCTCTCCCTGCCGGCGGAAGAGCCCCGCGAGCCACACGAAGCCGAGGGCCAGGGCGCCGGCCGCCGCCGCGAATCCCGGCGCGACCTCCCCGTGGGCGAGGCGCAGATAGGCGAGCGCCAGGGCCGCGAGCGGCGTCAGCGCGGCGCCTGCGGCATGGATCAGCACCGCCGCCGGGGGCAGGCGGCTCCCGCCGAGAAGCCGCAACGCCCCGGCGCCCGCGACGCCGAGGCTCGCGACGAGCGCGACGGCGATCAAAGCGCCCGCATTCCCCGCATCGCGCAGCAGGTTTTCCGTCATCCCGACCGAACCGTCCGGCGCGGGCCAGACGATCATTGCCCCCGCGAGCAGGGCGCCGGCGACGGGCAGGCCCGCGCAGGCCGGCGCGGACAGGAACGCGGCGGCGGCCGGGATCGCGATGCCGGCCAGCGCCGCGACGATCCAGCCGGCGCCGACGCCGCCCCAGGCATTCTCCCTCAGGACCAGGAGGGTCACGGCCGCCCCCGCCGCGAGGGCGCCCGAGGCGAGGCGCTGCGGTGCTCCCTCCTCGTCCGGCCTGCCGCGCCCCGGCAGCACGGCGAAGACCAAGGCGGCGAGCCCCGCCTCGGCGGTCACATGGAAGAGGGCGGCCCCCGTGCCGGCGGCGCGGCCGAGCAGCAGGCTCCAGACGGCGGCGGCCAGCGCCGCCGCCAGAGCGAGCGCGCGCCATCCCCGGTTCCAGGCGAAGGCATAGGCGAAGCCGGCGACGACGGGCAGGTAGAGCGCCAGCGGCCAGGCTCCGCTCCGGCCGCCGCCGATGAGCAGCGGCGCCCCCATGGCGCCGACGAGGCCGATGCCGGCGAGCGCCGGGCCGTGCAGCAGGGCGGCGGCCATGGCGGCGAGCCCCGTCGCGCCGAGCCCGATGAAGGCGAGCGAGGGCCCGAGAAAGCCGTAGAGCGCATGGGCCGCGTAGAGGGTGCCGAACAGCGCCACGGTGCCTGCCGCCGTCACCATCGCCGGGATGTCGGGCCGCAGGCCGGGCGCGGGATCCGTCCCGCGCAGGCGCCGCCGCAGGGCCTCGCCCCCGGCGAGCAGTGCGAACGCCAGCAGGACGCCGAGGCCGATCCGCGCGGCGGGCCCGAAGAAGCCCCGCTCGACGGAATAGCGCACCAGCAGCACCGCCCCCAGCGCCAGGGCGAGCCCGCCGACCCAGACCGTCCAGCGGGTGCCGAAGCGTTCCTCGAAGGACGGCCGGGCGGCCTTGGCCTTCGGGGCAGGCTCGGGAATGACCCTGGCGGCGATCCCGGACGGCGGCGGCGGGACGGCGGCCACGGGCGCAGCGGGGGGCGGAGGCGGGGCGGTCCAGGCGTCGGTAACGGGCCCGACCGGGCGCGCGGGGACCTCGGGGATCGCCGCAGGGGAGGGCGAGGAAGGGGAGGGCGCGGGAGAGGGCGAGGGCGCGGCGCGGGGGCGCCGTTCCAGCTCCGTCAGCCTCGCCTCCAGCCGCATGAGGCGCCCCCGCTGCACGAGCGCCAGCACGAAGGCGACCGGCCCGGAGAGGGCGGCCAGGAAGGCGAGAACGGCAAGGCTCAGCAGGAGCGTCGTTTCGGAATCGAACATCGACCGGGAGCGCCGTTGGAGGATCGCGCCGCTTAGCGGCCGGACGTGAAGAAATCCGTGCGCTGGCTCACGCCGCGTTCGGCCGGGCGCCGGAAGCGGCCTCGCAGGCCGCGACGGGGCGGTTGACCCTCGCGATCATTCAGCCTATGCCCTGCCCGCATCGGCACCGGGGCCGGCCACAGCCGCCCGCCCCTTACGCGTCGATTCCTGAAACCCGTTCTGGTCCAGCGGGTTCGGTGGGGGATAGTTTAACGGTAGAACAGTGGACTCTGACTCCTCTAGTCCAGGTTCGAATCCTGGTCCCCCAGCCACTGAAAATCCTAACTCATTCGGATCGTTGAGCCTCTCGCGCGGGCGCCCCGCAGCGTGAGCTCTCGGTCGCGCGCCCTCGCGACAAAAGCGGTCCGGCCTCGCCCTTCGCGGGCCTTTCCGGGATCCCGCGCCGATGGGGCAGGGCGCTCGCCGTGGGCGGCGCCCCGCACCGGTCCGGCGCGCGCTATGCCCGGATGAAGGCCAGCAGGTCCGCGTTGATCACCTCGGCATTGACCGTGTGCATGCCGTGCGAGAAGCCCGGATAGATCTTGAGCGTGCTGTCGGCGAGGAGCTTGTCCTGGAGGAGGGCAGCGTTCTCGTAGGGAACGACCTGGTCGTCGTCGCCCTGCATGACGAGCGTCGGCACCGTGATCGCCTTCAGGTCCTCGGTCTGGTCGGTCTCGGAGAAGGCCGCGATGCCTTCGTAATGGGCCTTGGCGCTGCCCATCATGCCCTGGCGCCACCAGTTGCGGATGGTCCCCTGCGAGACCGCCGCGCCCTCGCGATTGTAGCCGTAGAAGGGGCCCGCCGGCACGTCGAGGAAGAACTGGGCGCGGTTGGCGGCCAGCGCCGCGCGGAACCCGTCGAACACCGCCATCGGCGTGCCGCCCGGATTGCCCTCGGTCTTGACCATCAGCGGCGGAACCGCGCCGATCAGCACCGCCTTGGCCACCCGGCCCTGCGGCTGGCCGTACCGGGCGACGTAGCGCGCGACCTGCCCGCCGCCGGTGGAATGGCCGATATGGACGGCGTTCCTCAGGTCGAGATGCTCGGCCACCGCCGAAGCGTCGGCGGCGTAGTGGTCCATGTCGTGGCCGTCGGAGACCTGCGCCGAGCGGCCGTGCCCGCGCCGGTCGTGGGCGACGACGCGGAAGCCGTGCCCCAGGAAGAACAGCATCTGCGCGTCCCAGTCGTCCGACGAGAGCGGCCAGCCGTGATGAAAGACGAGGGGCTGCGCGTCCCTCGGGCCCCAATCCTTGAAGAAGATCTCCGTCCCGTCCCGTGTGGTCACGAACGTCATGGGGCTCTCTCCTCTTTGCGCGCGAAGGGGATTCGTTCCCGCGCCCGCGGAGAACACGACTGGCCGATCGGCGGGACGATGTCGATGGAGGGCCCATCCCGGCGCCCCGCGGAAAACACTCTTCGCGCAAACCTTTGCCGAAACAGGATTTTCGCAAGACCCCGAAGAGCCTACAGGCACAAGACGGCCACGTCATCCGGCGGATCGCGAAGGAACGCCCCCCGGTTCCGCTCATACATCTACCACCCCATGAGAACCCGATCGAGAAACAACGCGATTTCACTAGACGCCGCCCGAAATATTTTCCCTGTATCCTATATAATCAAAAAATACTTCGAGAGCGGCGCGGCAAGAAATAATCCGCCGGCACCGGGCGCCTTGCCGGGCTTTGGCCGACAGGGCATACATCCGGCCACGCGGCCGGCATGCGAGCGTCATGCGTATCAAGCGCACACCGACAATCCTGCAAATGGAAGCGATCGAGTGCGGCGCCGCCTCGCTGGCGATCATCCTCGCCCATCACGGCGCCTGGATCCCCCTCGAACGCCTGCGGGTCGCCTGCGGCGTGTCCCGCGACGGCAGCAAGGCGAGCAACATCATCAAGGCGGCCCGTCAGCTCGGCATGACGGCCAAGGGCTTCCGCAAGGAGCCCGAGGCGCTCGCCGCCATGCCGCTGCCGTGCATCCTGCACTGGAACTTCAACCATTTCGTCGTCTTCGAGGGCATCCGGGGCGGGCGCGTCTACATCAACGATCCGGCGATCGGCCGCCGGCAGACGGACCTGAAGGAGCTCGATCTCGCCTTCACCGGCGTGGTGCTGACCTTCGAGCCGACGCCGGCCTTCGCGAAGACCGGCGGGCGGCCGAAGGTCCTGCGGCTGCTGCTGCGGGGCCTGAGCGCGTCCAAGACCGCCGTGGCGCTGCTCGCCGCCGTCAGCTTCGCGCTCGTCGTCCCCGGCATCGTCATCCCGGCCTTCTCGAAGATCTTCGTCGACGACATCCTCATCCAGGGCAACACCTCCTGGCTGGTGCCGATGCTGATCGGCATGGCCCTGGCGGCGGCCTTCCGCGCGCTGGTCGCGGCCGTGCAGCAATCGCTGCTCCTGCGGCTCCAGACCAAGCTCGCCGTGGTGATGGTGAGCCGCTTCCTGTGGCACGTCCTCTCGCTGCCCATCGAGTTCTTCACGCAGCGTCATGTGGGCGACATCGCCAACCGCGTCGGAACCAACGAGCAGATCGCGACGCTGCTCGCTGGCGGCGTCGCCGCCAACGCGCTGAGCGGCCTCTCGGTGGTCTTCTTCGGGGCCGCGATGGCGGTGTTCGATCCGCTGCTGGCCGCCATCGGCATCGGGCTGTCGCTCCTGAACGTCGCCGCCCTCAAGCTCGTCTCCCGCCACCGGACGGATCTCAGCCGGGGCCTCGCCCTGGAGCAGGGCAAGCTCTCCGGCAGCACGGTGAGCGCGGTGCGCAGCATCGAGACCCTCAAGGCGAGCGGCCTGGAGGACGAGGCCTTCGCGCATTGGTCGGGCATCCAGGCGAAGTCGCTGAACGCGGAGCAGGGGCTCGGACTGTCCTCGACCCTGCTGGAGCTGATGCCGACGCTGCTCACCGGCCTGACGACGGCCGCCGTCCTCGGCATCGGCGGCCTTCGCGTCATCGACGGCTCGATGACGCTCGGCAGCCTCGTCGCCTTCCAGTCGCTGATGGCGAGCTTCTCCGAGCCGATCACGACGATCGTCAACCAGGCCGGCGCCGTGCAGACCATCGCGAGCGGGCTGGAACGCTTGCAGGACGTCTTCGGCTATCCGGTGCCGGACCGGGAGCGGCAGGGAGAGGCACCGGTCCCGCCCAAGCTCGCGGGCCGGGTCGAGCTCGACAACGTCGCCTTCGGCTTCTCTCCGCTCGAGCCCCCCCTGATCTCGGGGCTCTCCATCACGGTGGAGCCGGGCAGGCGGGTGGCCCTGGTCGGGGCGTCGGGCAGCGGGAAATCCACCCTCGGACGCCTGATCTGCGGTCTCCACCGCCCCTGGGAGGGGCAGATCAGGATCGACCGCCTGCCCCTCGAGAGCATCCCGGCCTCCGTGCTGGCGAACTCGCTGGCCTATGTCGACCAGGACATCTTCCTGTTCGAGGGCACCGCGCGGGACAACCTCACCCTGTGGGACGGGAGCGTCGGCGAGGCGGACCTGTCGCGGGCGCTGAAGGACGCGGCCATCCACGACGAGATCGCCAGCCGGGCGGGCAACTACGATTGCTACGTGGCGGAAGGGGGGGCGAATTTCAGCGGCGGCCAGCGCCAGCGCATCGAGATCGCGCGGGCGCTCGTGCCTGATCCTTCCGTCATCCTGCTCGACGAGGCCACCGCCGCCCTCGATCCGGTCACGGAGAAGCTGATCGACGACAACCTGCGCCGCCGGGGCTGCACCTGCATCGTCATCGCCCACCGCCTCAGCACGATCCGCGACTGCGACGAGATCATCGTGCTCGACGCCGGACGGATCGTCGAGCGGGGCACGCACGAGCAGCTCCTGGAGCGGCGCGGCAGCTACGCGCAGCTCCTGGCCCTGCAATGAGCGAGACGATGGAAGAGGGGCCGGCCCGGATCCCCCTCGACAGCCGGCGCCCGCATCGGCTCGACAGCCGGACGGACGCCCTCCGGGTCGTCGCCGGACATGTCGAGGTCTTCGCGATGGAGACCGCGCCCGGCGGGGCGGCGGGCGCGCGCCACCACCTGTTCCGGGTGGAGACGGGGGGCGTCCTCCTCGGCTTCCCCGGCCCCGACGCAGAGGAGGCCGGCGGCGTCGCGATCCTGGCCGTGGGGGGCTCCGATGCGCAGGCCGTCCCGGAGCCGCGCGGCGGGATCGACGGCCCGGCCCTCGCGCAATGGATCGGGCATCTCGCCGGAGCGATCGTCGGCCGCTATCCGGCCTGGGACATCCGAGAGGCCGGCACCGGAAGGGACGTGCTCGCTCCCGGCGAGCGCCGGCGCGGGGCGGCGCGCGGCCTCGTCTGGGCGTCGGTCGCGCGGGGATCGGCGCGGCTGATGGGGGTCGGCCCGGACTACGCGCAGGACGGACCCGCCGTGCCGCTGACCTCGGGCATGTGGATCGAGGCGGGGGAGGGCGGCTGCACGCTGGCCGGCGACCGGGCGCCCCCGAGCGGCAGCGCCCTCGCCGCCGCCCTCGACGCGTTCGATGCCTGCGCCCTCGGCTGCATCCGGGGCCGCCTGGCGGAGGAATCGGACAGGCAGGCGGCGCGCCTCGCGCAACGCGAGGAGCGGGCGGGCGCGGAGACCCTCGCCCTGTTCGACTCGCTGTCCCGCGTCATCGCGCGCCGGAACGCCGCGACGCCGACGGTCTCCGCGGGCCTCGAGGACCCGCTCTTTTCCGCCTGCGCGATCGTCGCCGGGGCCGGGCATGCGCGGCTGTCGCGCCCGTCCTCGTTCGGGGAGGAGGCCGACGACATCTCCTCCGTCTTCGACATCGCGCGGGCCTCGCGCCTGCGCGTCCGCCAGACCGTCCTGAGCGGGGAGTGGTGGCGCTGGGACGGCGGCCCGCTGCTCGCCTGGCTCGGCGAGGAGCGGAACCCGGTGGCGCTGCTGCCCGAGGGCCGGCGCGGCTACGTCATGGTCGATCCCGCCGCCGGCGGCCGGCGCCGGCGCGTCACGGCGGCCCTCGCCGCCGAGCTCTCGCCGCTCGCGGCGACGTTCTACCCGCCGCTGCCCGCGCGTCCGCTGCGGATGCGCGACCTCCTCGCCTTCGCGCTGCGGCACTCGCGCGGCAGCTACGGCCGGCTCGTGCTCTCGGTGGCCTTCATCGGGCTGCTGTCCCTGGTCACGCCGCTGATCACGCAGGCGATCGTGACCTCCGTCATTCCCCGCACGGAACTCGACCAGCTCGCCTATTGCGCCCTGGCGCTCGTGGTGACGACCGTCGCCGCGACCGGGGTGCAGCTCCTCGAGATGACGGCGCTGCTCAGGATCGAGGGCCTGATCGACTGGAAGCTCCAGGCCGCCGTCATCGACCGGATGCTGCGCCTGCCGGCCTCCGTCTTCCGCGCCTTCACCGTGGGCGACTTCGTCGACCGCGCGCTCGGCATCGAGGCGATCCGGCGCATCTTCACCGGCCAGACCCTGCGCAGCCTGATGTCGGGGGTGTTCGCCTGGTTCAGCATCGCGCTGATGGTCTATTACGACGGCAAGCTCGCCCTCGTGGCGCTCGCCCTGATCCTGTTCCGGGCGGCGGTGACGATCGCGACCTGCACGCTGCGGCTCTATTACGAAGCGCGGCACATCACCCTCGACGGCAAGGTCAGCGGCCTCGTCCTCCAGCTCCTCGCCGGCGTCGGCAAGCTCAGGGTCGCGAACGCGACGATGCGGGGGCTCGCCGTCTGGGGGGAGCAGTTCGCCACCGCCAAGCGGCAGTTCATCACCTCCCGGCGGATCGCGAACGCGCTCACCGTCTTCGACGGCTCCTTCGGCGTCATCGCCACGCTCGCCATCTTCTCGGCGGCCCTGTACCTGCAAAGCTCGCTGACGCGGGATCTCGGCGCCTTCCTGGGCTTCTTCGCCGCCTTCGGGCAGGCGATGGGCTCGATCGGGTCGTGGGCGACCGCCGTCAGCGATTCCCTCGCCGTCATCCCGCGCCTCACCCGGATGAAGCCGCTGCTCACGGGGGCGGTCGAGATCTCCGAGGACCGCAAGCCGCCGGGTCCCCTGTCCGGCGCCATCGAGCTGTCGCGGCTGACCTTCCGCTACGCCGAAGCGGGCCCGCCCATCCTCGACAACCTGACGCTTCGGATCGAGCCTGGCGAATACGTGGCGCTCGTCGGCCCCTCCGGCAGCGGAAAGTCCTCGCTGCTGCGGCTCCTGCTCGGCTTCGAGAAGGCGGAATCGGGCGCCATCTTCTACGACGGCAAGGCGATCGACACGCTCGACATCGGCGCGCTCAGGCGCCAGTTCGGCGTCGTCCTCCAGAACGGCAAGCTCTCCAACGGCAGCATCTACGACAACATCTGCGGCGGGGCGCAGCTCTCCCTCGAGCAGGCCTGGGAGGCGGCGCGGCTCGCCAGCCTCGACGAGGACATCCAGGCGATGCCCATGGGCATGCACACGGTGATCTCGGAGGGCGTCAGCACCATCTCCGGCGGGCAGCGCCAGCGCATCATGATCGCCCGCGCCATCTCGCGGCGGCCGCGCATCATCCTGCTCGACGAGGCGACCAGCTCCCTCGACAACCGCTCCCAGGCCGTGGTCAGCGCGGCGCTCGGCAACCTCGCCGTCACCCGCATCGTCATCGCCCACCGCCTCAGCACGGTCCGCGAGGCGGACCGCATCGTCGTCCTCGTGGACGGGAAGATCGTGCAGTCGGGCCCCTTCGACGTGCTGAGCGGCCAGCCGGGCGTCTTCGCCGACCTCGCCCAGCGCCAGCTCCTCTGAGCGGCGGCGCCCCCCGCGCTCACGAGGGGCGGGCGGAGGCCAGCACCTTGAGCATCCGGTGGAAGCGTTCCCCGGCCGCGGAGATCGAATCGAGCACGACGGCGTCGAGCTCGTCCCGCTCGGGCAGCGCCTCCGCGGGGGCGTCCGGTCCCGCGCCGACGCGGGCCGTCACGGAGCGCAGACGGTCGGCGAGGAAGACGGCGAGCGCGCGGTAGAAGCGGGCCGCGAAGCCGTCGTCGGCGCCCAGCCTGTCGAGAAGGGCCGCCTTGTCGATCGACAGGATCAGGCTGTCGCGCGCCGCGCGGATGGTGGCCGAGGCGGGCGCCGCCTCGACGAGCGACATCTCGCCGATCACCTCCCCGACGCCGAGCCGGGCGAGATGGCCCGCCCCCCGCGCCGAGACGAGAAGCTCGCCCTCCAGCACGATCCCCAGGAAATCGACGGGCGTCCCTTCGACGGTGAGCGTCCCGTCGGCCGGCACGCGGCGGCGGGTTCCGGCACCGGCCATCCAGGCGACGTCGGCGTCGGTGAGGAGACCGAAGACGTAGAGGATCTTGCGCATGCGGGAGCCGCCCTGTCGATTGCCCGGTCCCGCGCCGGGAGCCTGCCGTCCGTCCGCGCGGAGAACCGGGATCCCCTTCTCCCGGACATCCTAGTCCAGGATTCCGCTCAGCCGCCTCATCAACGGGAGGACGAGGTCGAGCGGGCGCTGCGAGCGGGTGGTGATCTCGCCCTTGACCAGGGTGCCGCTCGTCAGGTGGATCGGCGGCCCGGAGCCGACCGCCCAGCGGTAGCCGCTGACGGCGTTCTCGTCGACCGCGAGGCGCGCGACGGCGGCATAGGGCGCCCCCGAGCCGGTGAACTGCCTGACCAGGCTGTCGTTCTGCAAGACGGCCGACATGCCCTGGGGCGTCACCGGGAACTCGGACACCCGCAGGATGGTGCCGATCATGGTGCCGAACTCCTCGCGCTTGACCGTGCTCGGCTCCAGCCGGACCTCCATGCCCGGCTTGACGCTCTTGCCCCGGTCGGTGGGGATGTAGACCACCGCCTCCAGCACGGTGCCCCCGGCCTGGATCGCGGCCACGGGCGTCCCGACGCTGAGCACGGAGCCGGGAGCGATCTTCACCTCCACCACCTGTCCGTCGATGGGGCTGAGCACCTGGGTGTTCTGCCCGAGCTCGTCGGCGAGGCGGGCGACCTGGCGGCGCGCCTCGTTCCGGCGCTCCTCGCTCTCGCGGTTCTCCCGCTCGCGCTGCGTCTCCAGATCGGTCTGCGTGGTGCGCAGCTTGAGGATCTCGTTCTGGGCGTCCTTCCGGCGCTGGTCCGTGCCGGTGAGTTCCTGGCGCCGGTCCTCGACGGTCCGCCGGGTCACGTACCCCTTCCCCATGAGCATGGACAGGTTCTCGACGTCCTGGGTCAGGTAGGCGATGCGCTGGTCGGCGGCCTTCACGACCTGCTGGAACGCCTCCTCGAGCTTGGCGAAGTTCCTCGCCTTGGCGGCGAGCTCGGCCTTGACCTGCGCCACCCGGTCCGCGTGCTCGCGCTCGCGCTCGGCAAGGATGTCGCGCGCGCTCTTGAGATTCTGCTCCGCGTCGGTGCGCACCACCCGCGCGATCGGCTGGCCCTTCGTGACCCGGTCGTCGATGGCGACGTCGACGGAGGCGAGCCGGCCCGTCGTCGCCGAGACCGCGTCGACGATGCGCTCGCCGCTCCTGACCAGGATTCCCTCGGCGGGCGCACGGGTCGGGATCTGCCCGAGCACGCCCCAGGCGAGCAGGGTGCCGAGCAGCAGGAAGATCACGCAGATCATGATCCAGTCGAACGGCCGGATGATCCTGACGAGATGGTCGAGCTGCTCGGGGGAGGAGGCGCGCTCGATCGCGACGGCTCGGAACACCTGCTCCTGGGACCTCGCCATGGCATCTCCCGAAAATCGAAACGCGACGAGGCCCGCTGTCGATGGATCGTGCCGCCCATCATCAGTATTCGGGCGATGAAGGATCGACGGAACGAACTCATAGGCGCCCGCCGCGCCGAAGACCAGCACTCCGGCGGGGAGAGGATCGCGGCGGGGACTTCGGGACCGGCTCCCCGTCTGGTACGCTCGGGCGAAGCGTGGCGCTCATGCTGATCGAAGGACGGTTGCCGATATGGCTGACACGGGTGCCGGGACGATGGCGCGGCGGGGTCGTATCGGGATCTTTTCCCACCGGGCTCGGCGCGGGGCCGGCAGCCACCCGGCGGGTTCGGGAACCCCGCCCTTCGGAACGACGCCCGCCGCGCTCCTCCTCGGCCTCGCCCTGACCGGCCTCGGCGGCGCGCCCGCATCGGCCGGCGTGCTGCCGAAGGAGGATTTCGAGCGCGTCACCAGCATCAAGACGAACTTCACGCAGACCATCGTCGGCCTGAGCGAGTCGCTGAGGCAGCCCGACCTCACGGAGGGCGAACGCGACTGCATGAGCACGATCTCGCAGGATCTCATCCAGATCGGCCAGGAGCTGTCCGGCTACGAGGCCCTGATGAAGATCGAATCGCAGCTCAACACCTACAGCGACGAGGGCACCACGCGGGAGATCGTGATCTTTGCCCTCAACAAGGCCCTCGACGTCCTCAACGCCGAGCGCAGGCGCCTCCTCCAGCCGCCCGACCAGTGCGCCCGCCTGCCCATCTCCAGCGGAAAGGCGAAATCGGTGCTCCAGATGATCGAGACCACCATCACGACGCTGCAATCCGTCCTGTCGCGGCTGTAGGGCGGCGCGGCGGCCGCCTTCCGATTTGACAGCGATGCGGAATGGGCTCGTCTTACCGCCGACATGGGCGATGGTGTTCTTCCCTCGGGAACGCACGGCCTGGGCGGGAGATCGACGGACGTCATGAGAGCGGGACGGAACGAACTGAAATACACGCTCCCGGCAGGTCTTGACGAGGCCGATCGATGATAGCCGATTCCCCGCTGGATTTCATCTTTCGGGAGCTGTTCTACAGACTTCCGGCCTATGCCGGAGCGTCCGACGTGTATCTGAAGATGGAAGGCTTCAGCGTCTCGGGCTCGATCAAGGTCAAGACCGCCATGGGACTGGTCGAGGACCTCGAAAGACGCGGCGCGGCTAGGCCGGGCCGGACCACCATCGTCGAATCCTCCTCCGGCAATCTCGGCATCGCCCTCAGCATCGTCTGCGGGATCAAGGGCTACCGCTTCGTCTGCGTGACCGACCCCGACACCACGGGCGCGAACATCCTGGGCATGCGCGCCTACGGCGCCGAGGTGATCGTCGTGGACCGGCGCGACGAGAACGGCGGCTACCTGGGTACGCGCTTCGCCCGCATCCGCGAGATCCTCGCCGCCGATCCCGACGCCGTCTGGCTCGATCAATCGGCCAATCCGGCCAACAAGGCCGTCCATGCCCGCGAGACCGCCGAGGAGATCCTGGCCGCGTTCCCGGCGCCGGACTGGCTCTTCCTCGCCACGGGGACCACGGGGACCTTCGTGGGATGCGCCGAGACGATGCGCCTGCGCAGCCCGCGCACCCGCATCGTCGCCGTCGAGCCGGAGGGGTCGGTGACGTTCGAAGGCTCCAAGGCCGCCCGGCGCAACATTCCCGGCATCGGCTCCAGCAGGCGGCCGGGCCTCGTCAGGCCCGAGCTCGCCGATGCCGTGCTCCATATCGACGAGGCGTCCACCGTGCGGACCTGCCGCGACTTCGTGCGGCACCACCATCTGCTGATCGGCGGCTCGACCGGATCGGTGCTCGCGGGGGTGCGGCGGATGAGCCACCGCTTCCGGCCGGGGGAGACGATCGTCGCGATCTCCCCGGACCTCGGCGACAAGTACCTGGACTCGGTCTACGACGACGCCTGGGTCGCCGAGCGCATCGGGCCGGTCGAGCCCCCGCGAGACGAGGCCGCATCATGAGCGCCGACGCGCCCGCCCAGCTCTCGCCCCGCGCGACGCCGTTCCACGTCGTTCCCGGCGCCGTCGTCGCCGACATGCTGAACGAGGACCGGGACGCCGTCCTCGATCTCGTGGCCGAGACCTACCGCCGCCATGCCGGCGGCCGGTCGGTGAACCCGGACAGCTATTTCCTGCGCTTTCCCGAGAAGCCGGCCTGCCGGATCATCGCCCTGCCGGCCCATCTCGGCGGCCCCGGCGAGATCGCGGGCCTGAAATGGATCGCGAGCTTTCCCGACAACCGCGCCGGCAACCTCGCCCGCGCCTCGGCCGTCGTGATCCTCAACGATTGCGAGACCGGCTATCCGATCGCCTGCCTGGAAGGCTCGGTGATCAGCGCCGAGCGCACGGCGGCCTCGGCGGCGCTCGCGGCGGAGGCCCTGAGCCCGGAGGGGCGCACGGGCACGCTCGCCATCGTCGGCTGCGGCCTGATCGCCCGCGCCGTGGTCGCGTGGCTGATCCACAGGCGGTGGCGGTTCGAGCGGGTCCTGCTCCACGACGCCGACCCGCGCGAGGCGGCGCGCTTCGCCGGCTGGCTGGAAGAACGGACCGGATGGCCGGTGACGGCGGCGGAGGCGCTCGCGGACGCCACGCGCGCGGCCTCCCTGGTGCTGTTCGCCACCACCGCCGGGGCGCCGCATGTGCCCCCCGGCGCCCTGGGCGAGGCTCCGACCGTCCTGCATCTCTCGCTGCGGGATCTCGGCATGCCGCAGATCCTGGCCTCGCAGAATGTCGTCGACGACATCGGCCACGCCCTCAAGGCGGCGACCTCCCTGCATCTCGTCGAGCAGGCCGTCGGACATCGCGGCTTCGTCCACGGCACCCTGGCCGACCTGCTCGACGGTCGCCTGGCCCCCGACCTCTCGCGGCCGCGGGTGTTCTCGCCCTTCGGGCTCGGCGTCCTCGACATCGCGCTCGGCGAGTTCGTCCTGCGGCGCGCCCGCGAGACCGGGGGCGCCGTCGCCATCCCGGATTTCTTCTCGCACGCCATGCGCTGGCCGGCCGCCGGGGGCGACACGGCCCGGTGAGGGTAGGGCCGGCCCTCAGACGATCCGCACCAGCACCAGACGCTTCTTGCCGACCATCAGCTTGATGATGCCGTCCGCGTCGCAATGCCCCGGCTCGACCAGGATGCCCGCGTCCGAGATCACCGCGTCGTTCAGGCGGACGCCGCCGCCGCTCGCCAGCCGGCGCGCCTCGGAGTTGGATTTCGCCAACCCGGCGCGGGCGACGAGGTTGGCGAGCGGCAGCCCGGCCTCGATCTCGTGCCGGGGAACCTCCAGCGTCGGGAGATCCGAGGAGAGCTTCCCGGCCGTCTCGAACGCCGACTGGGCGGCCGCGCGGGCGGCGTTGGCGGCGTCGCGGTCATGCACCAGCGCGGTCGCCTCGTCCGCGAGGATCTTCTTCGCCTCGTTGATCTCCGCGCCTTCCAGCCGCTCCAGCCGGGCGATCTCGTCCATCGGCAGTTCCGTGAACAGCTTCAGCAGCTTGCCGACATCGGCGTCGTCGCAGTTCCGCCAGAACTGCCAGTAGTCGTAGGGGCTGAACTGCTCCGCGTTGAGCCAGACCGCGCCGGCCAGGGTCTTGCCCATCTTGGCCCCGGCGCTGTTGAGCAGCAGCAGCGAGGTCATGCCGAACACCTGCGCGCCCGCCATGCGGCGGGTCAGCTCGACCCCGTTGAGGATGTTGCCCCACTGATCGGCGCCGCCCATCTGGAGCACGCAGCCGTGGCTGCGGTACAGCTCCAGGTAATCGACCGCCTGCATCAACATGTAGTTGAACTCGAGGAACGTCATCGGCTCCTCGCGGTCGAGGCGCATCTTGACGCTCTCGAAGCTCAACATCCGGTTGATGGTGAAGTTCACCCCGTAGTCGCGCAGGAACTCGATGTACCCGAGCTTCGACAGCCAGTCGATATTGTCGACCTCGATCGCCGCGCGCGGACCCGTATAGGAGACGAGCCGCTCGAACACCGTGCGGATGTGGCTCTTGTTCGTTGCGATCTGCGCGTCGGTCAGGAGCGGGCGCTGCTCGCTCTTGCCGGTGGGGTCGCCGACCTTGGTGGTGGCGGTCCCGGTCAGCAGGATCGGCCGGTGGCCGGTCTTCTGGAGCCAGCGCAGCATCATCAGGCTGATGAGGTTGCCGATATGCAGGCTCTTGGCCGTCATGTCGTAGCCGACATAGGCGCTGACCTCGCCCGAGGAGAGCTTCGCGTCGAGGCCCTCCAGATCCGTGCACTGGTTCAGGAATCCGCGCTCGCTCATCACGCGCAGGAAGTCCGACCGGAAGGAGGGAGAATTCATCGAGACAGCCTGTCGAAACGTCGCCCGGAGTGTCGCCCGCCCTCGCGCGGATCGGGATCCGGGCGGCGCGCCCCGCATGGGCCGCTGCTCATGCCGCAGGCGTGCCGCGACCACAAGGGCCGCGAATCCGCCCCCGGCTTACGCCGGGCCGGCCCGGCGCGCGGCGAGGTCGGATTTGTCGGAAATCGTCATTCTTCCGTCAATACCAATGTCCGGGTGTGCGTCGGCACGGACGGACAATGTTGATGCGTGGTTGTACCGAAAAAGAGTCGTCCTCGTCCCGTGAACGGCCTTGCCGGTCGCGTATCGGGCCGTAGAATGACGGCGGGTCTTTCACGCGCCCGGATGCGAGACCGGGCCTCCGGCGATCTGCTGTGGCAGCAATCTGGGGTGCGACATGGCCGACGGGCGTGGTCTTGCGACACGGGCGCGCTTGTCCCCCGGCGGCCCGCCCCGTCGTTCCCCGGACGCCTGACGCCGATGCGCCCCGCATCCGAGCGCCCGCCCGGCACAGGCGCGCGGACCTTCGTCGACCTCCTGGAGCGGCGCGCCTCCGCCGATCCCGACGCCACCGTCTTCACCTGGTTCGAGCACGGCAGCACCCGCGCGCTGACCTGCGGCGAACTCGCCCTCCGGGCGCGGGGGCTGGCGGCATGCATCCGGGCGTCCTGCGCGCCGGGCGAGCGCGTCGTCCTGGCGGCGCCTGCGGGGCTGGACTATGTCGCCGGCCTCTTCGGCTGCCTCTATGCCGGCGCGGTGGCGGTTCCGGCCTATCCGGCGCGCGGGAGCCGCGGGCGCGAGCGGCTGGGCGCCATCATCGCCGATTCGGGAGCGCGGCTCGTCCTCGCCGGGAGCGGCGACCCTCCCGAATCGTTTGCCACCTCGGGGATCGAGACGCTCGCCATCTCCGACGACGCCGGCGGGGGATCGTCCTGGCGCGCGCCGGAGGTCTCCGGCGAGTCGCTGGCGCTCCTCCAGTACACCTCGGGATCGACCGGCACG
This sequence comes from Methylobacterium endophyticum, assembly GCF_050591105.1. NCBI lineage: Bacteria > Pseudomonadati > Pseudomonadota > Alphaproteobacteria > Hyphomicrobiales > Methylobacteriaceae > Methylobacterium > Methylobacterium endophyticum. The sequence goes on from NZ_JBNHES010000011.1 coordinate 65,782, forward strand.
CCGCGCGGCGTGATGATCTCGCATGCCAACCTGCTGGCGAACTGCGCCGTCATCCACGAGCGCTTCGGGCACACGCGGTCGAGCCGCGGCGTGATCTGGCTGCCGCCCCATCACGACATGGGCCTGATCGGCGGCCTCTTCCAGCCGCTCTACAGCGGCATCGAGGTCGTCCTGATGCCGCCCTCCGCCGTGGCGCGGCGCCCCCTCGCGTGGCTGGAGGCGATCGCGCGGTTCGGGGCCACGGTGAGCGGGGGGCCGAACTTCGCCTACGACCTGTGCGTGCACAGGTCCACGCCGGAGGAGCGCGAGGGGATCGACCTGCGGTCGTGGCAGGTCGCCTTCACCGGGGCGGAGCCGATCCGGGCGGACACCCTGGCGCGGTTCGCCGACGCCTTCGCGCCGCGCCGTTTCGCCCCGGCATCGGTCTATCCCTGCTACGGCCTCGCCGAATCCACGCTCTTCGCGGCGGGCGGCCCGCGCGGGAGCGGGAGGGCGGTCACGGCGCGGGTCGATGCCGAGGCGCTGGCGCGGGGCGCCGTCGAGGCGGCGGCCCCGACGGCCACGGCGCGTGAGATCGTGGCCTGCGGCGCGATCGCGCCGGGGCACGAGGCGGTGGTCGCCGAGCCGGAGAGCGGCAGGCCCTGCGAGGCGGACCGGATCGGCGAGATCTGGCTCGCGGGGCCGAGCGTGGCGCGGGGGTACTGGGGCGATCCCGAAGGGACGCACCGCATCTTCGGGGCGCGACTGGCGGACGGGCGGGGCCCCTACCTGCGCACCGGGGACCTGGGGTTCATCCGCGACGGGCGGCTCCACGTCGCCGGACGCCTGAAGGACGTCGTCATCCTGTCCGGGCGCAACCATTATCCGAACGATCTCGAGGCGACGGCCGAACGCTGCCACGCGGCGATCCGGCCCGGCGGCACCGCCGCCTTCGGATTCGAGCAGGGGGGACAGGAGAGGCTCGCCGTCCTCGTCGAGGTGCCCTCCAGGGCACGCGGCGACGGGGCGGCCATCGCGGCGGCCGTGCGCGGGGCGATCGCGCAGGCGCACGGGATCGCCCCGCAGGTGGTCTCGCTCGTGCCGCCGGGGGCGCTGCCGCGCACCTCCAGCGGCAAGATCAGGCGGCGGGCCTGCCGGCAGGCGTTCCTGGAGAGCAGCCTGCGCAGGCTGCCCGTGGCGGCAACGGCCGCACCGCCCCGTGAGCCGCCCGCCGAGGGCTCCGTGGAGCATGTCCTGACGGGCATCCTCGCGCGGCTGACGGAGTCGCCCCCGGACGCCCTCGATCCGACGGCCGCCCTGGTGACGCTGGGGCTCGACTCGCTGAGAGCGGCCTCCTTGCAGCACGACTGCGCGCGGCGCTGGGGCGTGCCCGTCGACATCGCCGACCTCCTCGGCGGCGAAACCACGCTGGCGGGGCTCGCCGGCCGCATCGCCGCCGTCGCGGGGAGGGCGGGCGCGGCGCCTCCCGCGCACCCGGACGCGGCCCCGCCCGATCCGGCGGCGATGACCGCCGGCCAGCGCGCGCTCTGGGTGCTCGACCGCGCGCGCGGCGTCGGCAGCAGCCTGGCCAGGGCCTTCCATATCCGCGAGGGCGTATCGGCCCCGGCGCTGTGCCGCGCGCTCGGCGTCCTCGTCGCCCGGCACGACGCCCTGCGCGCCTGCTTCCCGGACCGGGACGGACGGCCCTTCGCGGCCGACCGGGGCGAGGCCGGCGATTGGCTCGAGGAGGTGGATGCGCGGGCGTGGGACCCGGCCCGCCTCGACGGGCGCCTGCGCGCCGATGCCACACGGCCCTTCGACCTCGCGCGGGGGCCGCTGTTCCGGGTCGTCCTGTACGATCGCGGCGGGGACGGCCTGATCCTGCTGGCGCAGGCGCATCACGCGGTGGTCGATTTCGCCTCCTTCGCGATCCTGTTCGAGGAACTGGGGACGGCCTACCGCGCGGCCCTCGGCACCGGCGACGACAGCCTGCCGGCACCGGGCGCCCCCTTCGCGATCTTCGCGGCGCGCGAGCGGGCCCTCGCGACGGCCGGAGGTGAGCTCGAAGGCCGGGCGCTCCTGCACGGGCGGGCCGTCCTCGGGGCGCGTCTGGAGCCCCTCGACATCCCGAGCGACCGGCCGCGCGGACCAAGCGCCGGGACGCGGGCGGAACGGGTCCGCTTCACGGTCGGCGCGGCGACGGCGGCGGCGCTGCGCGCGCTCGCCCGCCGCGAGGGCGCGACGCCCTACGTCCTGCTCGTCGGTGCCTGGGCCGTCCTGCTCGGCCGAATGAGCGGCGCGGGCCGGGCCGGGATCGTCGTCGGCTGCCCGACATCCTGCCGGGACGAGGAACGGTTCTCCCGCACCGTCGGATATCTCGTGAACCTGCTCCCGCTGCGCGTCCGCCTCGACGACGACCCGTCCTTCTCCGCGCTCGTCGCGCGCATGCAGGCGCAGTGGACGGCGGCCCTCGCGCAGCGCGGTTATCCGTTCCCGCGCCTGCTCGACGCGCTGCGTCCGGAGCGGACAGACCCGCTCCGGCCAGCCTTCCAGACGCTCGTGACGATGAACGGCGCGCATGGCGGCACCCATGGCAGCACCCATGGCGGCGCGGGCGCCTGGATGCTCGGGGGCGGGGCCGAGCCCGTGCTCCTCGCCGGCCTCGACATGGACTCGATCGCGCTCCCCGTGGGCGCCCCGCAGGCCGAGCTGGCGCTCTCGCTGGTGGAGACGGGCGACGGCCTCGCCGCCTCGATCGAATACGACGCGGACCTCTTCGACGCAGGCACGGTCGAGACGCTCGCGCGGCGGTTCGGCACGCTGCTCGCGAACGCCGTCCGGGCTCCCGCGACGCGGGTCTCGCGCATTCCCCTCCAGGATTCCCGCGACGACGCCGGCCTCCTCGCGGGCCCCGCGCGGCCCGCCCCGCATACCTCCCTGGTCGCCTGGTGGCGGGAGGCGGCCCGCGCGCATGGCCACCGCACGGCGCTGGCATGGCCGGGGGGATCGCTGAGCTACGGGCGCCTGTCGGAGGCGGCGGATGCGGTGGCGCGCGACCTGCTCGCGGCGGGGACCGCCCCCGAGGAACGGGTGGCCGTCCATGCCGAGCGCCGGCCGGAGACCGTGGCCGCGCTGCTCGGCATCCTCGTTGCCGGGTGCGCCTATGTCCCCCTCGACCCCCGGCTCCCGCCGGCACGGGCCGCGCGCATGTCCGAGGACGCCGGCGTGCGGCTGATCGTGGCCCGCGCCGGAGCGGCCCCGCCGGAGGCGGTCCCCGGCACGCGCATCCCGGTCGACCTCGACGGGCCGTCCGGGGCGCCCCCGATCACAGAGCCCGTCCCGGCCCGCGCGGCGGCCTATGTGATCTTCACCTCCGGCTCGACCGGCCGTCCCAAGGGGGTGGTCGCGGAGCATGGCGGGGTCTGCAACCTCGCGCAGGCGCAGATCGCGGCGTTCGGGCTCGGACCGAGCTCCGTGGTGCTGCATTACGCGAGCTTCGGATTCGACGCCTCCGTCTCGGAGGTGTTCACGGCGCTCCTCTCAGGCGCTACGCTCCGGTTCGCCGATGCGGACGAGGTGCTCGTGGGCGAACCCCTCTCGCGGCTTCTCGCGGACGGCGTCACCGCCGTCACCCTGCCTCCCCCGGTGCTCGCCACCCTCGAACCGGACCGGCTCGGCGGCCTCGCGACCCTCGTCTCGGCGGGAGAGCGCTGCACGGACGCCCTGGTGGCGGCCTGGGCGCCGGGGCGCCGCTTCATCAACGCCTACGGGCCCACGGAGGCGAGCGTCTGCGCGACGCTGACCCGGCTGCGGCCGGACGAGCAGGGCGCGATCATCGGGGGCCCGATCGCCAACGCAAGCGTCTACCTGCTCGATTCCGCCCTGGAGCCGGTGCCGACGGGCACGGTCGGCGAACTGTATGTCGGGGGCGCCGGGGTCGCGCGCGGCTACGAGGGGCAGCCGGCCCTGACCGCCGAGCGCTTCCTGCCCGACCCGTTCGGGAACGAGCCGGGGGCAAGGCTCTACCGGACGGGGGACCTCGCCCGCCTGCGCACCGACGGGCGGCTCCAGTTCGTCGGACGCTGCGACGAGCAGATCAAGATCCGAGGGTTCCGCGTCGAGCCGGGCGAGGTGGAGGCGGCGCTCGCCGCGCATCCGGCGGTGCGCGCCTGCGCGGTGACGGTGGCGGAGGCGGCGGGCGGCGGGCACAGGCTCGTCGGATATTTCGTCGCCGAGCCCGAGGCGGCGCCGTCGCCCTCGGCGCTGCGGGCCCATCTGCGCGCGCAACTCCCCGCGCCGATGATCCCCGAGACCCTGGTGCAGGTCGACGCGATCCCGCGCGGCCTCAGCGGCAAGGTCGACCGCGCGGCGCTTCCCGAGCCCGTCGCGGCGCCCGACCTCCGGCCCGCGGCCCTCGCGACCCCGCTCGAACGGCTCATCGCCGAGACCTGGTGCGAGGTGATCCCCACCGCGCGCGTCTCCCGGCACGAGAACTTCTTCGATGCCGGGGGCACCTCGCTCAGCGCGGCGCAGGTCCATGCGCGGTTGCAGACCCGGCTCGGCCGCAGCTTCCCGCTCATCGACCTCTTCACCTACCCGACCGTCGACGCGCTCGCCGGCCGGCTGGGCGCGCCCGGAGCGGAGGAGCCCAAGGCCGCGCCCCGGCCCGATCCCGCGACGGCGGCGCGCAGGACGGCGTCGCTGATCGCCGCGCACCGCGCCCCGAGACGGTACGACGACCGATGATGACGCAGCCCGCTCAAGACCACGACGCCGGGAACGAGGACGCCGGGGACGAGCTCGACGTGGCGATCGTCGGCATGGCCGGGCGCTTTCCCGGCGCGCCCGATTGCGACGCCTTCTGGGAGGCCCTTCGCGCGGGCCGTTGCGGCATCACGCGCTTCACGCGCGACGCGCTCATCGCCGCCGGCGTGCCGGCCGCGCTGGCGGACGACCCGTCCTACGTGCCGGTGCGAGGGGTGCTCGACGAGGCGGACGCCTTCGACGCGGCCTTCTTCGGCGTCAGCCCCCGCGAGGCCGAGGTGCTCGACCCGCAGCAGCGGATCCTGCTCGAATGCGCCTGGCACGCGCTCGAGGACGCGGCCTGCGACCCGCACCAGTATCCGGGCGCCATCGGCGTGTTCGCAGGCGTCGGGCTGAACACGTACCTCTTGAAGAACGTGGTGCCGAACCAGGACCGGATCGGATCGATGGACGAGTTCCAGATCATGATCCTGAACGACAAGGACACGCTCCCGACGCGTATCGCCTACAAGCTCGACCTGCGGGGGCCGGCGGTGAACGTGCAGACGAGCTGCTCCACCGGCCTCGTCGCCGTGCATCTGGCCTGCAACAGCCTGCTCCTGCGGGAATCCGACCTCGCGCTGGCCGGGGCCGCGGCGATCAAGTTCCCGCAGGTGGCGGGGCACGTCTTCCGGCAGGACGGCATCATGTCCCGCGACGGCCTCTGCCGCGCCTTCGATGCCGGCGCCACCGGAACGGTCGGCGGTTCGGGGGCCGGCATGGTCGCGCTGAAGCGCCTCGCCGATGCCATCGCGGACGGCGACGCGATCCGCGCGGTCATCCGCGGCTCGGCCATCAACAACGACGGGTCGCGCAAGGTCAGCTACACGGCGCCGAGCGTGGCGGGGCAGGCGGAGGTGATCGAGTCGGCCCAGGCGCGCGGGCGCGCGGCGCCCGAGAGCATCGGCTATGTCGAGGCCCACGGCACCGCCACGCCCGTCGGCGACCCGATCGAGGTCGAGGCCCTGACGCGGGCCTTCGGGGGGCCGGCCGTAGCGCCCTGGTGCGCGCTCGGCACCGTGAAGGCCAATATCGGCCATCTCGACACGGCGGCGGGCATCGCCGGGCTCGTCAAGGCGACGCTCGCCCTGGAGCATCGCGAGATTCCTCCGACCCCTCATTTCGAGGCGCCCAACCCCCGGCTCGACCTCGGCCGGACGCCGTTCCGGGTGAGCGCCGAGCCGGCGGCGTGGCCCTCCTCGGGCGCCCCCCGGCGGGCGGGGGTCAGCTCCTTCGGGGTCGGCGGCACCAACGCGCATGTGGTGCTCCAGGAGGCGCCCGAGCGCCCGGCCTCTGAGCCGCCCAGCCGCGCGGTCCAGCTCCTCACCGTCTCGGCCCGCTCGCCGGAGGCGCTCGACGCGCTGACGGAGCGTATGCTGGCCCGGATCGCCCCGGAGCGGGATCCCGCCTTCCTCGCCGACGCCGCCTTCACGCTCCATGTGGGGCGGACCGCGCTGCCCTACCGGAGGGCCTTTGCCTGCCGCGACGCCGCCCGGTTGCACGGAGCAACCGCCATCGCCGCCCCCGCCGCGCCGGTCGCGGGGGAACGGCCGCTGGTGTTCCTGTTCCCCGGCCAGGGCAGCCAGCGGCCCGGAATGGGGGCTGCGCTCTACGACGGCGAGCCGACCTTCCGAAGCTGGATCGATCGCGGGGCGAGCGCCCTGGCGCCGGCCCTCGGGCTCGACCTTCGCGACCTGCTCCTCGCGGCGCCGGCCGACCGGGCGGCGGAGGCGACGCTCTCGCGCACCGCGATCACGCAGCCGGTGCTGTTCCTGTACGAATACGCCCTCGCCGCCGTGTGGGCGGAATGGGGCCTGCGCCCGAAGGCCGTGCTCGGGCACAGCGTCGGCGCCTATGCCGCCGCCTGCGTGGCGGGGGTTCTGTCCTTCGAGGACGCGCTCGCCCTCGTCGCCGAGCGCGGCCGGCTCATGCAGGCGCTCCCCCCCGGCGCCATGCTGGCCATGGAATGCGATGCCGGGCGCGCCGCCTCGCTCCTGCCGGACGGGTGCGGGATCGCCGCCGTCAACGCGCCGCGCGAATGCGTCGCGAGCGGCCCGGCGGCGGCGTTGGAGGCCCTGGCGCGGGTGCTGGACGGGGAGGGGATCCGCCATGCCCCCTTGCGCACCTCGCACGCCTTCCACTCCCCGATGATGGAGCCTGCCGTGGCGCCGTTCCGGCGGGCGCTGGCCGGCGTGGCGCTCTCGGCTCCCCGGATCCCCTTCGCCTCGGACTCAACCGGCGCGTGGCTGGGGGAGGGCGAGGCGACGAGCCCGGTCTACTGGGCCGACCATATCCGCGCGCCCGTCCGTTTCGCCGACGCCATGGCGACGGTCCGGGAGGGCTGCGAGGGCGCGTTCTGGCTGGAGGTCGGCCCCGGAAGCGCGCTCACCGCCCTGGCGCGCCGCACGGCCGCCGGCGGCGACGAGGTCTTCGTCAGCGCGAACGATTCCGCCGGCCGGGCCGACGAATCCGAGCGGATGGTCGAGGCCCTCGGGAGGGTCTGGGTCTCCGGCGGCGCGGTGGACTGGTGTGGCTTCCACGCCCACGAGAGGCGGGCGCGGGTGCGCCTGCCCGGCTATCCTTTCGAGCGCCGCCGCTACTTCATCGATGCCCGCCCGCCCGAGCCCTCCGCCCGGCCGGGCCCGAGCACGAGTGTGGGCGCGGATGTGGACGCATGGTTCCACCGCCCCGTCTGGACCGAGCGACCGGCCCGCGCGGCGCAGGCGATCCCCCGTCACGCGCTGGTGCTGGCGGACGAGGGCGGCATCGGCGAGCGGGCGGCGGCCCTGCTCGCGGAGCGGGGCGTCGCCGTCAGCATCGCCCGGCGCGGAGGCGCCGAGGGTCTCGATCCGGCCGATCCGGCGAGCTTCGCGCGTCTGCTCGCCGGGCTGGAGGCGCGGGGCCCCGTCGACGCGCTCGTGTATTGCTGGCCGCTCGACGCGCGGGCGGGCCCGCTCGACGCCTCGGCCTTCGAGGCGGCGCAGGAGATCGCGCTCCATCCCCTCCCGCTCCTGATCGAGAGCGTGGCGCGGGCGGGCTGGACGTCTCCGCTGCGCCTGTTCATCGCGACGCGCCACGCCCATGCCGTGACCGGCGACGAGGCGGTCGCCCCGGCGCTCGCGCCGGTCGCGGCGGCGGCGGGGGTGGTCGCGCAGGAATACGCCAATATCGGCCGCGTCGTCGTCGATCTGGACGGCGGCCCGGTCGCGCAGGCGGCCGAGCGCCTGGCCGGAGAGATCCTGAACGAGCCGGCCGAGGCCCTCGTCGCCTTCCGCGAAGGCCGCCGCTGGGGGAGGGCCTTCGTGCCGGCGCCCCCCACGGAAACGGCGGCAGGCCGGGGGCCCGCGCCGGGGGGCGCCTATCTGCTGCTCGGCGGCTTGGGGCGCGTGAGCCTCGCGATCGCCGCGCTCCTCGCCGAGGCGGGCGCGGACGCCGTCGTCCTGGCCGACATCCGGGACGAGGCGGACGCGCCGCCGGGTGTGCTGGCCGGGCTGCGGGCACGGGGCGTCCGGATCGAGACGCGCCGCGTGGACATCGCCGACCCCGAGGCGCTGCGCGCCCTCGTGGACTCCGTGACCGCCGCCCACGGCGCCTTGAGGGCGATCGTGCACGGGGCCGGCTGCGCCGAGGAGATCGCCTCCCTCGCGGAGACCACGCCGGAGGTCTGCGCGCGCCACTTCGCCACCAAGGTGCACGGGACGCTGGCGCTGGAGCGCGCCCTCGAAGGCCAGCCACCGACGCAGGTGCTGCTGATCTCCTCCCTCGCCTCCGTCCTCGGCGGGCTCGGCCACACGGCCTATGCGGCGGCCAACGCCTTCCTCGACGCCTTCGCGGCGGCGCGCCGGCAGGATCGCCACGCCTGGACGAGCGCCGCGCTGGAGACCTGGAATCTCGAGCCCGGAACCGGGCCGTCGCCCGGAGAGGCCGGCGCCGCGCGGCTCGCCCTCGCCATGGACCGGGACGAGACCGCGCGGGTGCTGGCGCGGCTGCTCGCCGGGGAGCCGAGCCCTCCGCAGCTCGTGGTGGCGCGCGGCGACCTCGCGGCGAGGCTCGCGCGGTGGGTCGCCCCCGCGCCCCCGGCGCCCCCCGCCGGGACGCGGACCTACGCGCGGCCGCCGCTGAGCGTGCCCTATCGCGCGCCGGGCGGCGAGGACGAGCACATCGTCGCGGGGATCTGGGGCGAGATGCTCGGCATCGCCGAGATCGGGGTGGACGACAACTTCTTCGAGCTCGGCGGCGACTCGCTGCTGGCGACGCAAATCGTGGCGCGCCTGCGCGACCGTTTCCGCATCGAGCTGCCCCTGCGGGTGCTGTTCGAGACCCCGAGCGTCGCCGGGGTCTGCGCGGCGATCGCGCAGGCCCGCGAGGAGCGGGCGCGCGCGGCGGCGCGGGACGAGGAGATCGAGCTCCTGCTCGCCGAGATCGAGGCGATGGGGCCGCAGGGCGCGGCCCAAGACGCGGCCCAAGACGCGGCGGAGCGCCCATGAAGGAGGAGCTGCGCCAGCGGATCGGCGGGTTGTCGCCGGAGCAGCGCGCCCGCTTCGAGGCGGCCCTGCGCGATCGCGGGCTGGCGGACACCGCCGAAGGCGCCCCCCCAGTGGCGGCGGACGCCCCGGCGAGACCGGAACTCCGCCCCCCTCGCGCAGCCCGCGACCCGGAGCCCGCCGCGCCGACGCCTTCGGCCTCCGAACTGGCGTTCAGCCTGTTCTTCTTCTCCGGCGACGGGTTCTCTCGGGAGAACGACAAGTACGGCCCCCTGCTGGAAGCGGCGGAATGGGCGGACGCCCAGGGCTTCCACGCGGTCTGGGTGCCGGAGCGGCACTTCCACGGCTTCGGCGGGCTCTATCCGAACCCTGCCGTGCTCGCCGCCGCCATCGCCATGCGCACCCGCCGCATCGGCATCCGCGCGGGCAGCGTCGTGATGCCCCTCCACCATCCCGCGCGGGTGGCCGAGGACTGGGCGATGCTCGACAACCTCTCGGGGGGCCGCGTGGGGGTGTCGCTGGCATCGGGATGGGTGCCGGAGGATTTCGTGCTGGCGGGCGCCCCCTTCGAGGCGCGCCGGACGACGCTGCTGGAGGGACTGGCCGCGTTCCGGCGGCTCTGGCGCGGCGAGACCGTCCCGTTCCCGCCCCCCGGAGGCGGGGATGCCGTCGCCGTGCGCAGCTTTCCCCGGCCGCTGCAACCGGAGCTTCCGGTGTGGCTGACGACCTCGGGCTCGCGCGAGACCTGGATCCAGGCGGGGCGCCTCGGCCTCAACGTCCTCACCGGCCTGCTGCGCGGCACCCTCGGCGAGGTCGCCGGGCACGCGGCGGCCTATCGCGAGGCGCGCCGGGAGGCGGGCCACGACCCCGAGAGCGGCCGCGTCACCCTGATGATCCACACCTTCGTCGGGCGCGACGAGGGGTATGTCCGCGCACAGGTCCGCGAGCCGCTGCTGGGCTACATCCGCACGCATATGAGCCTCTACGAGATGCAGGGGCTCGCCGGCGGCGGTCTTCCCATGGACGTCTCTCGCTTGACCCCGGACGACCGCGAGGCGATCGCCGAGATCGCGTTCGAGCGCTATCTCGGCGAGAACGGACTGTTCGGCACCGTGGAGTCCTGCCTGCCGCGCCTGGCGCGCATCCGCGCGAGCGGCGTCGACGAGATCGGATGCCTCGTCGATTTCGGGCTCGACCGCGCCACGATGACGGAGGGGCTCGGCCTCCTCGCCGAGCTCCGGGACCGGAACCGCGGCGGTGACTGACCTCGCCGCCCGCATCGCCGCCCTCTCCCCCGAGAAGCAGGCGCTCCTCCAGGCCCGGATCCGCGAACGCGGCCTCGACCTGCCGGCGAGCGGCGGGATCCCGCGCCTGGCGCAGGCGGAGTCCTACGCGCTCTCCCTCGCCCAGGAGCGGCTCTGGGTCGACGGCACCCTCGGCGCCGCGCCGGAGCGCTACAACGAGTCCCGCGTCTTCCGCCTCGCCGGGCCTCTCGCGGCCGGGGCGCTGGCGCGCAGCCTCGACGCGATTCTCGCTCGCCACGAGGTGCTGCGCTCGCGCATCGACGCGCGGGACGGGACGCCGACGCAGCGCGTCGACGCCCCCCGCCCGCTGGCGCTGCCGGTGGAGGACCTGCGCGACCTTCCCCCCGGGGCGCGCGAGGAGGCGGTCGCAACCGTCTCCCGCGCCGAGGCGGCGCGGCCCTTCGATCTGGCGGCGGAATGGCCGTTCCGGGCGCGCCTCCTGAGGCTCGCCGACGAGGAGCATCGGCTCATCGTCACCATGCATCACATCGTCTGCGATGCCGGCTCGCATCGGGTGTTCATCGCGGAGGCCGCGACCCTCTACGAGGCGCTCGCCGCCGGACGGGAGGCGCCGCTTCCTCCCCTGCCGATTCAGTACCGAGACTTCGCGGACTGGCAGCGCCACCTCATGCCGGACGCGGTGCTGCGGGCCCGCGTCGCGCATTGGGCCGAGCGGCTCGAGGGGGCGGAATCGGCGGCGCGGCTGCCGCACGACCGCGAGCGCCCCGCCGAGCCGAGCTTCCACGGCGCCCGGCGGCATTTCGCGATTCCCGCGCCGGTGGCGGCGGCGCTCCGGCAACTCGCCAGGGACACCGGCGCGACGCCGTTCGTCGTCCATCTGGCGGCGCTGAAGGCGCTCCTCGCCCGCTACACGGCCCAGGACGACATCGTCGTCGGGACCCTCCACGCCGACCGCGACCGCGACGAGTTGCGGCTCCTGATCGGGTTCTTCGTCGATACGCTGGTGCTGCGGACGGACCTCTCCGGGGACCCGACCCTGCGCGAGGTGGTCGCGCGGGTGCGCGACACCACCTTCGAGGCCTACGCGAACCGGGAGCTGCCCTACGACCGGCTGGTCAAGGCGCTTCGGCCGAAGCGCGCGGCGCAGGGCAGCCCGCTCTTCCAGATCGAGTTCCTCTACGAGGCGGGCGGGGTGCGGGAGGTGGAGGTCGCCGGGCTCGGCATCTCCTCCGTCGAGACGCATAACGGCCGCGCGAAATTCGACCTCCTGGTCGACCTGCGGGAGGGCTCAGAGGGGATCGACGGCTTCCTCGAATACAGCACCGAGGTCTTCGCCGACGTCACCATGGCCCGCTTCGCGGCCCATCTCGCCGCGCTCCTGCACGCGCTCGCCCGCTCGCCGGACACCCGTGTCTCGGACCTGCCGCTCGTCACCGACGACGACCGGGCACTGATCGACGCGTGGAACGCGACGGAGCGGCACGATCCGCCGGCCTGCCTGCACCGCCTGATCGAGGCGCAGGCGGACGCCACGCCCGAGGCGGAGGCGGTCGCCTGGGAGGGCGGGGCGATCACCTACCGGACCCTCGACATGCGCGCGAACCGGCTCGCGCATCACCTGCGGGCGCACGGCATCAGCCCGGAGGCACGCGTCGGTATCGCGCTGGAGCGCTCGGAGGAGCTGGTCGTCGCGCTGCTGGCGGTGCTCAAGGCCGGCGCCGCCTATGTCCCCCTCGATCCCGGCTACCCGGACGACCGGCTCGCGGCCATGCTCGCCGTCGCGCCGCTCGCCGCGCTCGTCACGAGCGCCGGAAACCGGCTCGCGGCGCGGGACGGGCTCGTGGTGCTCGTGGACGCCGACGCCGCCCTCGTCGCCGCGCGCCCCGCCCACCGGCCGGGGGTCGAGGCCCATCCCGACAACCTCGCCTACGCGATCTTCACCTCCGGCTCGACCGGCGTGCCGAAGGGCGTGATGATTTCCCACGGGGCGGTGGTCAACCACATGCGGTGGATGCAGGCGGAATACGGGCTCGGCCGCGCCGACCGCTTCCTGCACAAGACGCCGATCTCCTTCGACGTGTCGGCCTTCGAGCTGTTCTGGCCGCTCATGACCGGGGCGACCCTGGTGCTGGCGGCACCCGACCGCCATCGCGATCCCGCCTATCTGGCGGACCTGATCCGGGAGCAGGGGATCACGGCCGTCTATTTCGTCGCCTCGATGCTGCGCGCCTTCCTCGATTCCGAGGGGGTCGAGGCCTGCACGAGCCTGCGGCTGCTGTTCTCCGGCGGCGAAGCGCTCCCCGCGCGGACCCACGACCGCGTTTTCGAGCGCCTCCCCGCCATCGCCCTGCACAACCTCTACGGCCCGACCGAGGCGACCATCGACGTGACCGCCTGGCCGTGCCGGCGGGACCGCTCCCATGCGCGCGTCCCGATCGGGCGGCCCGTGCACAACACGCGCATCCACATCCTCGACCGGCGGATGCGGCCGGTGCCCGTGGGCGCCGTCGGCCACCTCTATATCGGCGGCGCGCATCTCGGGCGCGGCTACCTGCTGCGCCCCGACCTGACGGCGGCCGCCTTCGTGCCGGACCCGTTCTCCGATGTGCCGGGGGCGCGCCTCTACCGCAGCGGCGATCTCGCGCGCCATCTCCACGACGGCGCCATCGAGTACCTCGGCCGGGCCGACGAGCAGGTCAAGATTCGCGGCAACCGCATCGAGCTCGGGGATGTCGAGCACGCCCTGCGCGCGCATGCCGACGTGCGCGACGCCGTGGTGGTGACGCGGGACGACGAGCGCGGCGAGGCCCGGCTCGCCGCCTATGTCGTGCTCGAACGGGCCGAGGCCGATCTGGCGGAGGTGTGGACCGAGCTTCGGCGCCGGCTCCCGGACGCGGCGATGCCGTCCTGGCTGACCCCCATCGCCTCGGTGCCCACCGCGCCGAACGGGAAGATCGACCGGCGCGCGCTGCCCGCGCCCCGGCAATCGCCCGCGACGCGTCCGCCGGCCCCCGAGCCCGACCCGCTCGAACGGACGCTGCTCGGCATCTGGGAGCAGGTGCTCGGCGCGACCGGCCTGCGGGTCGACGACAACTATTTCGAGACCGGCGGCGACTCGATGCTGGCGATCCAGATCGTCGCCCGCGCCGGGCAAGCCGGCATCCGCCTGCGGCTCGCCGACATGTTCGCCCATCAGACGGTCCGGGAGCTGGCCGGCGCGGCCGCCTTCGCGGAGCCGGTCCCGGAGCAGCCGGCGGTGATCTCGGCGGCCCTGACGCCCGCCCAGGCCCGGTTCTTCGAGCGCGATCCCGAGGGCACCGGGCGCTTCACCCTGGCCCTGGCGGTGTCCCTGCCGGAGCGGACGGATGCCGGCCATCTCGCGGCAGCGCTGGCGGCGGTCTGGCGGCACCACGAGGCCCTGCGCACCCGCTTCGCGCGGACCGGGGAGGGATGGCGCCAGCATGCCGGCGCCCCCGACGACCCGCTCGTCCTCGACGTCGCGCGCCTCGGGGACGTGAGCGAGCCCGAGCGGGCCGCGGCCCTGGCGGCCGAGATCGAGGCAGCGCATGGCCGGATCTCCCTCGCTGGGGGGCGGCTGTTCGCGGCGCGCCTACTCGATCTCGGCGGGGAGGGGATGCGGCTGCTCCTGGCGGCCCATCACCTCGTCATCGACGTGGTGTCCTGGCGGATCCTCGTCGAGGACATCGAGACCGCCTACGCGCAATGCGCCGCCGGCTCGCCGCCCGATCTGCCGCGACCGGGCTGCTCCTTCCTGGCCTGGGCGCGGCTCCTCGAGGCGTACGGCGCCCGCGCCCTGGAGAACGACCTCCCGTACTGGACCGCGCGGCCGGCGGTGCCGCTTCCGCTGCCTACGGCCGGCCGGAGCGGCCCGTCGCGCATCCGCGCGCGAAATCTCGCGCTCAGTGCCGCCGAGACGGACATCCTCGTCCGCCGGCTCCCGGCCCGCACCGGCGCCACGGTGCAGGAGATCCTGATCGCCGCCCTCATGCAGGCGCTCGCGCGGATCACGAAGGCGGACGCCGTCTCTGTCATGGTCGAGGGCCATGGCCGGGAAAGCGCGGTCGCCGACGCCGACGTCTCGCGCACGGTCGGCTGGTTCACGCAGCATGTCCCGCTGACCTGCCCGGTCTCGCCGGAGGGCGGCTGCGGCGAGGTCCTGCGGAGCGTCCGGCAGGAGCTTCGCGCCGTGCCGGGACGCGGGATCGGCTACGGCGTCCTGCGCCATCTCACGCAGGAGGGCGCCCGCGCGCTCGGCGCCGCGCCGGAGCCGGAGATCGCCTTCAACTATCTCGGCCGGGTGGAGAGCGCCCGCGCCGGCGCTCCCTTCGCGCCGATCCTGGACGATCCGGGCACCATGCAGGCGCCCGGCGCCGTCCGGCCGTTTCCCATCGAGGTCGAGGCCCTCGTGCTCGACGGGCGCCTCGGCATCCGCATCGGCTACGACGCCGCCCTGCATGAGGAGACGGTGATCGAGTCCCTCGCCGAAGCGATCGGGACCGCGCTCGGCGAGCTCGGCCACGAAGACGACGACGCATCACCGGCTGTCGTCCCCGCGGCGGATTCCGAGATCGCGGACGAGGAGGCGGAGGACGCCTACCCGCTCTCGCCGACGCAGCAGGGGTTCCTCTTCCACACGCTGCTCGAACCGGATTCCGGCGTCTACGTCCAGCAGCTTCACTGCCGCCTGGAGGGAGAGCTGGACCCTGCGGCCTTCGAGCGGGCGTGGCGCGCGGCGATCGCCCGCCATCCCGTGCTGCGCACCCGCTTCGACTGGGAGCGGGACGCCGACAGGCCCGTGCAGGTCGTCCTCCGGCGGGCCGAGCTGGCCTGCGCCTGGGAGGACCTGCGGGACCTGCCGCCGGAGGCACAGGCGCACCGCTTCGCGGACCATCTGGCGCGGGACCGCCGACGCGGCTTCGACCTCGCGAGGCTGCCGCTGATGAGGCTCGCCGTCTTCCGCACGGGCGAGCGCGCGCACCGGCTCGTCTGGACGCATCACCACGTCATCCTCGACGGGTTCAGCATGCCGGTCGTGCTGGGGGAGGTGTTCGCCCTCTACGAGGCGGCGGTGGAGGGCCGCGACGCGGCGCTCCCCGAGGTGGCGCCATACCGCTCCTTCATCCGCTGGCTGGACAGGCAGGACCATGCGGGCGCCGAGGCGTTCTGGCGGGCGGAGCTCGCGGGCGTCGCCGGGCCGACGCGCCTGCGCATGCCCCGCCCGGCGCGCGCCTCCCGGTGCGGCACCCGGCGGATGGCGCTGGACGAGGCCGAGACGGCGATCCTTCAGGATTGCGCGCGCCGCAACCGGCTCACCCTGAACACGCTGGTGCAGGGCGCCTGGGCGATCGTCGTGTCGCGCTATTCCGGCGAGGCGGACGTGCTGTTCGGCGCTACAGGCGCCGGTCGGCACGCGGACCTGCCCGGCGCGGAGCGGATCGTCGGGCCTTGCGTCAACACGCTTCCCGTGCGGATCGCGGTCCCGGCGCGCGAACCCGTCCTGTCCTGGCTGCGCGCCCATCAGGACCGGCAGGTCGCGGCGAAGGCGTTCGACTTCACGCCGCTGCCCCGGATCAGCGAATGGCTCGGGCTGCCGCCCGGCCGCGACCTGTTCGAAAGCGTGCTCGTCTTCGAGAACTATCCCATGGGGGAGGTCCTGTCGGCGACGCGGGGGGCCTTGAGGCTGCGCGATCCGGAGGCGGTCGAGCAGACGAGCTATCCGCTGACGCTGCTCGCCATCCCCGGCGCGCGCCTGGAATTCGCCCTGCTCTTCGACGGCGCCGCCCATGACGACGCCTCGGCCGGGGTGCTGCTCTCGGCGCTGCGCTGCGCCCTGTCGGGCCTCGCCGCCGGGATGGCGGGCCCCGTGGAGAACGTGCCGCTCCTCGACGACGCGGGCCGGCGCGACGCCCTTTCACGGGCGCGGGGTCACCTCGACGGGCTCTGCGGGAGCGATCTCCTGCACAGGCGCTTCGAGGCGCACGCGGCAGCGGCCCCCGGCGCGATCGCGGTGACATGCGGGGACGAGGCCCTGAGCTACGGCGCCCTCGACGCGCGGGCCGGCGCCCTGGCCGCCCGCCTGAGGGCCCTCGGCATCGGCCGGGGCAGCTTCGTCGGCCTGTACCTGTCCCGCTCGCCGGCGATGATCGTGGCGATGATCGCCGTGCTCAAGGCCGGAGGGGCCTATGTCCCCGTCGATCCCCAGGCGCCCCCCGAGCGCCTCGCCGCCATCCTGCGCGACAGCGCGGTGCCGGTGATGGTGACGCAAGCGGCGCTGGTGGATCGCCTGCCCGGCAACGGCCCGCAGGTGCTCCGCCTCGACGAGCCCGCCCCGGCCGCGGACGGATCGCCGCCGGCCCCCCCGGCGCGGCCGGACGATCCGGCCTATGTCATGTACACCTCCGGCTCGACCGGGCGGCCGAAGGGCGTGGTGGTCACGCATGCGAACGCCGCCGCGCATTTCGCGCCGGCCGCCGGGCTCTACGGCTTTCGTCCCGACGACGTCTGGACGATGTTCCACTCCTACGGCTTCGACTTCTCCGTCTGGGAGATGTGGGGCGCCCTCTCGCACGGGTGCCGGCTGGTGCTGGTGCCGGAGGAGACGGCGCGCGCGCCCGCCGATTTCCACGAGCTGCTGGTCCGGGAGGGCGTGAGCGTCCTCACCCAGACGCCGTCCTATTTCGCGCAGCTCGCCGCGCATGTGCTGGAGGGGCCGGAGACGGGCGCGTCGCGCCTCAGGCTGCTCTTCCTCGGAGGGGAGCCGCTGCGGTTCGGCGATCTCCTGCCCTGGTTCGCGCGCCATGGCGACGAGCGCCCGCGCGTCGTCAACGTCTACGGGCCCACCGAGGCGACCGTGGCGGTGACGCATCGCCCGATCACGGCGCGCTGCGCCCGCGAGATCTCCGGCAGCCTCCTCGGCCGGCCGCTCGGCGGCAACCGCGTCCATGTCCTCGACGGCCTGATGCGGCCGGTGCCGCCCGGCATGATCGGCGACATCCATGTCGGGGGCAGCGGCGTCGGCCGGGGCTATCTCGCGCAAGCCCGGCTGACGGCGGAGCGCTTCGGGCCCGACCCGTTCGGGGAGGCCGGGGCGCGCCTCTACCGGACCGGGGACCGGGGGCGCTGGACCCTCGACGGCGAGATCGAGTTCCTCGGCCGCGTCGATCATCAGGTGAAGATCCGCGGGTTCCGCCTGGAGCTGGAGGAGATCGAGGTCGCCCTGCGCGCGCATCCGGACGTGCGGGAGGCGGCCGCCGCCGTGAGCCGGACGGACGACCAGCGCCTCGTCGCCTATCTGGTGCCCGCGCCCGGCGCGGCGATGCACGAGCCCGCCCTGAGGGCGTTCCTGCGCCGCCGCCTGCCGGACTACATGATCCCCCACGCCTTCGTGGCGATGGAGGCGCTGCCCCTGTCCGCCTCGGGGAAGCTCGATCGCGGAGCCCTTCCCGATCCGCCCTCGCAGCGTCAGGCGGCGGCGCGGCCTCCGGCCCTCCCGACCACCGACCGCGAGCGGCTGCTCGCCACGCTGTGGTCGACGGTGCTCGGCGTCGATGAAATCGGCATCGACGACGACTTCTTCGAGCTCGGCGGGGACTCGATCCGAAGCATCCGGCTGGCGGCGCTGGCGCGCCGGCACGGCCTCGCGCTGTCGCTCGCCGAGCTGTTCGCCCGGCCGACGATCCGCGAGCTGGCGCGCCCGCGCCCCGAAGAACTGCCCGGCCCAGCCATCGAGGAGGGCCGCCCCTTCGCCATGATCGGCGAGGGCCGCCGCGCCGCGCTTCCCGCCGGGATCGAGGACGCCTTCCCGGCGAGCAGGCTCCAGCTCGGCATGCTCTTCCACGCCGAGGAGGGCGCGGGGGAGGGGCTCTACCACAACGTGCTCGGCCTGCGCCTGGAGGCGGATCTGGACGAGGACGTGCTGCGCGAGGCTCTTCAGGACGTGGTCGACGCCCATCCGGCGCTGCGCACCGGCTTCGACCTCTCCGGCGCGGACGGGCCGCTCCAGGTGGTGCATCGCTGCCTGCCGCTGCCCCTGCGCGTCGAGGACTGGCGCGGGATGGCGCCCGAGGCGCGCGCGGCGCGGGTGTCGGCCCGGATCGAGGAGGCGCGCGCGTTCCGCTTCGACACCGCGCGCGCGCCGCTGTTCCGGCTCGACGTGCTGCGCGAGGACGAGCGGACCGCGTGGCTCGTCCTCGTCACCCATCACGCGATCCTCGACGGCTGGAGCATCGCGACGCTCCTCACCGACCTGTTCGCGCATTATGCGGCGCGGATGGGGACCGGCGCTCCCGTGCCGCCGCCGGCGAGGTTCGCGGGGATGCCCGCGTTCCTGCGCCTCGAGCGCGCGGCCGAGGACAGCCCCGGCACCCGAGCCTTCTGGCAGAGGCAGCTCGCCGGCGCCGAGGCGCCGAGGTTGCCGCGCCACGCATCCACTTCCCTCCACGCCCGCAGCGAGCAGGCCCTGCCGGAGCGGCTGCGCGCGGATCTGCGCCGGGCGGCGGCGACGGCCGGCGTCCCGCTGCGCACGGTGTTCCTCGGCGCGCACCTGGCGGCGCTCTGCCTGCTGACCGGCTCCCGCGACGTCCTCACCGGGCTGGTGACGAACGGACGGCCGGAGCGGGAGGACGGGGACCGCGTGCTGGGCCTGTTCCTCAACACGCTTCCCTGCCGGCTGCGGCTGCCGGAGGCCGGATGGGACACGCTGCTCCGGCAGGTTCTCGCGGCGGAGACGGCGATCCTCCCGCACCGCTGGCTGCCGCTGTCCGAGATCCTGCGCCCGACCGGGCTGCGGCTGGAGACCTCGTTCAATTTCGTCGATTTCCACGTCTACGACCGGCTCCGCGCTGGGTCCGACGTCGAGGTCCTGGCCGTGGACGCCGACGAGAGGACCGAATTCGCCATCGAGGTCGGCGTCATGCCGGACGCCCTCGCGGTGAATACGCGCGGGCTGCCGGACGGCTGGGCGGAGCGGATCGCCGATCACGTCCTGCACGCCCTGCGGCTCATCGCGGCGGATATCCGCGCCCCCTTCGTTCCCGAAAGTCTGCTGCCCGAGGAGGAGCGCCGCGCGCTGCTGGCCCTCTCGGCGGGGGCACGGACCGACGCGCCGTGCCCGGACGTGGTCGCGGCCTTCTCGGCCTGGGCGCGACGGACCCCGCACGCCCCGGCGGTGCGCGACGGGGACACCGTGCAGTCCTATGCGCGGCTCGATGCGCGCAGCGACGGTCTCGCCCGGCGGCTGCGCGCGGAAGGGTTGGGGCCAGGAGACCTCGTCGCCCTGGCCTGCGACCGCTCGGCCGCCGCCGTCGCCGCCATCCTCGCGATCCTGAAGGCCGGCGCCGCCTATCTGCCCCTCGATCCCGACCAGCCACCGGAGCGCCTCGCCGGCCTGCTGGCACAGGCCCGGCCGCGCGCCGTGCTGCGCGGCGGCTCCTGGGCGCCCCCGGTTCGGGCCGCCGGCGTCCCCGTCATCCATTTGGACAAGGAGGACGACGAGGCCCGGACAGGGCCCCTGCCCGCCGCCGGCTCGCCGGACGACCTCGCCTACGTGATGTACACCTCCGGCTCGACCGGCACCCCCAAGGGGGTCATGGCGACGCGGCGCGGGCTCGCCGCCGTCACGCGCTTCCACGTCGCCGCCTTCGGCACGGGGCCCGGCAGCCGCGTGCTGCACTTCGCCTCGCTCGGCTTCGATTCCTCCGTTCCCGAGATCTTCGGCACCCTGTGCTCCGGGGCGGCGATCCGCATCGTGCCGCCCCATGAGCGGGCGGGGGATGCCCTCGTGGCGTTCATGGAGGGGGCGGGCATCACCCATGCCACGCTGCCGCCCTCGGTGCTGGCCTCGGCGGCGCCCTCCGCGCTCCCCGCGCTGGTGCTCGTCGGCTCGGCGGGGGAAGCCTGCCCCCCCGAGATCGTCCGGCGCTGGGGAGGGAGCCGGCGCTTCCTGAACCTCTACGGCCCGACCGAGGCGACCGTCGACGCGATTTTTGCCGAATGCGTCCCGGACGGGGAGGCGCCGCCGCTGGGCCGGCCGGTGCCGGGCGCGCGCGTCTACCTGCTCGGGCCCGACCTGCATCGCGTTCCGAGGAACGCGGTGGGCGAGATCTGGCTGGGAGGCCCGCAGCTCGCGCGCGGCTACCTCGGTGCGCCGGACCTCACGGCCGACCGCTTCCGTCCCGACCCGTGGAGCGGGGAGCCCGGCGCACGGCTCTACCGGACCGGCGATCTCGGACGCTACCGCGACGACGGCCAGCTCGAATGGGTCGGGCGCCTGGACGATCAGGTCAAGCTGCACGGCCGGCGCGTGGAGCCCGGTGAGGTCGAGCACGCCCTGACGCGCCACCCGAGCGTGCGGGCCTGCGCGGCGGTCGCCGTGGCGGGGCCGGCCGGTCCCGCGCTCGTCGCCTACGCCGTCTGCGACGGGACGGCGGCGGACGGGGACGGCCTTCGCGCCTGGCTCGCGGGGACGCTGCCGCGCTTCCTGCTGCCGGCCGCGGTCGTGACCCTCGAGGCGCTGCCGCTGACGCCGAACGGAAAGGTCGACCGCGCGGCACTCGCGCGGTCGGGCCTGCCCGCCGGCCGCCATCCGCCCGTGGCGCCGCGCACCGCCCTGGAGGCGTCCCTGGCGGCGATCTGGGCGGAGGTGCTGAAGATCCCTCGGATCGGCGTCGAGGACGACGTGTTCGCGGCCGGGGCCGATTCGCTGGCGGTGCTCCAGGTCGCCGCGCGCATCCGCGCCGGGCTCGGGACGGACCTGCCGGTGCGCGCGCTGTTCGAGGCGCCGAGCGTCGCCGCCCTCGCCGGGCGGATCGCGCGGGACGGCGGCGGACGGCATGTGCCGCCCCTCGCCGCCCGCCCCGCGACAGAGCCGCCGGTGCTCTCGCCGGAGCAGGAGCGCGCCTGGATCCTGCATCGGCTCGACCCCGATGGGCCGACCTACAACGTTCCCTCGGCGATGCGGCTGTCCGGCGCGCTGGACCCCGGCGCGCTGGAACGGGCGCTCGGGGCGCTCATGGACCGCCACGAGGTCCTGCGCATGACGGTGGCGGTCGAGGACGGACGTCCGGCGCCCGCGATCGCCCCGGCGGCGGAGCCGGCGATGGGGCGCGAGCGGCTCCCGCGCGCGGCGCTGGACGGGCGGCTGCGGCAGGAGGCATCGCGGGGCTTCGACCTGGAGCGCGGCCCGCTCCTCAGGGCGACGCTCTACGAGACGGGCCCGGAGGAGCATGTGCTCCTCCTCGTGATGCACCATCTCGTCTGCGACGGCTGGTCCACCGCCATCCTGGCGCGCGAGCTCGCCGCCCTCTACGAGGCGGGGCTGCGGGGGACGGAGCCGGGACTTCCACGGCTGTCGTTCCAATACGCCGACTACGCCGCCTGGCAGCGCCGTCAGCTCGCGACCGGGAGCCTCGACGCGCGCATCGCCGCCCGCGTCGCGGCACTCCGCACGGCCTCCCCCGTCCTCGACCTGCCGGCCGACCATCCGCGCCGGGCGCGCTCCGCCCCGGCAGGGGGGCGCCACGTCGTCGGCATCGCGCCGCGCCTGCGGGAGGCGCTGGAGCGCGTCGGGCGAGCGGAGAGGGCGACGCCGTTCATGACGCTGCTCGCCGCCTACGGCGTCCTGCTCGCGCGCCATGCAGGCGTCGGGGAGGTGCTGATCGGCTCGCCGAGCACCACCCGCCCGCTGCCCGCGCTGGAACCGCTGATCGGCTACTTCGTGAACACCCTCGTGGTGCGGGTCGCGACGGGCGGCACGACGCGGGAGGTGCTGCGGGGCGCCCGCGACGCGGTGCTCGACGCGCTCGCCCATCAGGACGTGCCCTTCGAGCGGCTCGTCGAGGCGCTGGCGCCCGAGCGCGACCTGTCGCGGCCGCCGCTGGTGCAGGCGGCGTTCTCGATGCAGCAGGCCCCGCCCGCCCTGCCGGAGGCGGGCGGCCTGCGCACGGAACCCCTCGACATCGACTTCGCCACCGCGAAGTTCGACCTCACCCTCAGCGTCCACGAGGCGGAGGGCGGCTGGCGCGCCGTGCTGGAATACGACGCGTGCCTCTTCGAGCCCCGCACGGTCGCGGGCATGGCGGAGCGCTTCCTCCGCCTGCTCGAACACATGGCGGACGCGCCGGAAGGCCGGCCGGACGCGCTGCCGCTTCCAAGCACGGCCGAGCGCGCGGCTCTCCTTCGGGACTGGAACGCGCCGCACCCAGCCTATCCGCGCGAGGCGAGCCTGCCGGCGCTGTTCGAGGCCGCCGTCGACAAGGGGCCGGAGCGGATCGCGCTTACGGGCGCGGGGCGGACGCTGACCTATGCCGCCCTCGACCGCCGCGCGAACGGGCTCGCCCGCCGGCTGCGGGAGGCGGGCGTCGGGCCGGGGGTTCCGGTCGGCCTGCCGGCGACGCGCTCCCCCGACCTCGTGATCGCGCTCCTCGGCATCCTGAAGGCCGGGGGCTGCTACGTCCCGGTCGAGGCGACGCTTCCTCCCGAGCGGGCGCGGGCGCTGGTCGCGGATGCCGGGATACGGGTGTGGGTGGAGGGCGGCGATCTCGGCGGCGTGCGGCCGGAGATCGCCGGGCCCGGCGCGGCGGTGGTCGGCCTGACGGCGGAGGCCGGCGCCGACCGGCCGCCCTGGACGGCCCGCGCCACGGACCCGGCCTATATCGTCTTCACCTCCGGCTCGACGGGGCGTCCGAAGGGCGTCTGCGTGCCCCATCGCGCGGTGGCGCGCCTCGTCCTGGGGCAGGACTACTGCCGGTTCGGGCCGGACGAGACCCTCCTGCATCTGGCGCCGGCCTCCTTCGACGCCGCCACCTTCGAGATCTGGGGGGCGCTGCTGCACGGAGGCCGCCTCGCCGTCGCGCCGCCCGGACCGCTCGGGGTCGAGGAACTCGGCGCGGTGCTCCGGGCCGAGGGGGTGACGACCCTGTGGCTGACGGCGGGCCATTTCCATCGCGTGGTCGACGACGGCATCGCGATCCTCTCGGGGCTGCGGACGCTCGTCACCGGCGGCGACGTCGTCTCCCCGGCGCGGGTGAGCCGCATGCGCGAAGCGCTGCCCGGATGCAGGCTCGTCGACGGCTACGGCCCCACCGAGAACACCACCTTCACCGCCTGCGAGGTCGTCTGCGAGGCGATCCCCGAGGGCGCGGCCGTCCCGGTGGGCCGCCCGATCGCGCATGGCCGCGCCTACGTGCTCGACCAGCGCCTCGAGCCGCTGCCGGCCGGAGTCTGGGGCGAGCTCTACGCCGCCGGCGACGGCCTCGCCCTCGGCTACGTCGCGGACGCCGCCCTCACCGCCGAACGCTTCCTCCCGGACCCGTTCGCCGGAGAGCCCGGCGCGCGCATGTACCGGACCGGCGACGCGGCGCGCTACGCCCATGACGGCCGCCTCGAACTGCGCGGCCGCCT
Organism: Methylobacterium endophyticum; assembly: GCF_050591105.1. Classification (NCBI taxonomy): domain Bacteria; kingdom Pseudomonadati; phylum Pseudomonadota; class Alphaproteobacteria; order Hyphomicrobiales; family Methylobacteriaceae; genus Methylobacterium; species Methylobacterium endophyticum. The sequence goes on from NZ_JBNHES010000011.1 coordinate 89,732, forward strand.
GGACGGTCAGGTGAAGCTGCGCGGCTACCGGGTGGAGCCGGGCGACGTCGAGGCGGCGCTGCGCCGGCATCCGGCCGTGCGCGATTGCGCGGTGGTGGCGCACCGGGGCGCGGACGGGAGCGACGCGGTGCTCGTCGCCTATGTCGTGGCCGAGCATGTCCTAGCCGGGCATGTCCTGGCCGAGCATGTCTTGGCCGGGAAACACGCGCCCGCGGCCCCCGACCTTCGCGCGCACGCGGCGGCGCTGCTGCCGACATACATGGTGCCGTCGCTGTTCGTCGTCCTCGACGCCCTTCCCCTGGGCGAGACCGGCAAGCTGGACCGGGCGGCGCTGGCCGCGCGGCCCCTCGCCCAACGCCCGCCCGGACCGGGCGCGGCGCCGGCCGTGGGCAACGGGGACGAGGTCGAGGCGGTCCTGGCCGGCATCTGGCAGGATCTCCTCGGCATCGCCAAGGTGGCGCCGGAGGACGATTTCTTCGCCCTCGGCGGCCACTCGCTGCGGGCCATGCAGCTCGCCAGCCGCATCCGCGAGGCGCTCTGCGTGGAGATCCCGCTGCACGAGGTCTTCGCCGCCTCCACCTTCGGGGCGCTGGCGGCACGGCTGCGCGCGCTGGCGCCGGTTCCCGCCCGAGTCCAGCCCGAGGCGGACCCTTCGGACTGGGCGCCCCTGACCTTCGCGCAGGAGCAGCTCTGGAGCTTCGAGCGGCTGACCCCCGGCACGCCGACCTACACCGTGCCGGTGGCGCTGCGCCTGCGCGGGCCCCTGGACGCGGCGGCGCTGGCGCGCGCCGTGGATCGGGTCTCGCGCCGGCACGACGTCCTGCGCGGCGCGATCGAGCCCCGCGACGGCGCTCCCGTCCAGATCGTCCGCCACGACGGGATCGACCTCCGGCGAACGGATCTCTCGGGCCTGCCCCCTGCCGAGCGCTGGCCGGCGGCCGCGCGGGCGATGGAGGAGGAGGCGCGCCGCCCCTTCGACCTCGAGACGGGCCCGCTGTTCCGGGCCGATCTCTGGCGTCTCGACGCGGGCGACCACCTGGTGCTCCTCTGCCTGCATCACATCGTCTGCGACGCCTGGTCGATCCGCGTGATGCTCGACGAGATCGGCCGCATCTACGCGGCCCCCGCCGGGCGGGAACCGGAGCTGCCGCCGCTGCGCCTGCGCTATGCCGACCATGCGCGCCGGCAGAGGCAGGGCGCCGGCTCGGACGGGCTCGCCCGCCAGCGCGCCTATTGGCGCGACATGCTCGCGGGCGCCCCGCCGAGCGTCGACCTGCCGACCGACAGGCCGCGCTCGGCGCGCGCCGATTCTCCCGGAGCGGAGGTCGCGTTTCCCGTTCCCGCCGCCCTGCGCGAGGCGGTCGGAACCGTGGCGCGGGCCCAGGGCTGCACGCCCTACGTGGTGTGGCTGGCCGGGTTCCAGACATGGCTCTCCCGCTACACGGGACAGGACGACCTGCTCCTGGCCTCCCCCGTGACCCGCAGGCCGAGGCGCGACCTCGAAGCCCTCGTCGGCTATTTCGTCACTGTCGCGGCGCTGCGCCTTCGGACCGGCGGCGGCCGGCCCTTCCGCGAGGCGGTCGCCGCCGCCCGGCGCACGACGATCGACGCGCTCGCCCATCAGGACGTGCCCTTCGAGCAGGTTCTCGACGCGGCGGCCGGCCCCGGCCGAGACAGGCCGGCGCCGAACGTGATGTTCGCCCTCCAGCCCTGGGCCGAGGACGACCTCTCCCTACCTGGACTGAGCGTCGAGCCGGTCGCCAGCCGGGCCGAGACGGCCAAGTTCGACCTCGCGCTGGTCGTCGCCGGCCCGCCCGAGGCCCCGGTCGCGACGCTCTCCTACCGGACGGCGCTGTTCGATCGCGGCACGGTGGAGCACATGGGGCGCTCGCTCCTGCACTTCGTCGCGGCCGCGCTGGCACGGCCGGACATGCGCATCGACGACATCCCGCTCATGGACGAGGCGGATGCCGCCGGGGCGCTGCGCCTCGCGACCCAGACGGAGGCGACGACGTGAGCCCGCGCGCGACCGATCACGGCCCCGAGACGATCCACGCCCTGGTGGCGGCTCGGGCGCGGCAGGCGCCGGAGCGCGTCGCGGTCCGGGGGGATGGCGCCGGCCTGACCTATGGCGATCTGGAGCTGAGCGCGAGCCGGCTTGCCGGCCGCCTCCGCCGGAGGGGCGTCGGCGCCGGCAGCCTGGTGGCGCTGGCGCTGCCCGGATCGGCGCAGGCCGTGGTCGCGATCCTGGCCGTCCTCAAATGCGGCGCCGCCTATCTGCCGCTCGATCCCGCCTCGCCCCCGGCGCGGCTGCGGCAGGTGCTGGACGACGCGCGGCCCGTCCTGGCGATCACCGATCGCGGCGACGCCGATACGCTCGGGCCCCCGGACAGGATCGCGTCGCTGGAGGCGCTCCTCGCGGAATCCTCCGGCGAGGACGGAATCTCTCCCGACGACGCGGCGACCGGGCGGGACCTCGCCTACGTGATCTACACCTCCGGCTCCACCGGGCGGCCGAAGGGCGTCTGCGTCGAGCATGGCAGCGTCCTGGCCCTCGTCGCGGGGCAGGTGGCGGCGTTCGGGATCGGGCCGGAGAGCTGCGTGCTGCAATTCGCATCGCTCGCCTTCGACGCCTCGGTCTCCGAGCTGTTCACGGCCCTCTGCACCGGCGCCTCGCTGCGGGTGGCGAGCCGGGAGGCGCTGACGGTCGGAGCGCCGCTGCTCGCCGTCCTGCGCGACGGCGTCACCGTGGCGACGCTGCCGCCCTCCGTCCTCGCCGTCCTGCCGCACGAGGGGCTGCCGCTTCTGGCGACCGTCGTCTCGGCGGGAGAGCCCTGCCCGGACGCGGTGCTCGCGCGCTGGTCGGCGGGGCGACGCTTCGTCAACGCCTACGGACCGACCGAGGCGACGGTCTGCGCCACCGTCTGCACGGCGGGGGAGGGCGTGCCGGGCGCCGCCATCGGCCGTCCGCTGCCCGGCGTCTCCACCTACGTGCTCGACCCGCGCGGCCGGCCGGTGCCCCTCGGCGTGCGCGGAGAGCTGCATATCGGCGGCTCCGGCGTCGCGCGCGGCTACCTGAACCGGCCCGACCTGACCGCCGAGCGCTTCCTGCCGGACCCCTACGCCGCGCGCGCCGGGGCGCGCCTCTACCGGACGGGAGACATCGCGCGCATGCGGGCCGACGGGGTGCTGGAATTCGTCGGCCGGCGCGACCGCCAGTTGAAGATCCGGGGCCACCGGGTCGAGCCCCTGGAGATCGAGCAGGCGCTGCTCGCCGACGATGCCGTCGCCGGGGCGGCGGTGGTCGGGCAGCATGCCGGCACCAGCGACGCGCGGCTTCTGGCCTATGTGGTCCTGCGCGAGCCGCAAGGGCCGGCCTCCGGGGCGGCCGCCCTGCGGCGGCGCCTGCAAGACCGGTTGCCGGACCATCTGGTGCCGGCGCGGATCGTGCCGGTCCCGCACATGCCCCTCACCGCGAACGGCAAGATCGATCACGACCGGCTGGAGGCCCTCGACCGGGACTCGGCGGGGCCCCCCGCCGTTGCGCCCCGCACCGCCGTCGAGGAGGCGCTCGCGCAGATCTGGTGCGAGTTGCTCGGCCTCGATTCGGTGGGCGTCACCGACGACTTCTTCGAGATCGGCGGCCAGTCGATCCTCGCGGTGCGCGTCATCGCGCGGATCGAGGAGATCTGGCGGTGCAGCATCCCCATCGCCGAGCTGCTCGAGGAGCGCACGATCCAGCATCTCGCCGCCGTCGTCGCGGGCGAGGAGGGGGCGCGGCGCCGGCCCTCCCTCGTCACCCGCATCCGCGCGCACGGGTCGGAACCGCCGCTGCTGCTCTGCCATGCGCTGGGCGGCAGCGCGCTCTGCTACCTGCCGCTGGCCCGGCATCTTCCCGGCACGCAACCCGTCTGGGGGCTGGAATCCCCCTCGCTGCATCATGCCGTCGCTGCCCCGGCTTCCCTCGCCGAGGCGGCGGCGCGGCTGGCGGACGCGGTCGAGGGGCTGCATGCCGGACCGCTGCGCGTGGGCGGATGGTCGTTCGGCGGCGTCCTCGCCTTCGAGCTGGCGCGGGAGATCGAACGGCGCGGCGGCACGGTCGAGCGGCTGTTCCTGTTCGATCCCGGCCCGCCACGGCCGGCGGCGCTGGCGAGCGGCGACCTGATCCGGATGGTCGGCGGATTCGCGCGCCGGGCGGGGCTCTCCTTCGCCGACGAGGATTTCGAGGCGCTGCCGGACGCCGACCTGCTCGACGCCCTGGAGGCGCGCCTGTCCGCGTCGATGCCCTCGGCGACGGCAGCGGCGCTCGGGCGGGAGCTGCGCGCCTCGGCGGCGCATATCGTCCTGCGGCGCGGCTACCGGCCGCAAGGGCCCTGCCTGGCGCCGGTGAGCCTGTTCCGCGCGACGGTCCAGGAGGCCGGGAGCACGCCCGCCGACGCGGCCGACCCCGCCGCCTGGGGCGCCCTGAGCCTCGGCGGGATCACCGTCGTCGACATCCCGGCCACCCATGGCGAGGTCCTGACGGAGCCGCATGTCGCGGCCCTCGCGCAGGCCATGTCTTGGCTACCTCACCCCCCAGTCGGAGAGACCCCATGAGCGAGACCGGCGCCGAGGACGAGCCCTACAAGGTCGTCCTCAACCACGAGGAGCAGTACTCGATCTGGCCGCTGGACCGGGAAAACCCGCTCGGCTGGAGCGATGCCGGCATGTCCGGCACCAAGGACGCCTGCCTCGACTACATCCGCGAGCACTGGACCGACATGCGCCCGAAGAGCCTGCGCGAGCGGATGGAGCGGCCGTGACGGCGGGCTTCGCCTCGACGGCGGAGCTGCACAGCCTGCCGGTGCTGCTGAACCCGTATCCGTTCTACCACTGGGTGCGGAGCCTGGGGCCGGTCCACTGGAGCGACCCGCTCCAGGCGTGGCTCGTGACCGGCCACGACGCCGCCGGGGCGGCGCTGCGCGACCGGGCGCTGTCGTCCCGCATCGACATCATGCCGCCCGACGTCATCGATCCCGAGACCCGCGCCCTGTGCGCGCCGCTCGTCGCCATGCAGCGGCGCTGGATGCAGCAATCCGATCCGCCCGAGCATACGCGCATCCGGGCCCCCTGGGCGCGGCTGTTTGGACCGGCGGCGGCGGAGGGCGTGGAGGCGGAGCTGACCGACCTCGCCCGCGATCTCGTCGCCCGCGCCGTCCAGGACGACACGCTCGACATCGTGGAGACCTTCGAGCCCTTCCCGGCCCTGGTCGTCACGCACCTGCTCGGACTGGAGCGCGACGACATGGCCCGGTTCCGCCCCTGGGTCGACGCCTATGTCCGCTTCCGGCACGCGCCCGGCCGCGAGACGGGGGAGCAGGCCCTGGCCGCCGTGGCGGCCTGGCGCGCCGCCCTGGCGGAGGTGATCGACCGGCCGTCCCGCGGCGCGGAGCGCTGCCCCTTGCGCGAGATCCGCGACCTCCAGGGGGAGGAGCAGATGTTCGCGACGGTGACGAGCCTGCTCTCGGGGCGCTACGAGCCGACCATCGGCCTGATCGGCAACGGCATGCTGGCGCTGCTCGGCCATCCCGGCCAGCACCGCGCGGATCTGTGCTCGGCGCCGCGCCTTCAGGATACCGTCGACGAGATGCTGCGCTACGATTGCCCGTTCCAGTCGGCGGTGCGCGAGGTCCGGGAGGACACGGCCCTCTGCGGCCACCCGCTGAGGGCCGGACAGCGCGTCCTCGTCCTGCTCGGGGCGGCCAACCGCGACCCGGCCCGGTTCGAGGAGCCCGACGCCTTCCGCGTCGACCGGGGCGGGCCCGGCCATCTCGGCTTCGGGCTCGGCGCGCATTTCTGCCTGGGGCAGGCCGTGGCGCTCGCGATGGTGCGCGCGGCGGTCGGCGCGCTGGTCGAACTTCTACCGGGGATGCGCCTGCTGGCGCGCCGTCCCGATTGGCATTTCGAGGTCGCGGGATACCGCGCCCTGCGCACGCTGCCGGTGGCGCTGCGGTGAACCGGCGCGGCCTCCCCATCGACCGACGCCCAGCGAGAGGCAGTCCAGAGCCATGAGCCGAGCCCGACACCTCCTGTCCATCGCGGATCTCGACGATGCCGAGCTGGGGCGCCTCGTCGACGACGCCTCGGCAGTCGCCCGAGGCGCGTGGGACGACCGCAAGCCCTTGGCCGGCAAATGCATCGGCGTGTATTTCCGCCGGACCTCGACGCGCACCCGCACCTCGTTCACCGTCGGCGCCCACCGGCTCGGCGGCAGCGTGATCGCCTACGGGCCGAACGACCTCCAGCTCGCCACCGGCGAGTCGATGGCCGATACCGGGCGGGTGCTGGCGAACTATCTCGACGCCCTGGTGGTGCGCACCAACGACGGCATCCAGGAGATGCGCGACCTCGCCGCGCAACCCACGATGGCGGTCGTCAACGCGATGAGCGAGGACGAGCATCCGACCCAGGCGATCGCGGATCTGAGCGCCATGCGCGAGGCGCTGGGGCGCCTGGAGGGCCTGCACGTCCTCTATCTGGGCGAGGGCAACAACACCACCGCCGCCCTCGCCCTCGCCGTCGCGAAGACCCCGCGCATGCGGCTCACCATCGTGACGCCGGAGGGCGCCGGCCTGCCGGCGCAGCCGCTGGAACGGGCGCGGCGCCTCGCCGCCGCGAACGGGTCCGCCATCGAGCAGCATCACCGCATGGACCGCCTGCCGGAGGGGGTCGACGTGGTCTACACCACCCGCTGGACGACCATGGGCGTCCCGAAAGCCGATCCGAACTGGCTGGAGCACTACCGCCCCTACGCCGTCACCGAGACGGTGATGGAGCGCGTCGCGAAGGCGGACACCGTCTTCATGCACGACCTGCCGGCCATGCGCGGCCAGGAGGTGACGGACGCCGTGCTCGACGGCCCCCGCAGCATCGCCTTCCGGCAGGCCTATCACAAGCTCACGGCGGCGATGGCGGTGCTGGCCTGGAGCACCGGATGCGGGGCCTGATCGAACGGGGGCAGCGATGGACCTGACGGCGATCGCCGAAGCGGCGCTCGACGCCGCGATGCGCCGGGGCGCGCGCGAGGCCGACATCCGCGCCGTGCACCGGCACGGCCGCAGCCTGCTCGCGAGCGGCGAGGGCGTCGGGCACGCGACGCAGACCGAATCCCTCGGGGTGGGCATCCGCGTGCTGGTCGACGGCGCCCTCGGCTTTTCCGGCACCGACGACCTGAGCGGCGACGGCATCGAGCGGGCGGTGGCGCGCGCCGTCGCGACCGCGCGCGCCAGCGGTCTCGTGCAGGGGCGCGCGGTCGCGCTCGCCCCGGAGCCCGCCCATGTCGATCGCTGGACCTCGCCCTGCGCCGTCGATCCGCTCGCCGTGCCGGTGGACGCCCAGATCGCGATGCTTCTCTCCGTCAACGCCGAGCTCGGCCGGACGCGGGGCGTGACCCTGGCCGAGGCGTCCCTCGTCTGCGAGCGCACCCGGCAGCTCTTCCTGTCGTCCTCGGGAAGCCGGATCGAGCAGACCCGGACCTCCACCGGCATCGGCTGCCGGGCCTACAGCTTCAAGGACGGCGAGTTGCAACAGCGCTCCTATCCGGCGGGGTTCGGCGGGCTGCATCAGCTCAAGGGCTACGAGCTCGTCGACGAGCTCGACCTCCTCGGGCAGGCCCCGCGCGTGGCGGAGGAGGCGGTGGCGCTGCACGGGGCCGATCCCTGCCCGGTCGGCCCCGCGACGGTGATCCTCGACGGCAGCCAGCTCGCGTTGCAGATCCACGAGACCATCGGCCATCCCACCGAGCTCGACCGGGTTCTCGGCGCCGAGGCGAACTTCGCGGGCACGAGCTTCCTCACCCCCGACCGGCTCGGCACGCTCCGCCTCGGCTCGGAGATCGTCAACCTCGTCTGCGACGCCAGGCCCGAGCACGGTCCGGGGCTCGGCACCTTCGCCTATGACGACGAGGGCGTGCCGGCCCAGGGCATCGACCTCGTGCGCGGCGGCCGCTTCTGCGGCTACATGACCTCGCGCGAGACGGCGGCGCGCATCGGCCAGGCGCGCTCCAACGGCACCATGCGCGCGACCGGGTGGTCCCGGCTTCCGCTCATCCGCATGACGAATGTGAGCCTGCTGCCGGGGGAGCAGAGCCTGGAGGAGGTGATGGGCGGCGCCGACCGCGCCATCTACATGGAGACCCACAAGAGCGGCTCCATCGACGACCGGCGCTACAATTTTCAGTTCGGATGCGAGATCGGCTGGGAGCTGCGCGGCGGCCGGCGGGTGCGCATGCTGAAGAACCCCACCTATGGCGGCGTCACCACCGCGTTCTGGAACGGCTGCGAGGCCATCGCGAACCGCGATCACTGGCGCCTGTGGAGCATCCCGATCTGCGGCAAGGGACAGCCCGAGCAGGTGATCGGCACCGGGCACGGCGCCAGCCCGGCCCGGTTCCGCGACATCCAGGTGGGCCTCGCCCATGGATGAGGTCGGGCCGATCCTGTCGGCGCAGGACTGCGCGACCGTGTTCGGCGCGGCGGAGAGGGCCGCGCGGGGCCTCGGCCTGCGCGATGTCGAGCTGCGCGTCTGCGGGCGGCGCGCGGGCCATACGCGCTTTGCCGGCAACGCGATCCACCAGCATGTCGGCGACGAATCGCGCTCCGCGACGGTGCGCGTGGTGGTGGAGGGGCGCACCGCCTGCGCCACCACCAACCGGCTGGACGCGGAGTCCATCGGGGGAGCCGTCGGGCAGGCGCTTGCCCTGGCGCGGGCGGCAAAGGCCGGGCCGGCGGTGCCGGAACTGGCTGGCGCCGAGCCCGTGCCGCCCGTCCACCGCTATTGCCCGGCGACGGCCGCCGCCGGCCCGGCGGAGCGGGCGCGCGCCGTGGCGGAGGCCATCCGAACCGTGGCGGCGGCGTCCCGGACGGCGGCCGGGCTCTACGCCACGGAGCAGTCGGTCGAGGCCGTCCACAACACGCGCGGCGTGTGCGTCCACCACGCGCAGACGACGGCCACCTTCTCCGTCACCGCCACCGACACGGACAGCACCGGCTGGGCCAAGGCCGCCGCCACGCGCGCGGCGGATCTCGACCTGCCGGCGCTCGCGCGCGCCGCCTCGGAGAAGGCGCGCCTGTCGCGCAGCCCGCGCGCGGTGGCGCCGGGCGCCTATACGGTGGTGCTCGAGCCGGCGGCGGTGCTCGATCTGCTCGGCCTGCTCTTCGCCGATTTCAGCGGCTCGGCCGTCGCCGACCGCCGCAGCTTCCTCACGGACCGGCTCGGCGAGCCGGTCTTCGGCGAGACCATCTCCATCCGGGACGACGCCTTCCATCCCCTCCAGTCCGGCCCGCCGTTCGACGCGGAGGGCGTGCCGCGCCGGCCTCTCACCCTCGTGGAGGACGGCGTCCCGCGCGAGCTCGCCTACGGGCGGGCCGGCGCGGCACGGGCAGGGGCGACGCCCACCGGCCACGGGGCCCCCCTGCTCGACCCCATCGGCGAGGGGCCGGTGAACATCGTGATCCAGGGGGGCGCGACCTCAATCGCCGAGATGATCGGCGCGACCCGGCGCGGCATCCTCGTGACCCGCCTCTGGTACATCCGCGAGCTCGACCCCTCCGCGAAGACCGCCACCGGCATGACGCGCGACGGCACCTTCCTGATCGAGGACGGCGAGATCGCCTGCGGCCTGCGCAACATGCGCTTCAACCAGAGCCTCATCGCGATGCTGAGGAACGTCGTGGCGCTGTCGCCCGCGGTCAGGGCATCGGGCGAAGAGACCTTCGACATGGTCGTGCCCGCGATGCAGGTGGCGGATTTCCGCTTCACCGAGGTCGCCCCCTACTGACGCGGGGGGATCAGAGGGAGGGATCGACGAAGAGCGTCGTGTAGGTGATCGACAGATGCGCCGGGCCGAGCTGCGAGGCGATCAGCGTCGTCTTTCCCCGGAACGGGATTCCGGCCACGGGAAAGCGGACGATCCCGCCTCGTGCCGGCCACGGCACCGGCGGCAGCGAGACGGACCGATAGACCAGCGCGCGCCCGGTGCAGCCCGCCTCGAGGGCCGGAAGCCGCAGGCCGATGGCGCCGTCCTCGACGGCCGCCTCCAGCCGCACCGGCGCGGGCGCCTCGCCGATGACGTCGCGGATCGTCCCGCAACGGTCGCAATCCTCCGAGCGCAGGGAGAGCAGGCCGGGCCGCCGGGGGGAGAAGCCGTGCTGGAGCACGCGGCTGCCGCATCGCGGGCAGCGGGACGCGTGATGGGTCGCCGGTGCCGAGACCGGCGAGCAGAGCGTCTGCGGCCACGCGCCCGCGAGGGAGTGGGAGGCCAGCTCCTCGAGCAGATCCGCCCGGAACGCCCGCGCGGCGTCGCGGGCATCGTCCTCGATCGCGGCGACCTCCTCGTCGCTCAGCACCGCGCGCGCGCTCTCGCGGGCGGCGGTGTACAGGTTCCGCACGGCCCGGCGCCACGGGGCCCGCGCGGCCCCCTCGGCCGGGCGCGTCTCGACCCAGCTGCCGATCGTCGCGTCCACCTGCTCGAGCCAGCCCATCTCCTCGACCAGCGGCGCGGAGGCCGGCCGGCTCAGCGTCCGGGACGGAGGCTCCGGCCAGGCGGCGCCGTCTCCGAGCACCGTGATGGCGTCGCCGAGGAGCTGGTAGGAGGTCGCCGGATTGCCCCGCGCCCGCGATTCGCGGTTCAGGCGGCCGACGATCCGCCCCAGCGGCAGGCCGGCGAGCACGTCGCGGGCGAAGAGGAGCGCCGCGTCCGGCAAGGCGAACTGGTTGTGATAGGCGCCGATCACGGCGCCCCCTTGCGCGAACAGGCGCGCCGCCAGCGAGAGCTGGCGCGGAACCACCGAATCGCCGAGGCGCAGCGAGCCGCAGGTGTTCAGCAGAGCCGCCGCGCACCGGATGGAATCGGGCGGGATCCGGCGTCCCGGCAGACCGGCCTCCGGGTAGGTGCCGATCCAGTCGCCGCCCAGCGTGATGCAGTGCTCGCCCCCGTGTCCCGTGATCGCCAGGACGATGTCCGGGGTGTCGAGAGCCGCCTCGAACGCGGCCGGTGCCAGCTCCGTCAGGTTGCCGCCGGCCAGCATCCCGAAGCCGTCGAAGCTCGCCACCAGGGCCTGCCGGGGGCCGCCGGGCGGTCTCGGCCGCTCCCGCGAGGCGGCGTCGGCGGGGATCACGCCGCAGCCGCGTCCGGGGCGCTCGGCCGCCCATTCCGCCAGACGGCGAAGCAGGTCGGCGGTCAGGTCAGACCACGCCGCGATCACCGTGATCGACGCGGCGTCGGCGGTCTCCAGGAAGGAGGCGAACTCTCCCGCGTCGCGCAGCAGCACGATGGCGCGCGCGCCATGCCCTTCCAGCCCCGCGACGGAAGGGGCTGCGCCGTCGGGGCCGTGAGCGACGAGCGAGACGACGATGTCCTGACGATTCACGGACGCTCCGCCCTGACAGCAGCAGGCACCCCGACGAGGGGCGGGATGCGCGGGACCCGGCCTGCCGGATGCCGCCTCCCGCTCGTCGGAGACCGGGACCCGATAGTGCCGCCTACCGCCGGAAACGCGAAGAGCGGATCACCGAGCCGAGGAGGCCCGGTGATCCGCTCTCGATTCGGCGTCTGCCGTGAAGGGCGGCGGAATGCTTCCAAAAGCGGCCCCGAGGAGAGCCGCCATATCGGCCGGCATCGTGCCGGACGTCACCAGACAAACCGGACGTCTTCGCCATGACGCGAAGACGAGCCGGCGATCACAACCTGACAACAGGCCGCGTCAGATCTGCATCACGCTCACGAGACGCGAGATGTTGGTGATGCGCTGGTTGAGAAGGACGTTCCGCTCGGCGAACGCGACGCGGTTGAACGAGAACCGGCCGCCCGAGACATCGTCGAGCTGCCCGTCGCCGAGCTCGTCGTTGTTCTGCTCGACGAGCTGGCGGACTTCCTCGACTTCCTTCTTGATCTCGTCTTCCATCGAGCGATCGGACATTTGAAGCTCCTGGGATGCATCCGGCGACAACAGCCGCCCGATTCAAGGACACCGTAAACTGCTGAACTGACTCACCCTGCGCGATTTTTAACACTGCTCGACAATTGAAGCAAGGTCGTCGATTGCTCCTGTTCTGTCCAGCGCGCGCCGTGCGGCGGGAACGTCAATATCGGCGCCCTGTGGACAAGCGTTCAGTCGCGGGCGGTGCATGCGCGGGCGGTCCATGGCGCGTCGCCCTCGGGGACGATCGCCCCCACGAAGCCGGCCGGGTCAGCGAGCGGGAAGAAATGGTCCCCCTCCAGCATCGCGTACCGGAAGCCGGCCGCCGTTTCGCGCCCCCAGGCCGCGAGCGAGGAGGGCGGCACCTCGCGGTCGCGGGTTCCGCCGAAGGCCCAGAGCGGACAGGGGAGGGGAGCCCGCGCCCGATAGACATAGCGGTCGGCGAGCGCGAGATCGGCGCGCAGCGGCGGCAGCATGAGATCGAGAAGCTCTTCGTTGGCCAGCACCTCCGGCGGCATCCCGCCGAGATCGTCCAGGTAGCGCAGGAGATCGGCGCGCGGCAGCCGCGACAGCGCCTCCCCCTGCGGGACGCTCGCGGGATCGCGGCATCCGGCGACGACGACGCGGCGGGGAATCGGGCCTCCCCCGGCGGCGAGGCGGTGGGCGATCTCGAAGGCCAGCAGTGCACCGACGCTGTGGCCGACCAGCGCGAAGGGCCCGTCGAGCCACGGCGCGAGGCGCGGCAGCAGGCCGGTCACGGCGGCCTCGACATCCTCGAACGGCCTCTCCTGCGCCGCACCCGCCCGCCCCGGCAGATCGACGGCGACGAGCCCGACCGACCGGGGCAGGAACGGGACCAGGGCCCGGAACGCGGCGCCCCTGCCGCCGGCATGGGGGAAGCAGATCAGCAGGAGCGCGTCGCCGGCACGCTCCCTGAGGCGGACGATGCCGCGCGCGCTCACGAGCGGCGCGTGCCGGGCGGCACGGCGAACCGGGGGTTCCGTTGCGGGACGGCGCGGCGATCGGGCAGCATGGGCTCAGCGATTCCTCCGGTCCGGCCGCATGGCCGCCGCCTCTCAGATCACGGGTGAACCTTGTCGAGGAGGCCCAAGCCTGACACCGCCTGGTGGCACGCGCAATGGACACCGCCGTTCAGGTACGGGCCACGGCAGGCCCGGCGCTCGCTCTACGTGACCATGCGCGACGGCGTGCGACTCGCGGTAGACCTCCACCTGCCGCGCGATCTCGGGGCGGGGGACCGGATCCCGACGATCCTGTGCCAGACGCGGTATCACCGCCGCACGCGCTACAGGCCGCTCTTCGCGGCGCTGTTCGCCCTCACCGATCCGTTCCGCGCGGCGCGGGGGCGGATCATGCGCCACGGCTACGCCTTCGTCACCGTCGACGTTCGCGGGTCCGGCGCCTCGTTCGGCGCGCGGCGCATGGAATGGTCCCCCGAGGAGGTGGCGGACGGCGCCGAGGTGGTCGACTGGATCGTCCGGCAGCCCTGGTCCGATGGAACAGTGGGCGTCACCGGGATCTCGTATGTGGGCACCGCCGCCGAGATGCTGCTCACCGTCCGCCATCCGGCGGTGAAGGCCGCCCATATCCGCTACGCGCCGTTCGACATCTGCGCGGACATCGCCAATCCCGGCGGCGTCCGCAACCGGCGCTTCCTCGAGATCTGGTCGGCGCTCAACCGCGCGCTCGACGGCAACCAGGTTTCCGCCCTGGCGCGCACGGCGCTCGGCCGGCTGGCGGCGCTGCCCATCGAGGGCGCGGCGCCCGTGGACGGCGACGAGGACGGACGGGAACGCGCGGCGGCCGTCGCCGGCCACGCGGAGAACTACGACATCATCGAGACCGCGCTCGGCATCGCCTTTCGCGACGACCGGACGGCGGCGGGCGTGCAGTACGACGCGTTCAGCCCCCACGCCTTCCTCCCCGAGCTGGAGGCATCCGGCGCCGCGGTCTACAGCGTCAGCAGCTATTTCGACGGCGCCAACGGACTGGCAGCGGTCAAGCGCTTCCTGAGCGTCCGCTCCCCCGACAACCGGCTGCTGCTCGGCCCCTGGGATCACGGCGGGACGCAGAACCCGAATCCCTTCGCTCCCAGCCGGAGGAGCGGCTTCGACCAGTTCGGCGAGGTGCTGCGCTATTTCGACCGGCATCTGAAGGGCCTCGCCAACGGCATCGAGCGCGAGCCGCCGGTGCATTACTTCACCATGGGCGAGGAAGCCTGGAAGAGCGCCGAGACCTGGCCGCCGCCGGGCTTCCCGCCGACGCCGCTCTATCTCGAGGGCGGCCACCGCCTGAGCTGGACCCCTCCCGCCGCCGAGACCGGATGGGACCGCTACCGGGTCGACCCCGCCGCGAGCAGCGGGCCGACCTCGCGCTGGGTGTCGCTCGCCAATGTCGGCGGCACCAGGGTCGGCTACCCCGACCGGCGGGCGCGCGACCGGCGCCTCCTCGTCTACCAGTCGGCCCCCCTCGACCGGGCGGCCGAGGTCACGGGGCACCCGATCCTGACCCTGTTCCTGCGCTCCAGCGCCGAGGACGGGCAGGTCTTCGCCTATCTCGAGGACGTCTCGCCGGGGGGCGAGGTCCGCTACGTCACCGAGGGCCTGTGCCGCGCGCTGCATCGCCCCGCCCCGACGGACGAGCCGCCGCCCTATCGCCTGCCCCAGGGGGTTCCCTACCGCAGCCTGACCCGCGCCCATGCCCGGCCGCTGGTGCCCGGCGAGATCACCGAGATCACCTTCGACCTGATGCCCGTGTCGCATCTGTTCGCGGCGGGCCACGCCATCCGCCTCGCCGTCGCCGGGGCGGACCGGGACAATTTCGAGCCGGTGCCGGACGAGCCCCCCGAGATCGAGGTGCTGCGCGCTGGGGCCCACGCGTCGCGCCTCGTGCTTCCGCTGCGGATGCGATAGGCGCGGCGGGAGGCTCAGGCCCACCAGGCGTGCCCGCGCTCCGCCTCGCGATCGGCCAGGACACGGCCCAGGCTCTGCGGGTTGCTGCCCTGGGCGAAGAGGCGCTGCATGGCCGTCAGCGCGGCGATCTCGGCTTCCGACAGCTCGGGATGCCAGACATCGGCGAACAGGACGAAGCGGGCCTCGCCGCTCCGGTTATACGCCTCGTGCTCGAAGGTGTCGTCGAAGGCGAGGCACCGGCCCGCCTCCCAGCCGCGCGTCTCCTCGCCCACGCGCAGACCGCAATCGGGGGGGACGACGAGGCCGAGATGGATCGTGATGCGGCAGTTCGAGGGCCCGCGATGGGGCGCGATATGCCCCCCCGGCAGGAGGGCGGAGAACATCACCATCCCGAACGTCTCGTCGATGGCGTCGAGGATGGCGGCCGTGCGCGGGCAGAGCCGCCGGTTCTCCTCGACGCGGTTTCCGCCCACAAGGAAATACATGGTCTTCCAGTGGTCCTTCGGGACGAAGAAGTCGCAATCCTGCCGGTAGGCCTGGAACCCCTCGCGCCGGCCCAGCGTGTCGAGCAACTCCCCGCGAATGGCCTCCGCCCCCGCCTCGAGCGCATGGCAGGCGGGAAACCTCGCGGGGTCGTGCCACGGGCGGGCCGTCAGCCCCGGCACGCGGAAGGTCGGACGCTCGGAGCCGTCCCCGACGGGCTCGGGCGGCTCCCCGAAGAGCGCCTCCTCGACCCGGTCGAGGGCGGCGGGTCCGTGCCGGGCGCGCAGGCGGTCGAACTCCGCGAGCAGCCGCTCCAATTGCTCGGGCGAGACGGCGGGCTTATCGTCCATCGCTGTTCCTCTCCTGTCTCGGCGGCTCATCCCGAACCGTCGCGGGCCGGGCGCGCGGCGGGCATCCCAGCATGCGCCAGCTCTTCCGCTTCGATCCCGTGCTCGGCTACCGCTTCGTGCCGGGGCTGCGGGCGCGGGTTCCGCATGAGGACGGCGGCTACCCGATTCGCACCAACGCGCTCGGCTTTCGCAGCGACCATGAGTTCGTCGGCGAACCGAAGCCGGGCATGCGACGTGTCCTTCTGTTCGGGGACTCGTTCACGGCCGGCGACGGCGTCCCGAACGCCGAACGCTTCGGCGACCGCCTGTCTAATCTGATGCAGGGCGTGGAGATATACAATCTCGGCCTGCCCGCGACGGGCACCGATCAGCAATATTTGTGCTGGCGGGAATTCGGGCGCGAAATATCCCACGATCTCCTTGTAATCGCCGTGCTGATCGACAATATTCGGCGGATCAAGCCCACATACACGCCCCTCATCGACGAATCGGGGACGTTCTGCGCCTATGCGAAGCCTCGTTTCGAGCTCGGACCGGACGGCCTGTCCCTGCGGGGCGTCCCCGTTCCGCGATTTCCCTTCGGGGCCAGCGCCCTCTCGCCGGAGACGAGCGCCGGCTTGCGGCAGATCAAGCATTACGGCCGGCTCGCGCCGTCGCCCGCCCCCCTGCCGGAATACGACGACGCGGACGACCCCTCATGGCTCCTGATGCGGGCCATCCTGACGCTCTGGATCGCGCAGAGCCGGCGGCCGGTGCTGATCGTGCCGCTGCCGCTCCACGATTTCGTGGAGGGCGAGGCCGACCCGTCAGCCTACCGCGCGCGCTTTTCCGAGCTGAGCGAGGCGACGGGCTGCCTCCTGCACGACCCTCTGCCCGAGTTGCGGCGTTATCCGCCCGAGACGCGCCGGGGGTTCCGGTTCCCGCGGGACATCCACCCGACGCCCGCCGGACATCGCGCCCTGGCCGCCTCGATCCGGCCCGCCATCGAGCGGGTGCTCGCCGGAACGGGCGATGCCGGATAGGCGCCGGGGGCGCGCGGCCGCGATGACGGCCCGGACGGCGGGGCGGCCATGACGACGCGCGTGCTCGGAATCTCCGCGCTCTACCACGACGCCGCCGCGGCGCTCGTCGTGGACGGCCGCATCGTCGCCGCCGCGCAGGAGGAGCGCTTCTCCCGGCGCAAGCACGATCCCCGCTTTCCCCTCCAGGCGATCAACTACTGCCTGGAGGAGGGCGGGATCGACATCGCGGACATCGACGGGATCGCCTATCACGACGACCCCGTGCTGACCTGGGACCGGGTGGTACGCGGCTGCATCGCGGCGGGCGAGCCGAGCCGAAAGCAATTCGAGGCGGCGGCGCGGACGATCCTCGGCTCGAAGCTGTGGATCCAGCGGCTGACGCGCGATCTGCTCGGCGGCCTCGGGGCTGCGGGAAGCCTGCTCACGGCCGGGCATCACAAGGCGCACGCCGCCTCGGCGTTCTATCCCTCGCCCTTCGACCGGGCCGCGATCCTCACCGTCGACGGCGTCGGGGAATGGGCGACCACGACCATCGGCCTCGGCGAGGGATCGGAGATCGAGCTCCTGCGCGAAATCGAATACCCGCATTCGCTCGGGCTCCTCTACAGCGCGGTCACGCAGTTCTGCGGGTTTGCCGTCAATGACGGCGAGTACAAGCTCATGGGGCTCGCGCCCTTCGGCGAGCCGCGCTACGCGCCGCTGATCCTCGACCGCCTGATCTGCCTCGGGGAGGACGGCGCGTTCCGGCTGAACACCGGGTATTTCGGGTTCCTCGACGGGCTGGAGATGACCAACGCGCGCTTCGCCGAGCTCTTCGGCGGCCCGGCGCGGCTGCCGGAATCGCGCATCACCCGGCGCGAGCGGGACATGGCGGCCTCGATCCAATGCGTGCTGGACGAGGCGGTGCTGCGCCTCGCCCGCACCGCCAAGCGGGAGACGGGCGCCCGCCACCTGGTCATGGCCGGCGGGGTGGCGCTCAACTGCGTCTCGAACGGCAAGCTCCTGCGCGCGGGCCTGTTCGACGGCCTGTGGATCCAGCCGGCGGCGGGGGATGCCGGCGGCGCTGTGGGGGCGGCGCTCCTGGCGGCGCATACGCATTTCCGCGTCCCGCGCCCGCCCATCGCCGGGAGACGCGACGGGCAGAACGGCAGCTTCCTGGGGCCGGCCTTCGGCGGCGAGGAGGTGCGCGCCCTGCTCGACCGGCACGGCCTCCCGCACCATGTCTGCGCGGACGACGCGGCGCGCGCCGCCATCGTCGCCTCAGCCCTGGCGGAGGGCAAGGTCGTCGGCGTCCTGCGCGGGCGGATGGAGTTCGGCCCCCGCGCCCTCGGCGCCCGCTCGATCCTGGGGGACCCGCGCGATCCCGCGATGCAGCAGGCGATGAACGTGGCGATCAAGAACCGCGAATCGTTCCGGCCCTTCGCCCCCGCCGTGCGGCGCGAACGGGCGGCGGAGTATTTCGATCTCGAGGGCGAGAGCCCCTACATGCTGCTCGTCGCGCCGGTCCGCGCGGAGCGCCGCCTTCCGCAACCGCCCGAGATCCTCGACGCCGACGATCTCGTCGCGACGATCGGCATGGCGCGCTCCGACGTGCCGGCGGTGACGCATGTCGACTACAGCGCCCGCGTCCAGACCGTCGACGCGCGGGACAATCCGGATCTCCACGCGCTGCTCACCGCCTTCGAGGCGCTCACCGGCTGCGGGGTCCTCGTCAACACCTCGTTCAACGTGCGCGACGAGCCCATCGTGTGCAGCCCGAGGCACGCCTATGCCTGCTTCATGCGGACCCGGATGGACCTGCTCGTCCTCGAGGACTGCCTCCTGTGGAAATCGGAGCAGCCCCCGGTCGGTACGCCGATCCCGATGCTCGCGGAGCTGGAAGCCACTGTGCGGCTCCTCGCCGACGAGTTCGATCGGGCCCTCGCGGAGGAGGGTATGGCGGAGCGCGTCGCGGCGGAGATCGCGGACCTCTTCGAGACGACGATCCTGCCGCTCCACGAACTCGCGGCCGCGCGGGGCATCCGCCCCCTGGACGACGCGCCGGCCGCTCCGCCGCGCTTCATCGCCCGCGCCGAGACCGAGCGCCGCAGGGGCGTTCGCGGATGGACCGTGGCGGCCTATGACGACGAGCACGGGCTGGCCGAGGCCCTTCGGTCGCTATGGGAGCGCGAGACGGACCTCCCGCTGGCGGAGGCGAGCGCCCGGCACGCCCGGACCGCGCGCATCCTGGCGGACGCGCTGCCGCCGGAGACGGCGGATGTCGCGACCTCGCTCTACGCGATGTTCTGAGGGTCCCGTCCGCCCATCGACGGTCCCGAGCCGGCTTTCATGGGATCGGCAATCGAAACCCCGCATTCGCGAACCGCCGGGCCGCATGCGGCGAGCGGATCGACGCCATATCGGCGGGAAATATTCTACTCTTGGACGATCAATGCGGTCGCGGCCTTGCGATTTTCAGGCGTGATCGCACGATTGTCAGGTTTCGACGTCGCGATCCCATGTTGTGAAGTCGCGCCGTATTGATCATACTCGCCGCTATTCCCGAGGACCGGAGCGTTCGTCGGCGCCGCATCCGTCACGCTCGGCCGCGGGATCGGGCGCCAGCTCACGAGGGATCATGATCCGCATCCTGCTCATCGGCGAGGCGCTTCGGTCCCGGAGCTTCAACGGCGCCAACAAGGCG
Organism: Methylobacterium endophyticum; assembly: GCF_050591105.1. Taxonomy (NCBI): domain Bacteria; kingdom Pseudomonadati; phylum Pseudomonadota; class Alphaproteobacteria; order Hyphomicrobiales; family Methylobacteriaceae; genus Methylobacterium; species Methylobacterium endophyticum. The sequence continues at coordinate 109,160 of NZ_JBNHES010000011.1, forward strand.
CTGCCGGTTCTCGCCTCGGCGCTTCGGAATGCCGGCTTCCGGGACGTCCTTCAGCTCGATCTCGAACGCGGCGACGTCACCATCGAGGATGTCTGCCGCGCGGCGGTGCGCAGCGATCTCGTCGCCTTCGCCGGCTGCATGTCGCCGCAATGGCCGGAGCTCGACGTCAGCGCCGCCCGCGTCTGCGACGCCCTGTTGCAGGCGGGCCGGGAAGACGTGCCGGTGATCGTCGGGGGCTACGCCGCCAAGGGCGTGGAGGACATCGCGCGCGCCTCCCCCTGGATCAGCGCGTTCTTCGAGGGTGAGGGCGAGGACGCCATGCCCCGGATCGCGGAGCTGGTCGCCGCCGGCCGCTTCCCGGAAGGCCGCGCCGAGGTCCAGGGCCTCTGCTACGTCGCGCCGGACGGCCGCTTCCACCGCAGCACGGCTCCGCGCGTGGCGAATTTCGACGCCATCGACCAGGGGCTCGGCTTCGTCCACGTCCCGGCGGTGCACGACATGGACATCTTCCGCGCTCCCGACGGGCGGCAGCTGAAATCGGCGCAGCTCTTCACGCAGCGCGGCTGCCCCTGGCGCTGCGGATACTGCAACAAGAGCACGGAGGGGGGCGGCGTCGCGCGGCTCGGGGAGGCATCCCTGCGCGACCAGCTCGAATCCTTGCGCGCGCAGGGGTTCGAGGCGGTCTATCTCGACGTCGACACCTTCACGGTCAATCGCGCCGCCGCCGAGCGCGAGGCCCGGCTGCTCGGGGAAAGCGGCCTGAAATGGGGGTCCAACACCCGCATCGACATGATCGACGCAGGTATGATGCAGCATTTCGTCGCCCATGGCTGCGACTACATGTTCTTCGGCGTCGAGCATATCGACCCCGGCGTGGGCCTCGCCATCGGCAAGTTCAACGGCAGCTGGTCGACGCAGCTCCGCGATGCGGAGAATTATCCGTCGCTGGTGGTGCGCGCCTTCGCCGACATGCGGGCGGCGCGGCTGCCGAGCAGCTACTTCATCATCCTCGGCCTGCCGAAGGCGGTGCTGGACGAGTCCGGCTCGCGCGTCGTCGCCTACCGGCCCACGGATTTCGAGGAGGACATCGCGGCGATCCGCTTCGGGATCGAGCGGTGCGAGCCCGACTATCTCAACCTCAACGTCCTGCGCTTCATGCCGGGCAGCGCCGCCGCGGACGCGCCGCACCATCCCGCCTATTCCTGCGTGCGCCCCTCGGGCGCGGCGCCGATCACCGCCGGATACTTCCTGCCCCGCGTGGCCGAGGCGCGCGGCTACACGGTACCGCGCAACCATCCCGTCTATCGCCTGTGCGAATCGGTGGGGCTCAACCAGCCCACCACCACGGCCCTCGACCCCGAGCGCGTCCACCGGACGGTGGAGACCACGATGCGCATGGTCAACGCGCATCCGCGCGCCAGCGGCCGGCCGGCGATGCGGCTGTTCATCGAGCGCGACCTCTTCGAGGCCAAGCTCGTCGGACGGGACGAGGACGACCGCTACTGGATGGCGCCGCTGCGCGAATGGGAAGGCTACGAGCCGGGCGCCGATCACGGCTCCGACCGCGCCGCAGCCCTCGCCTTCGAGCGGCTCGCCCATGCGGGCGGACGGCCTGCCGCTTCCCCGGCCCGGACCGTCGATCTCGCCGCCCTGTAGAGGCTCCGCCGGGGAAGGACGGCGCGGCCGTATGGTTTACGCCGTCCGAAATGGTTCCGCGAACGACGCGCGGTCCGCGCGGCATGAACGGCCATGTCGAACCCAAGCAACGCGCCGGCCGGAGCCGCGAGCCGCAGGGTGCGGGCCGATCAAGGTAACGGCATTGTTTCGGCTTCTCGGACCGGTGCCGCGAAATGCTCGGGCCTCGTCCACTGCCAAAGACTTTTTCGTGCCGCGATTGCACACTCGTGCTTGCGTTCTTCTGTGATCCGCTTAAAGGTCCGAAACAGGATAAGCAGAAGGAATGTCGAATGTCTGAGGCAGTGCCGGTCGAGCACAACAACCACGTAGAACTCGCCGCCGATATCGTGTCGGCCTACGTCTCGAACAACTCCATTCCCGTCGCCGATCTCGCCGCCCTCATCGCGAGCGTGCATGCCGCGCTCTCCGGTCTCGGCCAGACGCAGGCCGCCTCGGAGGAGCCGGAGAAGACCAAGGCCAGCCCGGCGCAGATCCGCAAGTCCGTCACCCCCGACGCGCTGGTCAGCTTCATCGACGGCAAGCCCTACAAGAGCCTGAAGCGCCACCTGACCCGGCACGGCCTCGACGCGCACGGCTATCGCGACCGCTACGGCCTGCCCGCCGATTACCCGATGGTGTCGGCGAGCTATTCGGCCGCACGCTCGGCGCTCGCCAAGAATCTCGGCCTCGGCCAGCAGCGCCGCAAGACGGCCGAGGCCCCCGCCACGCCCGAGCCGGCGCCGGAGCCCGAGGTCAAGAAGACCCGCGGCCGCAAGAAGGCCGTCGCCGACGCCTGAGCGGCGACGCCCGGAACGATGCGAGAAGGCCGGGCCCGCCGCAGCGGGTCCGGCCTTCGCCGTTCAGAACACGAGCCGGTAGCGCCGGAAATCGTCGGCCGGGGTGAAGCTGTCGTAGAGGCGCCGGGCGAGGGCGTTGTCCTCGCGGGTGTGCCAGTAGAGGCGCCCCCAGCCGCGCGCCTGGGCGAGGGCGACGAGGTCGTCGATCAGCGCGCGGCCGACACCCGCCCCGCGCAGGTCCGGCCGCACGAACAGGTCTTCGAGATAGCAGACCGGCGCCAGCGTCCAGGTGCCCGCGTGCAGGACCGACAGGGTGAAGCCGGCCGCCGCGCCGTCCCGCTCCGCGACCCGGCCGAGGAGGGGCGCCTCGGGATCGAGCACGCGGGCCCAGGTGGCCGCCGTCACCGCCTCGGGCAGCGCCTCGCCGTAGAAGGCGAGATAGCCCGACCAGAGGCCGCGCCAATCCGCCTCGTCGTCGGGGCGCAGGTCCCGCACCCGCCATCCGTCTCCGCTCATGTCAGCCGCCGTTCTTCTTCTCCGGCCGCGCTTGGCGCCGCTCGGCGATGGCGATGCCGCAGAGCACGAGCAGCAGCGCCACAGCATCGGGCCGGCCGAAGGATTCGCCCACCAGCGCCACCGCGAGCAGCGCGCCGAAGACGGGCACGAGGTTGACGAACAGGCCGGCGCGGTTCGGCCCGATCAGCTCGACGCCGCGCATGAAGGAGAGCTGGGCGGCGAGGGTGGGCCCGAGCGCCACGAAGGCGACGATGGCCCAGCCCTTCGGCGTCGGCCAGATCAGGTGCCCGGCCGCGTATTCGACGGCGAGCGGCGGCAGCGAGGTCAGGAAGGCCGCCGCCGCCATGGCCGTGAAGAAGGTGACGCCGGAGACCGGCGGACGTGCCGGCAAACCAACCGTGTAGCCGGCATAGAAGATGCAGGCCGTGAGCATCAGGAGGTCGCCGCGGTTGAAGTTCATGGTCGCCGCCACGGTCCAGTCGCCGTGGGTCGCGGCGACCGCCGCCCCGAGCAGGGTGACGACGACGCCGATCCCCTGCGCGAGCCGCACGGGCGTGCCCCGCACGGCGACGTTCATCAGGATGACGAGCACCGGGATCGCGCCCTGGAACAGCGCGAGGTTGACGGCGCTCGTGTAGGCGCCGGCCGCGTAGAACAGGCTCGCATAGATGGTGTAGCCGCAAGCGCCCATCAGCAGCACGCGCAGCCAGTAGGGCGCCAGCACGCGCCGCTCGGCCAGGAACCGGCGGCGCGCGATCACCAGCAGCACGACACAGGCGATGGCCCAGCGCAGGCAGGTGAGCACCTGCGGCGAGACCTCGCCGGGGGCCCAGCGCCCGGCGACCGTGTTGCCCGCCCAGAGCAGCGCCGTCCCGACGAGGAGCGGATAGGCCGTCGAGGCGGCGGCGCCCGCCGGCAGCGCAGCCGGCTGGGCGGCCGAGACGATCTCCGTGCGCTTCATCGCGGGAGCCGCATGGTCCCGAGAGTCTTCGCGATCGCGAAGGCGCGGGAGAGGAGAGCCCCGAAGGCCGGCCGGCGGCCCGTCCGCATCGTCCTCATATGCCTGTCATCCTCTTGGCCCGCCCTCTTTGGCCCGTGCTCTTCGGTCCGGCCACGCCCTCCGCCGGTTCGCGCGGCCGCTCCGTCATAGGGCGTGGCCGGCCGCGTCGACAGTCTACCCGCTTTCAGCGGGCATCGTGGAAGATGATGCCGACGACGTGGCGCGCCCCGGAGCGCAGCCGGCTGACGCCGTGGCGCAGATTCACCCGGTAATATCCCCGCGCGCCGCGCAAGGGGCGCGTGTGGACGGCGAAGATCACGCCCTCGCCCCGCGTCAGATCCACCACCTCGGCGCGCGACTGCATGCGCGGGCGCTGCTCGGTCAGCACGAAGGCGCCCCCGGAGAAGTCGCGGCCGGGCCGCGAGAGCAGGATCGCCACCTGCAACGGGAAGACGTGCTCGCCGTAGAGGTCCTGGTGCAGGCAGTTGTAGTCGCCGGGGCCGTATTTCAGCAGCAGCGGCGTCGGCCGGGTCTGGCCGGCGTCGTGACAGCGGCGCAGGAAGGCGGCGTGGTCGGCCGGATAGCGGATCTCGCTGGCGAGTGCCGCGTTCCAACGGTTCGCCAGCGGCACGAGGCGCTCGTAGAGGGCCGGCCGCAAGCCGGCGACGGGATCGGGCAGGGGATAGGAGAAGTAGCGGTATTCGCCCCGTCCGAACCCGTGCCGGGCCATGACGACGCGGCTGCGGAAGCGCGCGTCCTCCGCGTAGAGGGCGCGCAGCGCCGCGCATTGCGCCTCGTCGAGGAGCGGTCCGGTGGCGGCGCAGCCGAAGGCGTCGAGATCCGCCTCGATGCGCGCCCAGTCGAGCCCGGCGACGACGGCTGCGGGATCGCTCACCGCGTCACCCCCTCGCGGGCCAGGAGATCGCGCTTGCGCTCGACGCCCCAGCGGTAGCCGGACAGCGCACCGTCCGCCCGCACCACGCGGTGGCAGGGAATCGCCACGGCGATGGCGTTGGCGCCGCAGGCGCGCGCCACCGCCCGGACGGCGGCGGGCTCGCCGATGGCGCGGGCGATCTCGGCATAGCTCGCCGTGCGGCCGGCCGGAATCTTCCGCAGCGCCGCCCAGACCCGCTGCTGGAAAGCGGTGCCGCCGATGTCGAGGGGCAGGTCGAGCCCGCGCGCCGGAGCCTCGACGAATCCGACCACCCGCGCGACGAGCCTCTCGAACGCCGCGTCGCCCCCGATCAGCTCGGCCTTGGGGAAGCGGTCCTCGAGATCGCGCACCAGCGCGGCCGGATCGTCCCCGAGCAGGATCGCGCAGACGCCCTTGTCGGTGGCGGCGACGAGAATCGCGCCGAGGCTGCACTGCGCCACCGCAAAGCGGATCGCGGCGCCGGTGCCGCCCGCCTTGTAGGCGCGCGGGCTCATGCCGAGGCGCGCGCCCGCCTCCTCGTAGAACCGGCTCGACGCGTTGAACCCGGCCTCGAACACGGCGCGGGTGACGCTGGCCCCCTCCCGCAGCCCCTCGGCGACGCGCTCCGACCGGCGGGCGGCGGCATAGGCCCTCGGCGTCACCCCGGTGGCCGCCTTGAACACGCGGTGGAAATGGAAGGCGCTCATCCCGGCCGCGCGGGCGAGATCGGCCAGCGGAGGCGGGGTCTCGGCCTCCTCGATCAGGCGGCAGGCGCGGGCGAGGGCCTGCGCCTGCCGCTCCTCCCGCGAGGGCTCGTTCGGGCGGCAGCGCAGGCACGGCCGGAACCCCGCAGCCTCGGCCGCCTCGCAGGTGGGGTGGAAGCCGACATTCTCCGGCCGGGCCGGACGCGCGGCGCAGCTCGGCCGGCAATACACGCCGGTGGTCCGCACCGCGTAGACGAAGAGGCCGTCGGCGCGGCGGTCGCGGGCGGCGAGGGCGGCGCGGCGCGCGGCCTCCGTGGCGAAGGCGGACTCCGGCGCGGGCGCGAGGGTCGTGGCGGCGCTGTCCGGGTGCATGGCGGAACTCCCTGTCCTGCGGTTGCCCGGCCCGGAGGCCGGCGTCGTCCGCACCTTGTCCGGTCCGCCCGCCCGCTTCATCCCGCACCTTGCCCGGCAATCGCCGCCTGCCGGTCCGAGTCATGCGCCCAGAGATGCAGCGCCGCATAGGCGCGCCAGGGGCTCCAGGCCGCCGAGCGCGCGAGAAGCCCGCCCGGCGTCGGCCGACCGTCGCCCCGGTCGAGGGCGCGCAGCAGGCCGATATCGCCCGCCGGCATGGCGTCCGCCTCGCGCAGCGCCCGCATGGCGATGTACTGCGCCGTCCATTCGCCGATGCCCTTCAGCGCCTTGAGCCGCGCCACCGCCTCGGCGAGCCCCCGGCCGGGATCGAGCAGGTCCGGCGTGTCGCAGAGCGCCTGGGCCAGGCTGCGGATCGCCCCGGCGCGGGCGCCGGGCATGCCGAGCGCCGAGGCGATGTCGGCCTCGGCCAGCCGCTCGGGCGCCGGGAAGAGATGGGTGATGCCGTCCGGTCCGGCGAGATGCGGGGGCAGCTGCGTGCCGAAGGCGGCGACCAGACGCCCGGCGAGGCGGGTCGCCGCGCTCACCGAGACCTGTTGGCCGAGGATGGCGCGCACCGCCATCTCGAACCCGTCCCAGGCGCCCGGCACCCGCAGGCCAGGGCGCGCCGCGACCAGTTCCGCCAGCAGCGCGTCGCGGGACAGATGCGCCCCGATCACCACCGGGTCGGCCTCCGCATCGAAGAGGCGACGCAGCCGCGCCGCCGCCTCGGCCGTGCTTCCGGCAAGGGACAGGGTGACGGTGAGCGCCGTGCAGGCCGCGCCCGCATCGGGCTCCACCGCGAGCCGTCCGGGGCGGTCGTCGAGGACGACGCTGCGCAGATAGCGCCCCTCCGGCGCCGCCTCGATGCCGGGAATGGCGCGGCCCGCGAGGAAGGCATGGATCGCCGGCCAGTCGTAGGGCGTCCTGACGGCGATGGCGAACGCGTCGCTCACGGGATCGGCGGCTCCGGTCCGGGCTCTGAGGCGGCTTGGATCACGCCGGCCGCCCCGAGTCGAGGCGCCGCCTCCGCGAGGAAGGCCGTCACGCTCTGCCCGTGCGGGGAGGGGAGGCGACGACCTTCGACATCGTCTGCGAGGGTCGCAGCCCGTGCGTGGCGAGCGCGCGATTCGTGCCGGCGGGCGCGCGCTTCCAGGGCCGCATCGCCATGCGCATGGGCGGCAAGACCATGACCATGACCGGGGGCGCAGTCCGGCCGCCGCAAGGGCGATCGCGAAGGAGGATCGCCCTTCTGACACCCCTCGCGAGCCGGAAACAGAAGGGCGAATGCGGCAGGATTCGTATTAATTTCGCCACACTGTTGTGACCCTGCATCACGCATGCGCTTTCTGCGACGAGCACAGCGGCCGGACGACCAGCGGACCGGGGAATCCCGGACCGGGGATATCCTCGCGCCGGCGGCCGAGGAGCCCGTGGGCGACGGCGAGACCGCGCTGAAACCCGGCCCGCGCGGGCCGGGCGGGATCGGCGCGGTGGTGGTCGGCACCGCGCTCGTCTGCGCCATCGGCACCTTCCTGGTGCTCGCCGGCGTCATCAAGGTCACGCCCACCCCGACGATCGGGCTGACGCTGCTCGGCATCAACGTCGTGCTGGTGGTCGGGCTCGTGGTCGTCATCGCCTGGGAGGCGCGGGTCTTCCTGCACGCGCGCCGGGCGAACGCGGCGGTGGCGCGGCTGCATACCCGCATCGTCGGCCTGTTCAGCCTGATCGCGATCCTGCCGACGATCCTGCTCGCGGTGGTCGCCTCTGTCACGCTCGATCGCGGCCTGTCGCTCGGCTTCACCGACCGGGTCCGCGACGTGACCCTCAAATCCGTCGAGGTGGCCGACGCCTATCTGGAGAACCAGTGCCAGAGCCTCGCCCGCGAGATCCGCATCCTGGGCGACGACCTCACCCGCGCGCGGCCGAACTTCGACGCCAACCGGGAGTGGTTCGAGAGCTTCCTGACCACCCGCGCCACCAATCTGGGGCTGCCCGTCGCCCAGCTCATGCGCGGGCCGGACATGGTGGTGGCGCGCGCCAAGATCGACATCCTCAAGGAGACCCGCGTGCCCTCGGCGGCCGCCTTCGAGGAGGCCGGCAACTCCCCCGATCCAGTCTGCCTGCTGCCGACGGAGGGCCGGGTCTTCGCGGCGATGCTGCGCATGCCGGCCTACGACAACGCCGTGCTGCTGGTGCAGCGCGAGGTCAGCCAGCTCGCCATCGACTTCCCCGGCGTCTCGCGCGCGGCCGCCGCCGAGTACCTCGCCTACGACGCGCTGCGCCGGAACATCCAGGTCGCCTTCGCCTCGGTCTTCGTGCTGATCGCGCTGATCGCGCTGCTCTCGGCGGTGTGGTTCGGGCTGAACTTCGCCAACCGCTTCGTTGCCCCGATCCGCCGCCTCATCAACGCCGCCGACCAGGTCGCCTCGGGCAATTTCTACGCGCAGGTGCCGGCCCGGAAGAGCGACGGCGACCTCGCGCATCTCGGCGCCAGCTTCAACAAGATGACCCAGGAGCTGCGCCGCCAGCATGACGGGCTCACCGCCGCGAGCGACCTCATCGACCGCCGCCGCCGCTTCACGGAGGCCGTGCTCTCGGGCGTCTCGCCCGGCGTCATCGGCGTCGACGCGGCGGGGCAGGTGACGATCGCCAATCCCGGCGCGATGCGCATGCTGGGACTGAGCGCAGAGGAGCTGATCGGCCGCCCCCTCACCGAGGCCGTGCCCGAGCTCGCGCCCCTGCTGCCGGAAGGCGAGGGGCGCCAGCGCGCGCTCCAGCAGCAGATCCAGCTCACCCGCGACGGGCGCGAGCGCACCGTCACGGTGCGGATCACGACGGAGCAGGCTCAAGGGCAAGCGCGCGGCTTCGTGGTGACGCTCGACGACATCACCGATCTCGTCTCGGCGCAGCGCACCTCGGCCTGGGCGGACGTGGCGCGCCGCATCGCCCACGAGATCAAGAACCCGCTGACCCCGATCCAGCTCTCGGCCGAGCGCATCCGGCGCAAGTACGGCAAGGTCATCACCACCGACAAGGAGGTGTTCGACCAGTGCACGGCGACGATCGTCCGCCAGGTCGACGAGATCAAGCGCATGGTGGACGAGTTCTCGTCCTTCGCGCGCATGCCGAAACCCGCGATCGCCGAGCAGGACCTCACCGAGATCGCCAAGCAGAACCTGTTCATGATGCGGGTCGCGCATCCGGATCTCGATTTCGGCTTCTCGGCCCACGGCGTCGGCGGCAACGAGCGCGTCACCGCCGCCTTCGACATCCGGCTGCTGTCGCAGGCGCTGACCAACATCCTCAAGAACGCCGTCGAGGCGGTGGCCGCCGTGCCCGAGGAGGAGCTCACGAAGGACGGCGGCAAGGGCCGCGTCGACCTCGCGCTCTCCATCGACGACGGCTTCGCGGTGATCGATGTCACCGACAACGGCAAGGGATTTCCCGCAGAGGGGCGCCAGCGCCTGCTGGAGCCCTACATGACGACCCGCGAGGGCGGCACGGGGCTCGGCCTCGCCATCGTCAGCAAGGTGCTCGAGGAGCATGGCGGGGGGCTCGAGTTGAACGACAACCCTGCTGGGCGGGGCGGGCGCGTGCGCCTGCGCGTGCCGCGCGAGCTCGGCCACGACGAGGCCGCCGTCAAGGCGGCGCAGGGCACAGGCGAGGCCAAGCCCGCGCCGACGACGGACGGGAAGGGCGCTCCCCAAGAGGCGCCCGACGAGGAGATGCTGCCGGAGATGATGCGATGAGCGCCGATATCCTGATCGTCGACGACGAGGCCGACATCCGCGACCTCGTGGCGGGCATCCTCGACGACGAGGGCCACCGCACCCGCACCGCCGGCTCGTCGGACGACGCGCTCGCCGCGATCGAATCGCGCCGCCCGCACCTCGTCTTCCTCGACATCTGGCTCCAGGGCTCCCGCCTCGACGGGCTCCAGGTGCTCGACCTCATCAAGGCCGGCCATCCCGACCTGCCGGTGGTGATGATCTCCGGCCACGGCAACATCGAGACCGCCGTCTCGGCGATCAAGTCGGGCGCCTACGACTTCATCGAGAAGCCGTTCAAGGCCGACCGCCTGATCCTCGTGGCCGAGCGGGCGCTGGAAGCCTCCCGGCTCAAGCGCGAGGTCAAGGACCTCAAGACCCGCTCCGGCCAGGCGAGCCGGCTCGTCGGCGGGTCGGTCGCCGTCAACCAGCTCCGCCAGACGGTGGAGCGGGTGGCGCCGACCAATGCCCGCGTGATGATCTCGGGCGCGCCGGGCTCCGGCAAGGAACTCTCCGCGCGCACGCTGCACGCCACGTCGAGCCGGGCGAACGGGCCGTTCGTGGTCATCAACGCGGCGACGATCACCCCCGACAACATGGAGGCCGAGCTGTTCGGCGTGGAGGCCGGCGAGGGCCGGGTCCGGCGCGTCGGCGCGCTGGAGGAGGCCCATGGCGGCTCGCTCTACATCGACGAGGTCGCGGACATGCCCCGCGAGACCCAGAACCGCATCCTGCGCGTCCTCGTGGACCAGAACTTCCAGCGCGTCGGCGGCACCACCCGCGTGCATGTGGACGTGCGCATCATCTCCTCCTCCTCGCGGGACCTCGCCGAGGAGATCGCGGCGGGGCGCTTCCGCGAGGACCTGTTCCACCGCCTCTCGGTGGTGCCGATCCGGGTGCCGGCGCTCGCCGAGCGCCGCGAGGACGTGCCGGAGCTGATCTCCTTCTTCATGGACCAGATCTCGGCCTCCACCGGCCTGCCGCGCCGACGCATCGCCGAGGACGCCATGGCGGTGCTCCAGTCGCACGACTGGCCGGGCAACATCCGCCAGCTCCGCAACAACGTGGAGCGGCTGATGATCCTCACCTCGGCCGACCCGGACCTCGAGGTCACCTCCGAGATGCTGCCCACCGAGATCGGCACGCTGGTGCCGACCACCCCGAACGGGGCGGGCGGCGAGAAGCTGATGAGCCTGGCGCTGCGCGAGGCCCGCGAGATCTTCGAGCGGGAATATCTCGTGGCGCAGATCGCGCGGTTCTCGGGCAACATCTCGCGAACCGCCGAGTTCATCGGCATGGAGCGCTCTGCCCTGCACAGGAAACTGAAGTCGCTCGGCATCGGGCCGTGACGGAAGGGGCCGCCCCGTCGCATGCCGCCCCTTGCATCGCGGCGCGATCGCCTGCGTAATGCAAAAGCCGATGCGGCCGACCGGGGCGCGTAAGATCGGCTCAAGAGGAGAAGTCCGGGCCCGGCGACCGCTTCCGGTCGCATCCACGGGTGCCGGGACAGGACCACGAAGGACAACAAGAAATGGCGGGCGAACGCGCACAGAACCTTCAGGACACGTTTCTCAACCACGTCCGCAAGAACAAGATCCCGCTCACGATCTTCCTCGTCAACGGCGTCAAGCTCCAGGGCGTCGTGACCTGGTTCGACAATTTCTGCGTCCTTCTGCGCCGGGACGGCCACTCGCAGCTCGTCTACAAGCACGCGATCTCGACCATCATGCCCGGCCACCCCGTCCAGCTCTTCGAGCCCGACGAGACCGCGCCCGAGAAGGCGTGAGACGGAAAAAGAACGCCCGGCCGCCCGCGAACGGCGCTCCCTCGCGGGGGAGGCGCCGTCGCCCGATTCCGGCCGGGACATGCGTCCATCGCGAAGGCTGAATGACCGAACCCCTCACCCCCGGCGAGGCCCGGCTCCAGGCGCAGGCCGCGCCCGAGGGCGAGATCGCCGCCTCCACCCGGACCCTCGTCGTCGGCCCCTATCCGGCACGCCCCGCGACGGGACTCGCGGGGCAGGGCAGGCCAGTGCCGTCGCGCTCCGTCGACGCGCGGCTCGACGAGGCCGTGGGCCTGGCCGCCGCCATCGATCTCGACGTGACGCAGGCGATGGCGCTCTCCCTGCCGAAGATCCGGCCCTCGACCTACCTCGGCAAGGGCCGGGTCGATGAGATCGCCGGGCTGATCGCGGCCGAGGAGATCGGCCTCGTGGTGATGGACTGCGCGCTCTCGCCGGTGCAGCAGCGCAACCTCGAGAAGGCCTGGGGCGCCAAGGTCATCGACCGCACCGGGCTGATCCTGGAGATCTTCGGGCGCCGCGCCTCCACCCGCGAGGGCACGCTCCAGGTCGAGCACGCGCATCTCGCGTATCAACGGAGCCGGCTGGTGCGGTCCTGGACCCACTTGGAACGCCAGCGCGGCGGCTTCGGCTTCCTCGGCGGCCCCGGCGAGACCCAGATCGAGGCGGACCGCCGGATGATCCAGGAGCGCATGACCCGCATCGAGCGCGATCTCGATTCGGTCTCCCGCACGCGCGGCCTGCACCGGCAGAGCCGAGCGCGGGTGCCGTATCCGATCGTGGCGCTCGTCGGCTACACCAATGCCGGCAAGTCGACGCTCTTCAACGTCCTGACGCAGGCGAAGGTGCTCGCGCAGGACATGCTCTTCGCCACCCTCGACCCGACGGCCCGCGCCACCAAGCTGCCGCATGGCGAGACGGTGATCCTCTCCGACACGGTGGGCTTCATCTCGGACCTGCCGACCTCGCTGATCGCGGCCTTCCGGGCGACGCTGGAAGACGTGATCGAGGCCGACATCCTGCTGCATGTGCGCGATGTCTCCCACGGCGACACCGAGGCCCAGGCCGAGGATGTCGGCGAGGTGCTGCGCGAGCTCGGCATCGAGGACAGCGCCGAGCGCGTCATCGAGGTCTGGAACAAGGCCGACCTCCTCGACGAGGCCGAGCGCACCCGGCTGTTCAACCTCAGCGGGCAGGGCGGAGGCGCGCGCTCCGACCGGGACGGCAGCGCCCCGGTGCTGGTCTCGGCGCTGACGGGGGAGGGGCTGCCGGCGCTCACCGCCCGGATCGAGGCGAGGATCGCGCGGGCGCGCTCGACCTTCGCAGTGATCCTGCCCCCCGAGGACGGCGCCGCCCTGCACTGGCTCTACGAGAATGCCGAGGTGCTCGACCGAAGGATGGAGGAGAACGGCACCCTGCATCTCGCCATCCGCATCGCGCCGGAGAAGGAGCCGCGCTTCCTCAACCGCTTCGCGGGCGCGCGGCGGATCGGGCGGGGGTGATCTTCGCGTGAGGATCGCCGGCCGCTACGTGTGACAAAACGAATTAATCCGTCGCCTTGAGCGTCGGCGGGCTGGACCCGCCGCTTTCCCCCGCTAGGCTGGGCGCCTAACCGAACGGCCGCTGACAGGCCGGCGGCCAGGGAGGGAGCATGAGCGCCAGCATCACCGAAGCGCCCGCCGCGGGCGCCGCGGAACCGTCCTTCCTGTCGCGCGAGCGCATCGTCGCCAAACCCGGCTTCAACCGCTGGCTGGTGCCGCCGGCGGCGCTCGCGATCCATCTGTGCATCGGCATGGCCTACGGCTTCTCGGTGTTCTGGCTGCCGCTCTCGCGCGCCATCGGCATCACCCAGTCGAAGACCTGCCCGGACATGACGCTGGTCACGGCCCTGTTCACCACCACCTGCGACTGGCGCGTGGCGGATCTCGGCTGGATGTACACGCTGTTCTTCGTCTTCCTCGGCGCCTCCGCGGCGGTGTTCGGCGGCTGGCTGGAGCGGGCGGGTCCGCGCAAGGCGGGGCTCGCGGCGGCGCTCTGCTGGTGCGGCGGCATGGCGATCTCGGCGGTCGGCATCGTCACCCACCAGCTCTGGATGATGTGGCTCGGCTCCGGCGTCATCGGCGGCATCGGCCTCGGGCTCGGCTACATCTCGCCGGTCTCCACCCTGATCAAGTGGTTCCCCGACCGGCGCGGCATGGCCACCGGCATGGCGATCATGGGCTTCGGCGGCGGCGCGCTCATCGGCTCCCCGCTCGCCGCGCTGCTGATGGACCGGTTCAAGACCGCCGATTCCGTCGGCGTCTGGCAGACCTTCCTCGTCATGGCGGCGGTCTATGCCGTGTTCATGACCGCCGGGGCCCTCGGCTACCGGGTGCCGCCGAACGGCTGGAAGCCGGAGGGCTGGAGCGCCCCCGTCGCCAAGGCCGGCATGATCACCAGCCGCAACGTGCATCTCGACGACGCCCACAAGACGGTCCAGTTCTGGCTGATCTGGGCGGTGCTGTGCCTCAACGTCTCGGCCGGCATCGGCGTCATCGGCATCGCCTCGCCGATGCTCCAGGAGATCTTCGGCGGCAAGCTGATCGGAGAGCCCGGCCTCGCCTTCTCCGCCCTCGACGCTGGGCAGAAGGCGAGGGTCGCGGCCATCGCCGCCGGCTTCGTCGGGCTCCTGTCGCTGTTCAACATCGGCGGGCGCTTCTTCTGGGCCTCGATGTCGGACAAGCTCGGGAGGAAGCTCACCTACGCGATCTTCTTCGCGCTGGGCATCGCGCTCTATGCCGGCGCGCCCTGGGCCGCCAATCACGGCGCGCAGGCGCTGTTCGTGCTCGCGATGTGCGTCATCCTGTCGATGTACGGGGGCGGCTTCGCCACGGTGCCGGCCTATCTCGCCGACATCTTCGGGACGCAGTTCGTCGGCGCCATCCACGGCCGGCTGCTCACCGCCTGGTCGACGGCGGGCATCGTCGGGCCGGTGGTGGTCAACTACATCCGCCAGGCGCAGGTCGATGCCGGCATCGGCGGGGCCAAGCTCTACGACGGCACCCTGTACATCCTCGCCGGGATGCTGGCGCTCGGCTTCGTCGCCAACCTCCTGATCCGCCCCCTCAAGGACCGCTGGTTCATGACGGACGCCGACGTCGCGGCGCTCCAGGCGAAGGGCGCGGGGACGGCCGCCGGCCCCTCCGGCTCCTTCGGCATCGGACGCGGCGGCCTGACGCCGGCCGCCGCCGCGGCCTGGGCGGTGGTCGGCATCCCGATCGCCTGGGGCATCTGGATCACGCTCTCCAAGGCGCTGATCCTGTTCGGATGACGGACGGTCCGGCGTCGTGCTCCCGGCGCCGGACCCAGTATTCGGCGGCAAGCTTTCCTTAACGACATCCGGGCGCGGAAGCCGCCGAGGGCGGTCTTCTTGGGATCGCGAGCCCGAACCGCTGCCGAACACTGTGCGCGGACGCACATGGCGCGCGTTCCGTCCTGCATGGCTGCATGGCGCATTCCGGTAGTGGTGCGATGCGGCGGCCGGGGCCAGATTGGCGGGGTCACGCGGGACCCGAGGGATTTCCGGGCCCGGCTACACCCTGGGACACGCCGTCATGGAACACGTCGCTCTCGACATCGCCACCGCCCGCACGCTGGTCTCCGCCCTCGTCGTGGTCGCGGTCACGGTCTTCTCGCTCGCCGCCTTCGAGCAGGGGATCCGTCACATGGTGAGCGACATGCGCGCCGGCGCCGCCAAGCCCACGCCCTCCGACCGCTAAGGCACGGACCTCTATCGGCCGTCGGCCGTCCGCAGGCCGTACCAGAGGTCCTTGACCTGATCGTAATGCGTCTTCGGGCTGTAGGCCGCGACGCGCAGCTCCGTGTAGCGCGCCGTCAGCCGGCCGACCGCCTGGACGACGCCGTAGGAATAGATCACCCGGTCGCGCTGGGCCGTGATCAGCGCCACGCGGGCGTTGAGAAGCTCCTGCTGCGCGTTCAGGACGTCGAGGGTCGTGCGCTGGCCGACATAGGCCTCCTCGCGCACGCCGTTCAGGGCCACCTCGTTGGCCTGCACCTGCGCCTGCGAGGCGATCACCCGCGCCTTGGCCGATTCGAGCTGGCCCCAGGCGGCCACGATCCCTGAGCGCACCTGGTCGCGGCTCTGCTCGACCTGGATGCGGGCCTGGCCGGCCAGCTCCTTCGCCTGACGGATCTGCGCGTAGGTCTGCCCGCCCTCGTAGATCGGAACCGTCAGGCGGCCGACGATCTGCGCGGTGTAGCCGTTCGAATTCGCGAAGGATTGGTCGTAGCGCTGCTGGACGGAGCCCTGGAGGCTCACGTTCGGCATCAGCGCGCCCTCCAGCACCTTCACCTGCGCCTCCGTCGAATCGACGTTGTGCAGGGCGGAGATGATCGCCGGATGCTCCTTGAGGCCGATATCGACGGAGGCGTCGAGGCTCACCGGCACGAAACGGTCGAGGGGGCGGCCGGGGGCGAGCTGGCGCGGCTCCACGCCGATGAACTGGCGGTACAGGCCGATGCTGGAGCGCAGCTGCGCCTCCGCCGCGCCCACATCCGCCCGCGCGCCGGCGAGCCGCGCCTCGGACTGCGCCACGTCGGTGCGCGTCACCTCGCCGATCTTGAAGCGCTCGCGGGTCTGGCGGAGCTGTTCCTCCAGCACCTCGACGTTGTTGCGGCGCAGCTCCAGCGTGGCCGTGTCCGACAGCACGCTCATATAGGCCTGCACGGCGCTGTAGAGCACCGTCATCTCCGTGCCCCGCAGCGTCTCCCGCTGGCTGAACACCGTCGATTCCGCGCGCCGCGTGTTGTTGTCCGTCTGAAATCCGTTGAACAGCGTCTGGTTGATCGTGATCCCCGCCCCGCCCGGAAGCGTGGTCTCCTTGTAGAATTGCCGGCTCAGCGTGCCCTCGAATGTCGAGACGCCGATATCGGCGCTGACATTGACCGTCGGCCGATAGCCGGCGAGGGCTGCCGGCACGTTCTCGTCGGTGGCGCGCACGCCGGCGCGGTTGGCGTTGAGCTGCGGGTTGCTCGAATAGGCCCGCGCCAGCGCCGTCTCCAGCGTCTCGGCGCCGACCCCGGAAGACTGCGCGAGACAGCCCGCGAGGACGCAAACGCCCGTGGCGAGCCGTCGCAGAGGAGAGGGATGGCGCGTCGATGACATGAGCGAAAAGTAAAGCGGCATGCTTAATGCGCCGCTAACGGCGGCCCGCGCGGGGCCGGCCCGATCCGGTACGGCGCCTCCACAGCCCCTTCGCGCCGCCTCCGCGCGGGGGGGGGGGGGGGCGCCGAGACGAGTTGTTGATAAGTCGAAGGCCCCGAGCGCGCCGCTCCGTCGCGCGCGGAGGTCCCGCAGACCGGGAGCGTATTTTGCGTCGCAAACACCAATTGCCACCGAGTATCGAATGGCGTAGCGAGGCAATCGATGCTTGATCTTCCAAACAGACGGTCGAGGCCTCAAGGCGACGGGGTGCCTCCGTCTCGGCGGAGCGGCACGCGCATCAAGTCACGCCCGGCGCGCCACCGAGGCCGGCGCCGGCCAACACTGCATTCGGAATGCGTCCGCCTCGCCGGACTATGTGCATTATTGCACGGACGCCTCTGAGACCGTCCCGTATGGCCGGTGGCGAGACCGGTGGGACGGACGAGCGGCGGCCGGATGATCCCGGCCGATGGAACGTCTTGTTGAGGCCGACGCGATCGTCAGGAGCGCCGCGATGACCGAGGACCAAGCCCCCGAGGATCAAGCCTCCTTGCCGGCCGGCGGCCCCGAGGTCAGCGTCGTCATCTCGGTGAAGGACCGCAAGGCGCTCCTCGCCGAATGCCTGGAGGCACTGGCGGCGCAGAGCCTCGGCCTCGCCCGGTTCGAGGTCGTGGTGGTGGACAACGTCTCGCGCGACGACATCGCCGCCGTCTGCGCGGAGGCGCGGAGCCGGGGACTGGACATCCGCTGCCTGCGGATGGAGCGGGACCGCGGGCCGGCGCCGGCCCGCAACCGGGGCGTCGCCGCCGCGCGCGGGCCCGTCATCGCCTTCACCGACAGCGACTGCCGGCCCGAGCCGCAATGGCTGGAGCGGGGCCTGTCGGCCTTCGAGGACCCTGCGGTGGCCTTCGCCACCGGCCCGGTGCTGCCCAAGCCCGAGCAGAGCGCCACGCTGAGCTCGAAGCTCACCTTCGTGACGGCGAGCGAGCACCCGACCTTCCCCACCGCCAACATGCTCATGCGCACGGGCATCTTCCGCGCCTTCGGCGGATTCGACGAGAGCCTGTCCTTCAAGGATCCCCTCGACCGGGCGACGGAATGCGCCGACACCGACCTCGCCTGGCGGGTGATCAAGGCCGGCCATGCCCGCCGCTTCGTGCCCGAGGCGGTGATGCGCCACGAGATCGAGAACCAGCCGCTGCTGCAATGGGTGCTGGAGCCGACGCGCCTGTTCCTGCTGCCCGCCCTGGTGCAGCGCCATCCCGAGCTGCGCGACGCGCTGCTGACGGCGAAGCTGTTCTTCTACCCGCCGATGATGGCGATCTACGCCGCCGCGCTCCTCGCGCTGGCCGCCGTGGCGTGGAAGCCGTGGCTGCTGGCGCTGTTGCCGCTGGCGCTGCTGGCGCGCGGCATCCAGCGCACGGGATCCCTCGATCCGAGGGTGCTCGCGGCCCATGCGGGACGGGTGCTCGCGCATCTGCCGCGCATGCTGGTGATGAGCCTCTCGCTCCTCTACGGCAGCCTGCGCTTCCGGGCGCTGGTGCTCTGATCCCCCGGCAACCGGAGCGCCAGAGGCCCCCTTTGCGGATCGCCGTCACCCATCCCACGGCATGGCCGGAGGTCCGGCGCGGGTCCGAGCGGCTGCTCCACGACCTGTCGCACCGCCTCGCCGCGCGCGGGCACCGGGTCACGGTCGTCACCAGCGCCCCCGGCACGCGGGCGCGCAGCGAGCGCGAGGGCGCGGTCGAGCGGCTGATCCTGCCCCGCCGCAACCCGCCTTCGCCGATCGCCGGCCGCTGGTTCAACGGCTTCCACCTGTTCGGGCTCGACCTCGCCCGGCTCCTGGCCACGGAAGGGTTCGAGGCGGTCCACTGCCTGAACTACCACGATGCCGCCGGCGCCCTGGCGGCGCGGCGCGCGGGGGCCCGCTTCCGCCTCGTCTTCCAGTGCACCGGCATCCCGGTGCGGCGCTATTTCCGGCGCATCCCTCTCGACGGGCTGCTGTTCCGGCAGGCGGTGCGCCGGTCGGACGCCGTGGCGGTGCTCTCGCATTTCGCCAAGGAGGCGCTCGCGCGCGATTACGGGGTCGCGGGCCATCTCCTGCCCTCGCCGACGGAGACCGCCCCCTTCGAGATCGACGTCCCCGCGCCGGCCGAGCCGCGCATCCTGTTCACCGGCGATGCCGACGAGCCCCGCAAGGGCGCGCTGCTGCTGGCCCGCGCTTTCCCGGCCATCGCCGAACGCCTGCCCGGCGCCCGCCTGATCTATTCGGGCAAGGCGGGCGACGCCGTCCGCGCGGGGATCGCCGAGGCCCTGCCGGAGAGCCTGCGCGGGCGCGTCGAAATCCTCGGCGTCGGCCGGGTCGAGGATCTGCCGGCCCTCTACGCGGGGGCGACGGTCTGCGTGAACCCGGCGATCTGGGAGGCCCTCGGCAACGTGCTGATCGAGGCGCTCGCCGCCGGCACGCCCGTGGTCGGGGCCCGCCACGGCGGCATCCCCGACATCGTGAGCGAGGGCCGGACGGGCTTCCTGTTCGATCCCGGATCGGTCCGGGGCGCGGCGGTCAACGTCGCCGGCCTCGCCGATGCCGTGGTGCGGGCGGCCGAGCTCGCCGGGCACCCGCAGACGCGCGCCGCCTGCCGCGCGCAGGCCCGGAGCTTCGGCTGGGACGCGCTCGCCGGCGCCTACGAGGGGCTGATCGCCGGCCCGGCTCCGGCGGCCGCGGCGGTCGGCGCCCTGGCCTCCGGGAGGGGGATTCCCGCGCGATGACCCCCACCGCAGGCATCGCGCCCCGCCCCGCGCCGACGCCGGATGCAGATGCCGGCGTCCCGCTCTCGGTGCCCGACCTCTCCGGGCGCGAGCGCGCCTATGCCGCCCAGGCGCTCGCCGACGGCGAGTTCGGCCCGTCCGGCCCGTTCCGCGACCGCTTCGAGACGCTCTGGGCCGCGCGCAACGGCACGCGGCGGGCGATCACGCTCTCCTCGGGCACGGCGGCGCTGCATGTCGCCCTGGCGGCCCTGGGGATCGGAGCGGGGGACGAGGTGGTCGTGCCGGGCATGACCTACGTCGCCAGCGCCAACGCCGTGCTGCACGCGGGCGCCACGCCGGTCTTCGCCGATGTCGATCCCGAGACCTGGTGCCTGTCCCCGGAGGCCGTCGCGGCGGCGATCACCCCGCGCACCCGCGCGATCATGCCGGTCCATCTCTTCGGCCTGCCCTGCGACATGGATGGGCTGGCCGCGCTCGCCCGGCCGGCGGGCATCGCCCTCGTCGCCGACGCGGCCCACGCGCCGCTCGCCCTCTACGGCGGCCGGCCCGTCGCAGAGGCCGCGACGCTGACGATGCACTCCTTCTTCCACAACAAGACGCTGACCTGCGGGGAGGGCGGCGCGCTCCTCGTCGACGACCCCGATCTCGCGGAGATCGCGACGGAATTGCGCGCCCACGGCCTCGGCATGGCAGGGAGCCTGGGCGGCGGCACGCATTACCGCCGGCTCGGCTACAACTACCGGCTCACCAACCTCGCCTGCGCCATCCTCTGCGGGCAGGCGGAACGGGCGGATTCCATCCTCGCCGCCTGCACGGCGCTCGACGCGCGCTACCGCGAGCGCCTGCCCGCCGGAATCCGCCCCCAGGGAGGCCGCGCGGGGACGCTGCGCGACCACTGGATGTTTCCCGTGCTGCTGCCGCCGGACGCGCCGCCGCGCGACGAGATCGTGGCGCGCCTCGGGGAGGAGAGAATCGGGTGCCGGCCGTTCTTTCCGACACCCGGCGCGATCGGGCATCTCGCGCCCTACGGCGCCGGACGGCCGCTGCCGGTCTCCGAGCATCTCGCCGGCGCCGGCCTGATGCTGCCCCTGCGCGCGACCATGACGGCCGGCGATGTCGATAGGGTGGTGGAGGCCCTCGCACGCGCCCTCCAGTGAGGCGCCGCCCCCCCCACGAGGATGGGATCGGCAAGGCGTGGACGGCGATCCGCGCACGATTCGTGCTGCGGCGCACAGGCGACACCCGCTCCCGGCGAGGTCGCGGCACGGGTTCGGCTTTCACCCGCCGGCCATACGATCGAAACCCCGCTTTACGTGCATCCCATCGATGCAGGTGCTGCGCGTTGTTTCATCGATACGCTGCGGGAAGATGAAATCGGCGCCTCCACGCGTCCGCCGGCGCCCCCTCGAGGACGACTACTTAGCGACAGCAATGTCCTTCGAGGCAGCTTCTCCCCAGCTTCCCATCAGGACTGAATTAGGTCCCTTGCCAGCAATGAAGGGCTTTGATAACGATTTTTTAACCATGGCAACGGCGCCAGGGCGGCTGGAGGCGCTCGGCTTCCCGAGAGGACGCTTAGATGGCTGAAGTCACCGTCGGGCCGGCCCTTCGCTTCGCATCCGCACACGCGCTGCCGCGCGAAACCGTACTCGCCGCGCTCACCGCAACCGGCACCTCGGTTCCGGGCTGGGCCCGCCGCTCCCGCGATGCGCGCGGGCGCGCCCTCGAGGCGGCGGCCAAGCGTGCGCTCGACGTCGTCGGCGCGCTGTCGATCCTCCTGCTGCTGTCGCCGCTGCTGATCGTCGCGGCGCTCGCGGTGAAGGCGACGAGCCCCGGCCCGGTGTTCTTCCGGCAGCCCCGCCACGGCCGCGACGGGCATGTCTTCTCGATCTTCAAGTTCCGCACGATGACCGGCGCGCCGCGCGACGCCGCCGCCATCGGCGACCCGCGCGACCATCACGCCCGGATGACCCCCATCGGCGACGTGCTGCGCCGCTACTGCATCGACGAGCTGCCGCAGCTCCTCAACGTGCTCGCGGGGGACATGTCCCTCGTCGGGCCGCGCGCGCATCCGGTAGGGCTGCATGTGCTCGGCGTGCCCTACGAGACCGTGGTGCCGACCTATCACCGCCGCCACGCGGTGCGGCCGGGCATGACCGGCCTCGCCCAGGTGGTCGGCTATTGCGGCATCGTGGATTCCGTCGAGCATGCCCGCCTGAGGGTCGCCAACGACATCCTCTACATCGGCGTGCGCGGCCTGCGCTTCGACCTCGCCCTCATCGCCTACACCGCCTGGCGCTTCCTGATGCGCGGCGGGCGCGGACGCCTGCCGTTCCCGCTCGGCTGGTTCCTGCCGGAAGGCGTGGTCGCGGCCCGCATGGCGGGCTGAAACGGCCCGCGACGGGCCGGCGGACGATCGGGCAAGGCGCGGATAACGGCGCCGGCCGGGGATGGGACGGGATCGCGCGCTCCGGCGCCGGCCCCGAGGAGGGGGCCCCGTGCCGCGAAGAGGTTTGCGTGATGAATGGCGTTTCCCCCGACATCGTTCTGGTGGCCGGCTCCGCCGGGTTTCTCGGCTCGCATCTCTGCGATCTGCTGCTGGCCGAGGGGCACAGGGTCATCGGGCTCGACAGCTTCTGCACCGGGCGCCCGGAGAACATGCGCACGCTGGCGCGCGATCCGCGCTTCTCCTTCATCGAGGCCGACATCGTCGACCCGCTGCCGACCGCGCTGACGCGGCACGCCGGCCAGATCCGGCGGGTGTTCAACCTCGCATGCCCGGCCTCGCCGCCGCATTACCAGACGAACCCCGAGCACACGCTGCTGACCTGCGTCACCGGCACGCTGCACCTGCTGCGGCTCGCCGAGCGCGCCCGCGCCCGCTTCCTCCAGGCCTCGACCTCGGAGATCTATGGGGATCCAGAGGTGCATCCGCAGCGCGAAGACTACTGGGGCCACGTCAACCCGACCGGGCCAAGGGCTTGCTACGACGAGGGAAAACGGGCCGCCGAGACGCTCTGCTTCGACTTCGCACGGTCTGGACGGGTATCTGTGCGTGTGGCACGTATCTTCAACACCTACGGTCCGCGCATGAGGGCCGATGACGGGCGCGTCGTGTCCAACATGATCTGCCAGGCCCTCTCCGGCGAGCCGATGACCGTCTACGGCAGCGGCTCGCAGACACGCTCCTTCTGCTACGTCGCCGACCTCGTGGACGGACTGGCGCGGCTGATGAAGCTGGAGGACGACGATGCCGGGCCGGTCAATCTCGGCTGCCCCGGCGAGATGAGCATGGTCGGCCTCGCGGAGCTGGTGAAGGCGCTCACCGGCTCGGCGTCCCCGGTGGTGCTGAGGCCGCTGCCGGTGGACGATCCGCGCCGGCGCTGCCCAGATATCGGGCGGGCCACGGAGCTGCTCGGCTGGACCCCCGACACCGTGCTGGAGGCGGGCCTGCGGGACACGATCGACTGGTTCTCCGCCGAGATCGGCGCGGGAGCCGCCCACAACAGGCCGGCGGACGAGCGCGCCGCGGCCGAGTGATCTTGGGCCGAGTGATCTTGGGCCGAGAAAGCTTGCTCAGGTGATCTTGGCCGCGAGACCTTGGCCAAATGACCTTGGCCAGGCGATCTTGGCCGAGCGACGTTCCCGCGAGAGGGCCGCGATCGGTGGCCGTCCTGCGGGCGGGGAGGGGTCATCCAGCCGGCAAGGCTCCGCGAGCGGGCCGTCCGGCACACCGTTCAATCGAACATCAAGGGGGCATGACCCGTGAAAGTGCTCATTCTCGCAGGCGGCCGCGGCACCCGCGCCTATCCCTATACCGACTATCTGCCCAAGCCGATGATGCCCATCGGCGGCAAGCCGATCATCATGAGGGTGATGCAGATCTTCGCCAACCAGGGCGTAACGGACTTCGTGCTGTCGCTCGGCTACCGCAAGGAGATCATCCTCGACTACTTCGCCGGCCGCAACATGGGCTGGAACGTCGAGCTCGTCGACACCGGCGACGAGTCGGATACCGGCGACCGCGTGCGCCTGTGCAAGGACCGGCTCGGCGACGAGTTCTTCGTCACCTATTCGGACGGGCTCTGCGACGTGAACCTCGCCAAGCTGTGCGACTTCCATCGCGGCCATGACGGGCTCGTCAGCATCACCAACGTGCCGCTGCGCTCGCAATACGGCACCATCGAGAGCGACCGCGAGGGCCGGGTGCGCGCCTTCCGCGAGAAGCCGGTGCTGCCCGAGCACCGCATCAACGCCGGATTCTGCGTGATGAACAAGGGCGTGTTCGACCTCTGGGAAGGCCACAGCCTGGAGCGCGACGTCTTCCCGAACCTGCTCGCGCACAAGACGCTCTACTCCTACGACCATGACGGGTTCTTCAAGTCGATGGACACCTTCAAGGACCAGCAGGAACTGGAGGCGATGTTCGAGGCCCGCGAGTTCGACTGGATCGAGGGCCCCGCCGCCCCCGCCGCGAAGCTCGCCGTGGCGGAGCCCGCCTGATGGGCGACAACGCTTTCTGGTCCGGCAAGCGCGTCCTCGTCACGGGCTCGTCCGGCTTCCTCGGCTCCTGGACCGTGCAGACCCTGCGCGAGGCCGGCGCCACCGTGGTCGGCTACGTGCGCGACCACAACGCCTACGGCAACTCCCTCGGGCGGGACGAGGCGGCGCCGAACTTCGTCGTCCACGGCAAGCTCGAGGACCTCGACACGCTGCGGCGCGCCGTCAACGAATACGAGGTGGACACGGTCATCCACCTCGCGGCCCAGCCCATCGTCGGCGTGGCGCTGCGCGATCCGGTCGGCACCTTCGAGGCCAATATCCGCGGCACCTGGAACCTGCTCGAAGCCTGCCGGCTCTACGGCAAGGTCGAGCGGGTGCTGGTCGCCTCCTCGGACAAGAGCTACGGCCATTCGGACGTGCTGCCCTATACCGAGGACATGCCGCTCATCGGGCGCGCGCCCTACGACGTCTCGAAGAGCTGCACGGACCTCCTCGCCCGCTGCTATTTCGAGACCTACGACCTGCCGGTCTGCGTGACGCGGGCGGGCAATTTCTACGGCGGCGGCGATCTCAACTTCAACCGCATCGTGCCCGGCACCGTGCGCTGGGCGCTGCGCGGGGAACGTCCGGTGCTGCGCTCGGACGGCACCATGGTGCGCGACTACATCTATGTCCGCGACGTGGTCTCGGGCTACCTCGCCATCGGCGAGGCGATGGGCCGCCCCGGCATCGCGGGGGAGGCGTTCAACCTCTCCAACGAGACGCCGCTCAGCGTCATCGCCTTCACCAAGGAGATCCTGCGCGCCTGCGGCCGCGAGGATCTCGAGCCGATCATCCTCGGCGAGGCGAAGTCCGAGATCGACGCGCAGCACCTCTCCGCCGAGAAGGTGCGCCGCGTGCTCGGCTGGCAACCGCACTACACCACCCAGGCGGCCCTCTCGGAGACCGTCGGCTGGTATCGCGACTACGTGGCCCGCCTCGGCGAGACCCGATGAACAAGCTCAGCCCGGAGGCGTGGCTGGCGCTGCCGCAAGGAAGCGCCACGCCGCCGGAGGGCCGCCCGGCCGACCGGGCGGCCGGCGATCCCTGGCACAGCCTGCTCTTCGTGGTGTTCAAGTGGCTGCCGCAGATGGCGGCCATCGTCGCCATCGGGATCGTGCTGGGCTTAGGGTACCTGATCCTGGTGCGCGGCGAGATCTTCCAGGCGAACGCCAAGCTCTACGTGCGCGTCGGCGTCGACCAGACGCCCTCGCCGGTGCTGGGCTCGGACCGCAACGTCACCTATCTCGCCCAGACCCGCGGCGCCGTGCAGTCCGAGATGGACCTGCTGCGCAACGAGGTGCTGGTGCAGCGCCTGATCCAGGAGCTCGACCTCACCGCCCCGGAGGTCCGGCCCGAGCCGAAGAGCCTGTTCGGCCGTCTCAAGCGCACCGCCTCGGGCATCTACAAGTCCGTGAAGGACGTGCTCGACGGGGTGCTGATCGCCGTCGGCCTGAAGACGCCGGTCTCGCCGGAAGCCGCCATCAGCCAGGGCTTCGCCGGCGCGCTCATCCTCGACAACGCCGTCAATTCCGACGTCATCTCGGTGAGCCTGCGCTGGCCCGATCAGGCCCAGGCCGTGGTGCTGCTCGACCGTTTCCTGAAGATCTACACGAATTTCCGCTCGGCGGTGTTCCAGGGCGGCGAGGAGATCGAGTTCCTCGACACCAAGCGCGACACCGCCAAGGCCGCCGTCGAGGCGGTGGAGGCGGACATGGCGGCGTTCGAGCGCGAGCACGACATCCGCAACGCCGCCGCGCGCGCCCCGCTCCTGGAGGCCGATCTCGTGGAGGCGCAGCGCGCGCAGGAGCGCGCCGCCCTCGAACTGAACCTCGCCCGCCGCCGGCTGGAGCGCCTCGGGAAGGGCCTGGACGCCGCCGCCGAGAAGGGCGCCCCGATCCAGCGCGAGCCCATCGGGCTCGGCAGCTTCCCGGCGAACTCGCCCGCTCTCGGCATGGCCGCCTCCATCGTGACGCTGCTCGGCGAGCGCGAGCGGCTGCTCGTGAACAACTCGGCCGGCGCGCCCGAGGTGAAGGAGGTCGAGGCCCGGCTCGCCGCCCTGATGGTGGTGCTGCGCCAGCAGCTCGAGGCGGAGGTGCAGGATTTCGTGCGCGGCGAGACCGTCGCCCGCGAGCGCGTCGAGAAGCTCGGCGGCGCGCTGCGCGAGCTCCAGGCCTCCTCCAACGGCTGGAAGACCCTGGAGCGCCGCCGCGACCTCGCCGAGTCCCGCTACCGGGACACCGAGAAGCGCTTGGGGGAAGCGCGCGACATCAGCGCGCTACGCAACGCCCGCCTCTCCAACGTCGTGGTGGTCCAGCCGGCCGCCGTCGAGGGCGTGCCCATCGGCCTGCGCAAGATGCCGCTGCTCGGCATCATCGCCTTCTGCTCCGCCGTGCTCGCCGCCGGCTGGGCGCTCGGCCGCGAGGTCTTCGACACGCGCCTTCATCGCGGCGAGACGGCCGCCGCCGATCTCGGCCTGCCCCTCGCCGGCGAGATCCCCGAGCGGCGCTTGCTCCTGCGCGAATGGGTGCGCGGCGACGGGCGGCGGGGCCGCGAGGCCCGGCTCGCCCTCGACCGGCTCGTGGTCACGGTGGACGAGCGGCTGAAGGCCGACCGCCGGGGCGTGCTGGCGGTGGCCGGCGCCGAGCCGGGGGAGGGCGCCTCGACGCTCGCCCTGGCGCTGGCGCTCGGCATCGCCGCGCGGCGGCGCCAGAAGGTGCTGCTGGTTTCAGGCTCCGCCGATCCCGCCTTCCTGGACCGCGTGCGCGGCAGCGGCCTGCCCGCCATGCCCCTGCCGACGCCGGAGGGGCTGCCGGCCGGGCTGACCCTGGCGGCGGTGGGCGAGTATCTCGTCTGCGGAGCCTGGGCGGACGCGGCCTCCGCCGCCGCCTTCCTGCGCGAGGGCGTCGGGCCGGGGGCGCGGCTGCGCGCCGAGGCACCGCTCGTGGTGGTGGACCTGCCGCCCCTGTCGGGGGACGCGGAAGCGCCCTTCGCGGGGGGACAGGCCGATGCGGCCCTGCTCGTCGCGGCGGCCGGGCGGCACCGTGCCGCGATCCACCGCGAGGCCCTCGACGCCCTGCACCGCCACGGCGCCGAGCTCGTCGGCCTCGTCCTCAACCGCACCCGCAGGATCGTGCCGCGCTGGCTGGAGCCGGGGCGGTGAACGCCGCCGCGCGGCCCCAAACCGCCGCAGGCCCGTCCTTCGCGGCGGATGCGGCCCTCGCGGCGGGTGGGCGCCTTCCGCAAGGGGGGCTCACCGAGAGCGGCACGGCGAGCGGCCGGCTCGCCGTCACGCCCTGGCGGGGGCGGCTGCGCGGAATCGCGGGATCGGGCGTCGCCTCCACGGGGGCGATGCTGTTCGCCCTCAAGCTCGCCGGCTGCGGGCTCGGGCTCGGGATGCATCTGGCGCTCGCGCGGCTGCTCGGCGTCTCCGCCTACGGCACCTTCGCCACCGCCTTCAACGCGGCCAATCTCGTGGCGATCTTCGCCGCCTGCGGCATGCCGCTGACGGCCTCCCGCTTCCTGCCGCGCTATCTCAGCCTCGGCGAGCGCGACCTGGCGAAGGGCTATCTCGACGCCGCCGCCGTCGCCACCCTCGCCGGAGGGCTGGCCGGCGGCGCGATCCTGCTGGCGTCCGCGCTTCTGGCGCGCGCCGAGCAGCCGGAGCTCGCGCTGGCGCTCGCCGCCGCGAGCCCGCTCGTCCTGCTGCTCTCGCTGGCGCAGACCGCCACCGCGCTGCTTCAGGCCCTGCACCGGCCGCTCGCGGCGGAGTTCCCGATCCTGATCCTGCGGCCGCTTCTGGTGGCGGGCGCCTGCGCGCTCCTGGCGCTTCCGGCCTTGCGCCTGCTCGATGCCGCCATGGCCCTCCTCGTGCTGGCGCTCGGCAGCGCCCTGGCGCTCTGGCCCACCGGGCGGGCGCTGCGGAGAGCCCTGGCGCCCCTCGATCTGCCGGCGCGGGGCCGGCACCCGTTGCGCGACTGGCTGGCGCCGGGCGCGCTGCTGCTGCTGCTGGTCGGCGGGGCGGCGCTGAACGAGCGCCTCGACGTGATGATCGTCTCGGCCTTCGTCGATCCAGGGGAAGCGGGCGTCTACAGCGTCGCCGCCCGCTTCGGCGCCCTGATCTCCCTCGGCACCGCCGCCGCGACGGTGCGCGCCATGCCGATGATCGCCGAGAGCCTGGCGCAGGGCGACCGGGGGGCGGCCGCGCGAACCGCCGCCCAGTGCACGCGCACGGCCCTGGCGCTCGCGGCGATCGGCGGCGTCCCGCTCTTCCTCGGCGCGGGGCCGCTGCTCTCGCTGTTCGGCCCCGGTTTCGAGTCCGGCGCGACCGCTCTGCGCCTGCTGGTGGCCGGGCACGCGGCGCTCGCCTTCGGCGGGGCGGCCTCGACCGCGCTGATCGCCTCGGGCAACGAGCGCCGCATCGCCGTGGTGACGGGCGCCGGCATCCTCGCCAATGTGCTGCTCAATCTGCTGCTGGTGCCGCGCTTCGGCATGGACGGCGCGGCCATGGCGACGCTCGCGACCCTGGCGCTCACCGGCCTCGGCCTCGTGCTGACGGCGCGGCGGGTGCTCGGCATCGGCGTCCTCTCGGGGCGCGACCTGCGGATATGAGGAAGCGGCGCCTCCTCGCGCTCGTCGGCGCCGGCGCCCTCGCGGCGCTGGGTCTCGCCGTGCTGGTGACGGCCCAGCCCGTCCCCGCCGAGAGCCTCGCCAATCCCGGCTTCGAGGAGCCCGGCTCGCCGCCCCCCGGCTGGTCGCTGGAGGAGGCCGCCGCGGGCAAGGGCAGGATCGTCCTCGTGCCGGTGCCGGGCGCCACTGGCCATGCGCTGGCCCTGTCCCCGAACGCCTCGAACACCGGCGGCGACAAGCCCCTCGGCCTCGGCCAGCTCGTCTCCGCCGCGCAGTGGCGCGGGCGCAGGATCTCGATCCGGGCGAAGCTCGCGGGGGAGGGCGGCGCCACCGCGATCCTCGGCTTCGCCCTCATCGACGGCAAGGGCGCGCTGATCGGCGCGCCGCTGACGCTGCGCGGCGCCGAGCCGCCGCCGCTCGCCCTCCAGACCCTGCCCCTCGACGAGCCGGTGCCGGAATCCGCGCAAAGCGCGATCCTGTTCGTCACAGCGGAAGGGCGCTCGGGCACGGCCTATGCCGACGACATCGCCATCCTCGCCGCGCCCGAGGCTGCGGCGGCGGCCGCCCCCGGCACGCAGTTCCGCGCCACCGTCTCGCTAAAGCCGGACGAGGATCTCGGACCCGTCCGCCGCGCGCTGTTCGGCACCAATGTCGAGTGGATCCGCAACGCGCAAGGGTTGTGGAACCCGGCCACCGACTCCCTCGACACGCAGATGCTCGACCTCGCCAAGGCGGCGGGGGTGAGCGTCCTGCGCTTCCCCGGCGGGGGCTGGTCGGACGCCTATGACTGGCGCAACGGCATCGGCCCGCGCGCCGCGCGGCCGAAGGCGCCGCACGCGCCCGGCGAGCCGGAGCAGTCCCCGAACGTGCTCGGCACCGACGAGATCGTCGAGGCCGCCCGCCGCATCGGCGCCGACCTGCTGCTGACGCTCAACCTCGGCGACGGCACGCCCGAGCTCGCGGCGGGCTGGGCCGAGTATGTCCGAAAGGCCGTCGGCGAAGGCGGTCCGCGCGTCACCTGGGAGCTCGGCAACGAGCTCTACATGCAGAACGATATCTCCCACCGGCAGACCGATCCGAAGACCTATGTCGCACGGGCGCGGGCCACCATGGCGGCGGTGCGCAAGGTCGACCCGCAGGCGCGCTTCTACGCCATCGGGCTCGAGAATTACGGCCGCTACCGCTTCAACGCCCATCCGGGCTGGAACGACATCGTGCTCCGGGAGCTCGCCGCCGAGATCGACGGGCTCGCCATCCACGACGCCTACGCGCCGCTGCTGCCCGGCGCGGAAGCCGGATCGCCGGCCTCGGTCTACCGGGCGATGCTCGCCGCCCCCGCCAACATCGCCGCCAATCTCGCCACCACCACGCGCCAGCTCGAGAAGGCCGAGGGCGGGCGGAAGCTCGTCCTCGCCGTCACCGAATGGGGGCCGCTCTTCGCCGTCGATCCGAAGAACCCGTTCTTCGACCATGTGAAGACCCTGGGCTCCGGGGTCTTCGCGGCGCGCACCCTGAACGCCTTCCTGCGCGCCCCGCGCGTGGCGGAGGCCGAGTTCTTCAAGCTCAGCGACCTGCTCAACGCCGGCTGGATCGGCCGCAAGCCCGGCAGCGGCTACGCGGCGACCCCGGCGCTGGAGGCGCTGCGCCTCTACGCCAGGACCCTGTCCGGCCGGCTCGTCGGCACCCGCGTCGAGGGGCCGACCTTCTCCGGCGGCCCGGTGGGCTTCATCGACCGCGTCGAGGGGGCGCCCACCGTCGAGGCGGTGGCGGCGCTGCGCGCGGACGGCTCCCTCGCCGTCGTCCTGTCGAACGCGAGCCTCGATGCCCCCGCCGAGATCGACCTGACCCTCGACCGGGCGCGGGGCGGGGAGGCGGAGATCCTGTCCGGCCCCGCGCCGGACGCCACGCGCGGCACCGTCATGATCGAGGTGCCGGGCCTGAGCTTCGCCGAGCCGGCGCATTTCGGGGTGCCCCGCCCGCGCGGGACGGACGAGATCACCCTGAAGACCGAGACGCTCGCGCCCGGCACGCGTCTGCGGCTGGTGCTGCCGCCGGCCTCCGTTGCGGCCCTGCGCCTGGAGGCGGCGCCGTGAGCGCGCTCGTCGCACGGCAGACCCCGGCCCGGCTGCTGCCGGCCCTCGGCATCGCCGCGCTCGGCGCCGCCGCCGTGCCGCTGGCGGTGGCCGTCGGCGAGGTGAGCCCGAAGGTGCTGCTCGCGGGGCTCGTGGCGGCGGCGGGGCTGGCGGCGCTGGCGCTGGCCGGACATCTGAAGCACGCGCTGCTGTTCTGCTTCGTCGTGGCGCTGACCTACAACCGGCAGTTCTATTCCTTCGACTGGCTGCACGGCGACCTCGGCGGGCGCGGCCTGTACTGGTGCCCGTCCGACGTGTTCTTGCTCGGGCTGCTGATCCTGTGGCCGCTGGAGCGCGCCGTGGCGCGGGCGACGGGGCGCCCCCTCGCTCCTTCGCGAACGGGGCCGAGCACGGCCGTCTGGCTGTTGCCGCTGATCGCCGCGGCGATCCTCTCCTCCCTCATCGGCAGCGAGGAGCCGATCGGGAGCCTCACCGAGGTCTACCGCTACGGCAAGATCGCGGTGCTGCTCGTCTATCTCCGGCACAATCTCGACCGCCGGACCTCGCTGGTGGCGGTGGCGGCGCTCGGCGGGGTGATCCTGATGCAGGCGCCGATCTCGGTGCTCCAGGTTGCCTTCGCCTCGGGCCAGAACGGCCTCACGCAGATCTTCCAAACCAGCGAGCCGAGCGAGCTCGCCCGCCGCGCCGCCGGCACCCTCGGCCATCCGAACTTCCTGGCGCCCTATCTGCTGCTCATCGTGCCGCCCTTCGCCGCCCTCGGCCTCGGCCTGTGGCGGACCCGGCTCGGATATCTCTGCGCCCTGCTCGCGGGCGCGGGCGCGCTGACCATCGTGCTCAGCCAGTCGCGGGCGCCGATCGTGCTCGTGTCGCTCGCGGTCGTCGCCATCGTCGGGATCCTCACCCAGCGCCGGCTGATGCCCCCCTTGCGGGCGGTGGCGCTCACCGTCGCGGCGGCGACCCTGCTCGTGCTGGCGACGATCCCGCTGCTCGGCGTCATCGAGAAGCGGCTGGTGGGCGACCTCGGCGCCTCCGTCGATTTCCGCGCCGGCTACAACGAGGCCGCGATCCGGATGTGGGAGAAGAGCCCCGTCCTCGGGGTCGGCCCCAACAACTTCGCCGCAGAGATCCGGCACTTCGCCGCCGACCGCTACGTGCTGATGACCCTCGACGCGCTCTCCACCGACCAGGCCCGCGACAAGGTGCATCTGCGCAGCGTCGCCCCGGTCCACAACGTCTACCTGCTGATCGCGTCCGAGCAGGGCTTTCTCGGGCTCTGCGCCTTCCTGCTCTTCCTCGGCCGGGCCGTCCTCCTGTCCTGGCGGGCCTCGCGGCGGGCGCCGGCGGTCGAGGGCCTGTTCGCGACGGGGGTGCTCTGCGGGCTGCTGGCGGAGGCGGCGCAGCAGCAGCTCGACTATTCGATGATGTGGGACCCGCTGCTCTCGACGCTCGCCCTGCTCGTCGCCCTCTGCCAGAGCATCGCCGCTCAGCGCGAGGCCCGGCCATGACCGATCCCATGACCGGAGCGGCGACGGCGGCGGACGTCACGGTGGTGATCCCGACCTACAACCGCGCCCGCGACCTGCCGGCGACCCTCGCGGCCATCGCGGCGCAGGTTCCCCCGCCCAGAGCGGTGACGGTGGTCGACAACAGTTCCACCGACGACACGCAGGCCGTGGTCGAGGGGCTGGCCCCGTCCCTGGCGGAGAAGGGAATCGCGCTCGCCTATCGCCGCAAGGACCCGAACGGACCGGCCGCCGCGCGCAACCTCGGCTGGCGGGAGGCGGACACCGCCGCCATCGCCTTCGTCGACAGCGACGTGTCCCTGGAGCCCGGCTGGCTGTCCGCCTGCGGCGCGGCGCTCGCCGCCGATGCCGGACTCGGCGCAGTCGGCGGAAAGGTGGTCTACGCCCACCGCCCCGACCTGCTGAACTGCTTCGGCGGCGAGATCGGCCCCATCGGCCTCGCCTGGGACAGCCTGGAAGGCGAGCCGGTCGCGGCGGCGGCGCGGGCGCGGGACGTGCTCTGGGCCAATTGCTCGGCCCTGCTGGTCCGGCGCGACGCGCTCGCTGCGATCGGCGGCTTCGACGAGGCGTTCTTCTACGGCTACGAGGATTCCGATCTCGGCTGGCGCCTCACCCTCGCCGGCTGGCGGGTGCGGGTGATCCCGCAAGCGAGCGTCCTGCACCGGGTCGGGCGCGAGATCGGGAAGGCCGCCGACGCCATCCTGTTCCATTCGGGCAAGAACCGGCTGCGCTCCGTTCTGACCAACTGGGGGCCCCTACGGCTGACCCTCTACGGGCCGCCGGCCCTCGCCTACGGCATCGCCGACGCGCTGCTGCGCGGCCCGCGCCGTCCAAAGGGCCGGGCCCTGGTCTGGACGCTCACGCATCTGCCGCAGACCCTCGCGCGCCGCCGCGCGGTGCAGGCGACGCGCCGGGTCGGCGACGGCGCCGTCGCCGCGCTGATGGCCGGGC
Source organism: Methylobacterium endophyticum (assembly GCF_050591105.1). NCBI lineage: Bacteria > Pseudomonadati > Pseudomonadota > Alphaproteobacteria > Hyphomicrobiales > Methylobacteriaceae > Methylobacterium > Methylobacterium endophyticum. The sequence continues at coordinate 142,456 of NZ_JBNHES010000011.1, forward strand.
GCTTCTTCCCCAAGCGCCGCCTGCACGGCCTGCGCCGGCGCCCCGCCGATGCGGGGGCGCTGCCGGTGGCGGGCGCCGACGACCGGGTCTGAAGGCGCGCGGCCCCATCTTGACCGGGCCCGCCGGCGCAGTGCTGATATCCGGCATGACCGACCGTCTCGTCGACCGCCGCCTGTTCGGCCGCTCCGGGCTTCTCCTCGCCGCGCTCGGGCTCGCATCCGGCGCGAAGGCGGCCGAGACGGCGCGGCCGGCCCACCGCGTCGCCCTTCAGATCAGCGTCAACGATCCGGCGCTGATGAACCTCGCGCTCACCAACGTCACGAACATCGCCGAGCACTACGCGGGCACGGGGGAGAGCGTCGCCGTCGACCTCACCGCCTTCGGCCCCGGCTACGCGATGATGCGGGCCGACGTCTCGCCCGTGCGGGAGCGGATCGCGGCGCTCCAGGCGCGCTTCCCGTTCGTGACCTTCTCGGCCTGCCAGAACGCCCGGCGCGCCGTCGCCGCGAGCGAGGGGAAGACGGCCTCCGAGATCCCGCAGATCGCGCAGGCGCGGGACGTGCCCGCGGGCGTCGTCCATCTGAGCGAGTTGCAGGAAGCCGGCTGGTCCTATCTCAGGCCCTGACCGGCTCCCCGGAGGCGCTGCCGCCTCAGTAGAACGGACGGTAGTACGGCCGCGGCGGATAGTAGTAGCCGTAGGGGCGATAGACCGGCCGGGGGCGATAATAGCCGTACGGCCGGTAATAGGGCCGGCGCCAGTAGGGGCGCGGACCGTAGCCGTAGCCATAATACTGGACGGTGGTGACGTCGGCCCCGGCGGAGGAACCGGCGATCGCGGGCGAGGGCCCGAGACCGGCAGCCGTCGCGGCTTGCGGGCCGCCGGCGAGGGCGGCCCCGGCGAGGACCGATGCGAGGATGAGGCGCTTGAGCATGCTCGTCTCCTGTCGAACCGAATGCGTCCGGCGCAGGCCGGAACGGCATCGAGAGGTCAGGTTCGGACCGGAGCCCTGAACCCACGCTGAAGGCACGTCCGTGACGGCCGGATCATCCGCCCGCTCAGCGCCGCGTCTTGTCCGGCGCGGGGGCGGCGGGACGCGATGCCGGCGCAGGATCGGGAGGCGCCACCGCGCCGGCCAGCGTCCAGTGGCAGACGGCGGTGTCGCGCAGGCCCAGGCAGTCGTAGCTGTGCCCACCGAGAGCGACGTGGTCGGCAAGCGTCGCGACGCGCTCGCGCGGGACGAGGCCGCAGCCGAGATGGTCGGCATGCTCGTTCGCGAGGACGGCGAGGGCGGCGGCCTGATCGTCCTTGGCGTCGCGCAGGAGCCGGCGCAGGTTCGCCAGCGAGGGGCAGCCGATCACGGGGACCGCGAGGGGAGCGGGCGCGGCCTTCGGCGCCAGGGCGGCGGGCCGGCGCGGAGGCACCGTCTGCGCGACGGCGGCGCCGCACAGGAGCCAGACGAGGACCGGGGGGAGGGCTCCGCGCATGGGAGGGGCTCCTAGCACGGGCACCGTCGCGGCGTCACCGCGCCGGCGGCGTCCCGGTCTTGACCGCCTTGGCGTGACGCCGCCGCGCCCTGTCGCGGCGCAGGCGCGAGAGACGCTCGATCCAGAACAGCCCGTCGAGCTGGTCGATCTCGTGCTGGAGGCAGGCGGCGCGGAACCCCTCCGCCTCCTCCTCTCGCGATGCGCCGTCGAGGGTGGCGAAGCGGACGCGCACGGCGGCGGCGCGCTCCACCGTCTCGCGGATGCCCGGCATCGAGACGCTGCCCTCGATGCCGGAGACCCGCTCCGGCGACGCCCAGGCGATCTCTGGGTTCACGTAGACGCTCGCGGGCTGCCCCGGCTCCGGGCGCAGGACGACGATCCGCACCAGGGCGCCGATATGCGGCCCCGCGAGACCCGCCGCCTGCGCCGCGTCGAGGGTATCCGCGAGGTCGCGGGCGAGCTCGGAAAGCGCCCCGTCGAAGACGGATACGGGCATGCAGGGCCGGCTCAGGATGTCGCTCGGATAGTCTATCAGCGCCCGTATCGCCATGCGTCGATCGTTCATGCGGCCCGAAGAGGCATCGAGGACGTCTCCCCCGAATCCCACGAGGGCACAAGCCCCGATGTCGTCTTCCGGATCGCCGATCCGTCAGCCTCTCCGGCGATGCGAATACGAACGGGGCACCCGGAAAGTCCGAAAAAATCGCGGAACGATCGTGGATCGCATCGGTTGGCCTCTCAAGCTGACACAGGAGACAGTCATGAAGACCATCCTCGCAGGCGCCATTTTTGTCGCCTCCATCGCCAGCGTCGCTCCGCTTCCGGCCTCGGCACAGACCATCGGTATCGGCCCGGACGGCCCCACCGTCGACCTGCGCTCCAGGGGCCAGCGCGAGCGCGATTTCCGCCGCGAACAGATGCGCCGCGACCGCGACTACGACCGGCCGCTCTACCGTACCGAGCGCTACGACGACGATCGCGGGCGGATGTATCGCCGCAACCGCGACTACTGATCGATTCCCCGTTTCGGGACGCGGAGGGGCCGGTTCGCCGGCCCCTTTTCGCGTCGCATCATCACATTCTCGTGATGATGCGACGCGCGCAGCCGGCTCGAACCGTCGTGCCGGGAAGCGGGTGACATATCGGCCCTTGTGCAAACCCGGCAGCGGCAGTATGGGAGGCACGCAAGTTTTTCGGGAGAATCTGGCAATGACCCTTCGTGTTTCCAGTGGCTTCGCCGCCCTCGTCCTCGGTGTCGCGACGCTGACCGCCGCCCCCGTGGCCTACGCCAAGTCGTCCGGCGCGGCTGCCGTCAAGATGATCGACACCGACAACGACGGCACCGTCGACATGAAGGAAGTCGAGGCCATCGCCTCCGCCACCTTCGCGCGCCTCGAGAAGGACGCCGACGGCACCCTCGACGCCAAGGAGCTCAAGGGCCGCCTCAGCAAGGCCGGCGTCGCCGCCGCCGACCCGGACAAGGACGGCACGGTCGACAAGAAGGAATACCTCGCCGCCGTGGCCGAGCGCTTCAAGGCTGCCGATCCGGACGGCGACGGCACCCTCGACGCCAAGGAGCTGGGCAGCAAGGCCGGCAAGGCGCTGATCGCCCTCATCAAGTAAGGCGGCCCGCCGCCTCAGGCGGCGACCGTTCGCGAAGGCCGTTCCCGCCGAGGCGGGGGCGGCCTTTCTCGCGTCGGAGGAGGGCCTTTCGCGAGGTGCGCGCCCTCAATACTCCCATTCGGCGCCGACGCCGACGGCGGTGCGGCCGTCGCTTCCGGCCTCGCCCTGGATCTTCACCCGCCGGCCCAGGTCGTAATCGACGGTGGCAGCGGTGTCCGCCGGCTTGGCGCCGGCCTTCACCCCGACGCTGAGGCGGTCGCTGATATAGCGCGAGGCGCCCAGCGCCGGTCCGCCGCTCGTCCCGGTGGACACGTCGAGACTGTCGAGGCCGAGCCCCTTGCGCGCCTGCTCGAAGGCGTCCGGCCCGCCGCCGACACCGGAGAACTGCGCCACCCCTTGCGCGAGCTGGAGCGCCTGGAACGGCGACAGGCTCCCCGACGCCTTCTTGAACAGGAGCCGCGACAGCACCTCGTCCTGCGGCAGGTTCGGCTCGGAGCTGAGCGCGAAGACCGGCTGGCTCGCCGGCCCGGTGACGACGACGCGCGCTGTGACGTCGGCGGCCTTGGTGGTGGCCTCGAAATCGAGATCCGGCGTGGTCAGCTCGCCGCCGAAGGTGAGACGCCCGCGCGTGAAATCGAGCCTCTGGCCGACGACGCTGATGCGGCCCCGCCGCAGGTCGAAGGCGCCCACCGCCTTCGGATCGCGCGACGAGCCCGTCAGCCGCAGGCTGCCGCCGAGTTCGGCATCGATGCCGCGCCCGCGCACGAAGATGCGGTTGGGGGCGTCGACGGCGAGATCGAGGGTCGCATCGAAGGGGGTGGCGGCCTTGCTCCGGCGCTTGCCCGCCCCTCGCGCCTGCCGATCCTGCCTGGCCGCGAGCCGCGCGCGGATCTCGGGGGGCGTGTTGACCCGGCGGATGCCGGGCAGCGGCTGCACCGTCGCGGGCAGGCGGTCCGGCACCGAGACGTCGAGGGAGACCACCTCGACCCGGCCAGTCACGCGGGGCGTGCGCGCAAGCGGCCCGGAAAGCGCGAGGTCGAGGCTCGCCACCGCCGTCATCAGGGGGCTCGCCACCAGCTCGGCCCGGTTGCCGGAGAGGCGCAGAGTGCCGGGGAAGCCGGCCGCCGGATCGAGCGCGACGCGGCCCTCGCCCCGCAGGGTCCCGCCGTTGCGGGTGGCGGCGGTGAGGCGCTCCAGCACCAGGGTGTCGCCACGCCCGGTGACGCGGCCCTCGATCCCGGTGAGCCGGATGCCCTGGAGCGGATCGCTGAAGCTGCCGCCCGACAGGGTGGCGCTTCCCTCCGCGCGCGGGGCCAGGGGCGTGCCGGAGACGCCGCCGTCGAAGGCGACGCGGCCGGTGACGCGCTGCCCGCCGACGGACAGCAGCGTGTTGGCGATGGCCGCGTCGAGGGTGCCGCGCGCCTTCAGCGCGAGGGCGCCGCCGGCATCGAGCGGCGCCGAGCCGCCGATCGCCACATCGACCCCGCGCCCGGCGGTGACGCGACCCTCGATGCCGACGCGGCCGTCGTCGAGGGCGCCGCTCGCCCTGGCGTCGATGGGCGGCAGGCCGGCCTTGCGGGTCTCGGGCGTCACCAGCCGGGCCACGCTCAGGGCGTAGCGGCCCTGCGGCCGGGCGGCCGGACCTTTCAGGGTCGCCTCGCCGTCGAGGGTGCCGGAGAGCGCCAGCGTGGGGGAGGCGAGGCGGGCGATGGAAAGCGGCAGGGCCTTGATCGCGACGGTCAGGTCGAGGGAGGAACCGGCCCGCCCGGCGAGGCTGACCCGGCCGCCCCCGGCGGCGATGGTCAGGCCGTCGATGGAGACGCCGCCTTCCGACAGCGCGACCGTCGCCGGCCCGGCGAGCGAGAGGCGGTCTCCCCCCCGCGCGGCGGTGAAGCGCGACAGCTCGATCCGGGCCGGGGAGGCGGGAACGAGCCGGGCGGCGCCGTCGAGATCGAAGCCGCGCGCCTTCGCCTTCAGGGTCACGTCGCTCGCCTCTGCGCTCCCCGTGGCCGCGAGCCGGATGCTGTCGAGGCTCTCGCCGGCCGCCACGAGCCGGTCGGCGTCGAGATGCCCGTCGAGGAGCGGCAGGCCGAGAAGGTCGCGGGCGGCCAGGTCCGCGTCGAGCCGGGCGAGGCCGATGCCCCCCGCACGGACGGAGGCGGCCCGCGCGCGGAGCCGGGCATTCTGGCGGCCGCCCTCGGGAGAGAGCGTCACGGTCGCGTCGAGGCTGCCGGCAAGCGGCGTCAGGGCGAGGGCCGAGAGGTCGTCGAGATCCGCCGCCGAGACGGCGAGCGAGCCCTCCGCCAGATGGGTTGCCTCCGCGACCGCGGCCTTGCCGTCGAGGCGGGCCGAGCCGAGGGAGGCGGCGATTCGCTCGAGCGACCAGTCGCGCCCGCCGGGCCGCGACAGCCGGACATCGCCGGCGAGCGTCTTTCCGCCGATCTCGCCGGCAAGACGCGCGCTGCCGTCGAGGGCGCCCGTGAGGTCGCGGGCGGCGAGATCGAGGGCGAGGCCCCGCACCGGCCGGCCCAGGGCCTTCGCCTCGGGGGCGGACAGGCGAAGGGTCACGTCGGGACGGACCAGCGTTCCGGTGAGCCGTCCGTCGAGCCCGGCCCGGCCCGCGAGGCGGGAATCGAGGGCGGCGAGATCGGACAGGTCGAGGGCGAAGCGGGCATCGGCGAGCCGGGCCGTGGCCTGCCCGTCGAGCCGCGCGCTCAGGCGCTCGCCGTCGAGACGGGCGCCGTCGAAGGCATAGCCGTCATAGACCTGGGAGAGCCGCCCGACGAAGCGCGGGGAGGGCCCGAGCAGCCGGTTCGCGATCGGCTCCCCGAGGGAGAGGCCGCTGGCGCGGGCATCGACCGCCGCCGTCACGGCGCGCCGGGCCGGATCGCCGGAGAGGTCGGCGGTGGCGGTGACGCCGCCCGCGAGCCTGCGCCCGGCGAGCCCGGAGAAGGCGGCGAGGTCGCCGGCGCTCGCCTCCAGCCGGCCACTGAGCAGGTTCTGGCCGACCCTGCCCTTGTAGGCGGCCTGCGCGGTGGGCGCATCGAGCCGGAAGGTCTCGACGTCGAGCACCGCGTCGGCGCCGAGGGTCGCGCGGAAGCGCAGAGCGGCGGTCTCGCCGATGGCGGCGGCCAGCGCCTTGTCGGCGAGCCGAAGCCCGTCCATGCGCGCGTCGGCGCGCAGCAGGAAGCGGTCGGCATCGGCCGGCTCGGCGGCCAGGCTCGCCTCGATCCGGTCGAGGGCGCTGTCGCGGGTCCTGAGACCGGCCGCCTTCAGGGCGCCCTCGACGCGGGGGCGGGACAGCGCCCCCTTCAGGCTGCCGTCGAAGGCGAGGCTGGCGAGTTCCGCCTCCCCGGCCCGCGTGACGCCACCGTCCGAGGGCAGCGAGCGCGCGGTGACGGTCAGGTCGGCGAGCCGCGCCGCGTTCACCGCGCCCCGGATGTCGAGCCGGGCGGTGCGGGAGGCGAGTTCCAGCCTGTCGATGCGAAAGCCGCCGGCATCCGCGAATCCGAGCGCCCCGTCGAGCTTCGTCGTGCCGGAGAAGACCGCCGCCGCCGGGCCGGGCAGCAGCCCCTCGACGCGCGCGGCGAGGTCGAGGGTCAGGCGCCTTTCCGCGCCGACGCGTGAGATCCGGGCACCGCCCTTGGCGCCGATGCTCTCGCCGGCATCGAGGTCGAGCCGGGCGTTCCAGGCGTCGAGGGTGCCGGTGCCGTCGAGGTCGAGAGCGATCGGCGGCGTGCCGGGAAAGTTCAGCCCCTTCGAGAGGAGGCCGCCGGCGGGCTCGGCGAGCGTCACCTTCAGTTCCAGCCGCTCGCCCTTCGGCACGAAGAGCAGGCGGGCGGCGAAGGCCCCCTTCGCGTCGAGGCGGGTGACGGCGGCGTCGAGATCGAGCCCCTCGGAGGGAGCGCCGAGCTTCGCCCGCCCCTTCGCCGAGAGCCGCGCCGGCTGCCCGGCGACGGTCTCCCCGAGGGAGAGCTCGCCGAGGGAGAAGCCCTTGATCTCGACCTTCACCGGCAGGTCCGGCAGCAGCGTGCCGTCGGGTTCGGCGGCAGGGGGAGCCTGGGAGGGAAGCGGACGGCGCAGCACCTCGATGCGCCCGACCTCCAGGCTGTCGACCTCGAGCCGGCCCGACAGCAGCGCCAGACGGCGCCAGACGATGCGGGCCCTGTCGAGCTTCAGCCAGACGCCGTCGCGGTCGCTGATCGCCACGTCGCGGATGGTGGCGTCGGAGGAGAGGGCCCCGTCCACCGCGCCGATGGCGACGCGCGAGCTCGGCGTCGAGAGCGCCTTGGAGAGGAGGCCGCCGAGCACCGTCTTCTCGCCCTCGTCGGCGGCGCGGGTGAGGGTGGCGCCGGCCAGACCGGTGCCGACGAGCGCGCAGAGGCCGAGCACCGCGGCGAGCCCTCTCCCCCTTGCGGGAGAGGGTGGCCCCTGCGTCAGCAGGGGTCGGGAGAGGGGAGCGCGCTTTCCGGAAAGGTCGCGGTCCCCTCTCCCACCCGCTCTCGCGGGCACCCTCCCCCGCAGAGGGGGGAGGGGGAGAACGCGGCTGAACCAGGTCCCAAAAGACATCAGAAGGCCTGTCCCAGGCTGATGTAGAGGGCCACCGGACGCTCGTGGTTGCCCTTGATGTGGTCGAGCGGGAAGGCGACATCGACGCGGATCGGGCCGATGGCGGTGTAGTAGCGAAGCCCCAGGCCCACCGCCTTGCGGATACGCTCGTCGGCGTCCGGCAGCGAGCCGGCGAAGGCCGTGCCCGCGTCGAAGAACGGCACCAGGCCGATGGTGTCCGTGATCTTCACGCGCGCCTCCAGCGAGGCTTCGAGCAGGGAGCGGCCGCCGACCGGCAGGTTGAAGGGGCCGCGCGGCCCGAGGGTGCGATAGGGGAAGCCGCGCACCGAGCCGCCGCCACCCGCGAAGAAGCGGATATTGGCCGGGATGTCCTCCAGGCTCGCCCCCGAGATCGAGCCGAAGCCGAGGCGGCCGGCGAGCACGTAGCGGGCCTCGTCGTCGAGCGCGTAATAGGTCGAGCCCGTGGCCTTGGCGACGAAGATCGACGGATCCGAGCCGAGGAAGCCGGCATAGGGCGTGGCCGAGGCGGTCAGCCGCACGCCCTGCGTCGGGTCGAGCAGGCTGTCGGTGGAATCGTAGGACAGCGACACCGGCAGGCCGACGAGCCGGTAATCGACCTTGCCCAGCGCGTCCTGCGAGCGGCCCGCCTGCCCCTCGACCCCGACCTGTGCGAAGAACGTATCCGAGAAACGATGGCGGATGCCGACCGTGCCGCCGGCGGAATCGACCACGTAGGATTGCTGCGCCTCGCGCCCGGCGAAGACGTTGGCGACGAGATCGTTGCGGGTGCCCCACAAGGCCGGCTTCACGAAGGTCGCCGAGAGCCGGCCCCCGAACCCGTCCGACTTGATCCCGGCGAGCTTGCGCTGCTGCGCGTAGAGGTCGTTGCCGAGATAGGAGAGGTCGGCGTCGACGCGGAGCGTCTCAGCCCCGCCGAAGAGGTTGCGGTTGGCGTAGTAGGCGCGGACACCCGGCCCGTCGACGGTGGAGTAGCGGGCGGAGACGCCGATCAGGTTGCGCTCGCGCTCCGTCACCTCGACGAAGATCGGCAGGTTGCCGTTCGCATCGAGCGCCTCGCCCTCGCGGATGCGGATCGAGCCCAGCCCCTCCACCTTCGCCACCGCCCGGCGCATGTCGGTGATCGCCTTGGGCGAATATGGGTCGCCCGGCTCAGCGTAGATGAACGAGCGCACCACCGCCGGGTCGAGCGCCTCCGTGCCCCGGACGCTCACCTCGCCGATCCCGGCCAGCGGCCCCGGCTCGACGGTGAAGGTCACGTCCATGACGTGGGCGGCGTCGTCCACCACGGGATCGCGCGAGATCACCTTGGCGAAGGGGTGCCCGTGCGCGCGCAGGGCGTCGACGATGGCGGCCTCGCGGGCGAGCACGGTGGCCGAGCGCGCGGGCAGGTCGTCGTCCACGCGGGTGAGGCGAGGCGGCAGCACCTCCTCGTCGAACGGACGGCCACGGGCATCGCGGACGCCGATCCGGCGCAGGGTGTAGAGCGGGCCGGGATCCACCGCGATCCTGACCGGCACCAGAGCCCGGCCGCGCTCGCGCTCGGCCGCACGCACCGCCCCCGCGACGGAAGGCTCGCCCGAGACCGTGGCCTCGTCGATGCGCACCGTCACGCGGCCGGCATAGTAGCCGTAGCCGGACAGCGCGTCGGGAAGCCGGCGAATGTCGGCCTCCGCCCGGCGCACCAGCCCGTCGCCGTCGGGCGGGGGCTCGCGGCGCAGGCGGTACAGGGTCGAGCTGTCCTCAAGGATCCTCAACAGGCCGTCGTCGTCCGTGCCCTGGATCTTGACGGCATAGGGCAGGGCGGTCGCGCTCGGCTCCAGGGGAGCCTCCTCGCCGCCGAACAGCCCGAACAGGTCGAACGCCGCCGCCGGCCCCGGCATCGAAGCCGTCAGGACCGCCATCAGCGCGGCGCCCCCGGCCCGCGCGCCTTTCGTCATCGAAAACGCCACGCGTGAACGCTCTCCGTCTCAGTCGAGACGAAGGGGAATAGGACAAGATGGTGAAAAGAGCCGATGCGCGCGCGTCATGATCGATCCCCCGTCGAGACGCCGCTTCGGGCCGAGGGGCTCGGCGGCGCGGGCTCCCGCACGCCCTAGCCCCGGCACGGCTGACCGGCCAAGCCTAGCCTCCGGGACCGGGCAGGGCAAATCCGGCGGGCGTTGCACCTTTGCGACGACGGACGATCTGCACGTCGAATCAGTGGTCCGCACGGACACGCGGACCTTGTCTTCGCAGTGCGGAAGGATTAGGTGAGCGTCATCGCTTCGGTCCGTCTCGGGCCGCGCGTCTCCATGTCCTCGCCGTCGCGTTCCGCCCGGCCAGGCGCGTCGGAGAGGATGTCCGCTTCCGCTTCCGGCGCGATGCGGCTGACGAGCGGGGCCCGCTTGCTCCCCGCGACGAGGTTGGGAGACGATTACCGTTCCTTAGCCAGTCCAAGGCCTATCGTGGAGCCAGTCCCTTCGGGTGCGTTCTCGCCCCGAGGCAGTGACGGTTTTAGGCTCTTCGATCCCTCGCTCCAGCGAGCAGCCCGTCCGCTCCGGCGGCCGGACGATCAGCCCCGCGACCGCATCGGCGACGACGCGGCCCGACCCCACAGCGAACGACAGCTACGGCATGAGAAAGGCCAGATGAGCGCATTCGACTACAGGAATTTCGACGACCGCCGCCAGAACTCCGCCAACGCCAAGGCGGCCCTGCTGGCCAAGTTCAAGGCTCGCCCGCCGGCCGACGACCCGGAGATGATCGCCAAGGCGAAGGCTCGCCTGGAGGTCTCCCGCGCCCGCGAGGAGCGCATCCGCGAGCGTGAGGCCGCCCGCATCGCCGCCGAGAAGGCCGCGGCGGAGGAGAAGCGCGCCCGCGAGGAGGCCGAGCTCGCCGCGCAGATCGCCCGCGAGGAAGCGGAGGCCGCCGCCGCCCTCGAGCGGAAGAACGCCGAGCTGGTCGCCAAGAAGGCGGCCCGCGACGCCCGCTACGCCGCCCGCAAGGCCAAGGCCAAGCGCTAGATTTTCGGACGCCGCTCCTGAGAGCGGCTTTCCTCTCAAAAGACGATACGAAGGGCCGTCCGCTTGCCGGGCGGCCTTTCGCGTTTCCAGAGCATGTTCAGGAGACGCTGACTCCGGCCCTCCGCCCGGACATCCGATGAAACAAGACCGAGCGTCCACCAGACGAGCGACCGAGGACCGACCGCATGCCGCGCTTCGCCGCGAACCTGACGCTGCTCTTCACCGAGCTGCCTTTCCTCGACCGTTTCGCGGCGGCGGCGGAGGCGGGCTTCCGCGCCGTCGAGATGCTGTTTCCCTACGATCACCCGCCGGAGGCCGTCGCGCGGGCGCTGGAGCGGGCAGGGCTCGACCTCGCCCTGTTCAACGCGCCGCCGGGCGACTTCGCCGCCGGGGACAGGGGGCTCGCCGCCCTGCCGGGCCGGCGCGAGGAGGCCGAGCGGAGCATCGAGACGGCCCTCGCCTACGCGCTCGCCACCGGCGCGCGCCGCATCCACGTCATGGCCGGCATCGCCGACGGCGCTGATGCGAAGGCCGCCTATCGCGCGTTCCTGCGCCATGCCTGCCCGCGCCTCGCCGAGCACGGCATTGCCCTCATGATCGAGCCGATCAACCGGCGCAGCATGCCGGGCTATGTCCTGAACGACGGCGACGCCGCCGCGGATCTGGTGGCGGAGCTGCGCGGGGAGGGCTTTTCCAACCTCGCGCTCCAGTTCGACATCTTCCACATGCAGATCCTGCACGGGGACGTCACCGTCCGCTTGCGCCGGATGCTGCCGCTCGTCGGGCATGTCCAGGTCGCGGCGGTGCCGGACCGGGGAGAGCCCGGCAGCGGCGAGCTCGACGAGGCCCATCTCTTCCGGACCCTCGACGCCCTCGGCTACGGCGGATTCGTCGGGTGCGAGTACATCCCGAAAGCCGGGACCCGCGAGGGTCTCGGCTGGTTCGCGCCCTACCGGGCCGCCTGAGGACGGGCGGCCCGCGATCGGCCGACACGGCAAAGGACGACCGGCGGCCCGACCCTGCGCCGCCCGAAGAGGGACCCGGCCGCCGGGGGGGCCTCAGGCCAGGAGACGGTCGAGGGTGATCGGCATCTCCCGCACGCGCACGCCGGTGGCGTGCCAGACCGCGTTGGCGACAGCCGCGGCGGTCCCGGTGATGCCGATCTCGCCGACGCCCTTCACCCCGAGCGCGTTCACATGCGGATCGTGCTCCTCGACGAGGATCGCCTCCATGCGCGGAATGTCGGCGTTCACGGGCACATGGTACTCGGCGAGGCTGTTGTTGAGGAAGCGGCCGGAGCGCGGGTCCATGAGGGCGTGCTCGTGGAGCGCGAAGGACACGCCCCAGACCATGCCGCCGTAATACTGGCTCTCGACGAGGCGCGGGTTGATGACCCGGCCGGCGGCGAAGGCGCCGACGAGCCGCGTCACCCGGATCTGGCCGAGATCGGGATCGACCTTCACCTCGGCGAAGACGGCGCCGTGGGCGTGCATGGCATAGGCCTTCTGCGCGGCCGGGTCCGGGCCGGCCTTGCCGCGTCCCTCGACGGAGGCGCGCCCGGCGCGGGCGAGGATGTCGGCGAAGGATTCGCCCCGGCTCTCGTCGTCGCGGCGCAGCAGGCGGCCGCCACGGGCGACGACGCCGGCATTGCCGGCCCCGAAGAGCGGCGAGCGCTCGTCGGAGAGCGCCAGGGCCGCCAACTCCCTGATGACCGCCTCCGCGGCCTTGTGGACGGCGCTGCCGGCGGTGGCCGTATGGGCGGAGCCCCCGGCGATGCCGGCATTGGGCAAGGTCGACTCACCCATGCGGAAATCGAGCGCCTCGACATCGACCCCGAGCCCGTCGGCGGCGATCTGCGCCAGGGCCGTCCAGGCGCCCTGGCCCATGTCCTGCGCCCCGATCTCCATGCTCGCGCCGCCATCGGCCCGGATCTCGGCGCGCGCCTCGCCCTGGAACATCAGGGCCGGGAAGGTCGCGGTGCCGAGGCCCCAGCCGACGAGCAGCCCGTCCTCGTCGCGCATCCGCCGGGGCTCCTGGGGACGCTTCTCCCAGCCGAAACGCTCGGCCCCCTTCGCGTAGCATTCGCGCAGGGCCTTCGAGGAGAAGGGCTTGTCCGAGATCGGCTCGGCGGCGGCGTAGTTGGCGAGGCGGAAGGCGAGGGGATCGACCCCGCAGGCCAGCGCCATCTCGTCCATGGCGCTCTCGATGGCGAGACTGCCCGATGCCTCGCCGGGCGCGCGCATGAACAGCGGCGTGCCGGTGTCGAGGCGCTCGCCCCGATGGCTCGTCGCGATGGCGGGACTGGCATAGAGGGTGTGCGAGACGCCGCTGGCCGGCTCGAAGAAATCGTCGAAGCGGCTCGACGCCGTCACCGTGCGGTGATCGATGGCGGTCAGCCGGCTGTCCTCGCCGGTGCCGAGGCGGAGCGTCTGGCGGGTGGGGCCGCGATGGCCCACCGGGCCGAACATCTGCTCGCGGCGCAGCACCAGCTTCACCGGCCGCCCGACGAGCCGCGCGGCCATGATGCCGAGCACCTGCGGCCCGGAGACCACACCCTTCGAGCCGAAGCCGCCCCCGAGGAAGGGCGTGCGGATGAGGATGTCGGCGGGCTTGATCCCGAACAGACCGGCGAGGCGCCCCTGCGCGGCGGCCATGCCCTGGCTCGGCATGTCGAGGATCAGGCGCTCGCCGTCCCAGCGGGCGACGATGGCGTGGGGCTCCATGGCGTTGTGGTACTGCGCCGGCGTGGCGTAGGTCGCCTCGATCCGCTTCGCCGCCGAGGCGAGCCCCGCCTCCACGTCCCCGCGCCCGGCATCCGGCGGCTCGCCGATCCCGATCGACTTGGGCACGAAGGGCTCCTGGCCGCCGAGATCGACCTGCGCGGCCTCCGCCTCGTAGCGCGGCGCCAGCAGGCGGGCGCCCTCTGTCGCGGCCTCCAGGGTCTGCGCGATCACCACGGCCACCGCCTGATTGGCGTAGCGGACGCGGTCGTCCTGGAGCAGCTCCATCCTGAAGGCGAAGGGGTTGTCCTTCTTGTCGGGGTCCTGGGCGAGCTTCGGGGCGTTGTCCGGCGTCATCACCTCGACCACGCCCGGATGGGCCTTGGCGGCGGCGACGTCGAGATGCGTCACCCGCCCGCGCGCGATCGTGCTGACGGCGAGCACCGCGTGGAGCAGGCCCTCGGGGCGGTTGTCGGCGGCGTAACGGGCGCCGCCCGTGACCTTCAGGAGGCCCTCCCGGCGGGTGAGGGGGCGGCCGATGCTCGCTCCTTCGTGGCTCGATCCGTGGCGGCTCGATCCTTGGCGGCTGCGCGCGGGCTCAGACATGGGCTGCGGCTCCGTGAGAGAGTGAGAAGACAGAGGCGGGGAGGGCGGTCGGACGCTCCGGGGTGCCGGCGAGCGCCAGCGCCAGGGCGCGCCCGACGACCCGCCGCGCCAGATCGATCTTGAAGGCGTTCGCCTCCCCCGAGGGCTCGGCCCCCGCGAGCGCGGCCTCTGCCGCGCGGCGGAACAGCTCCGGGTCCGGCGCCTGCCCGGCGAGCAGCGCCTCGGCCTCCGACGCCCGCCAGGGTTTCGCCGCGACGCCGCCGAGCGCGATGCGCCCCTGCCCGATCAAGCCGCCGTCGAGGCTGAGCCCCACGGCCGCCGAGACGGTGGCGAAGGCGTAGGAGGTGCGGTCGCGCACCTTCAGGTAGCGCGCATGCGCGGCGAACCCGGCGGCCTCCGGGGGCAGGCGGACGGCCGCGATCAGCTCGCCCGGAGCGAGCTCGCTCTCGTGCTCGGGGGTCTCGCCCGGCAGGCGGTGGAAGGCAGCCAGCGCCACCTCGCGGCGCCCGGCCGCCCCCTCGATCTCGACCATCGCGTCGAGGGCGGCCAGCGGCACGCAGAAATCGGAGGGGTGGGTGGCGATGCAGCCCTCGCTCCAGCCGAGCACGGCGTGCAGCCGCGTCGCCCCGCCGACGGCGTCGCAACCGGCACCGGGATCGCGCCGGTTGCAGGCGGCGGCCGCGTCGTAGAAATACGGGCAGCGGGTCCGCTGGAGGACGTTGCCACCCGTGGTCGCCGCGTTGCGCAGCTGCGCCGAGGCCCCCGAGAGCAGCGCCTCGGCAACCGCCGGATAGGTTTTCGCGAACCGGGCGTCGCGGGCGAGGTCGGCGTTGCGCACCAGCGCGCCGATGCGGGTCGAACCATCGGGCAGATGCTCGATCCGGTCGAGGCCCGGCAGGCGGGTGATGTCGATCACGCGCTCGGGGGTGGCGAGGCCGCCCTTCATCAGGTCGAGCAGGTTGGTGCCGGCGGCGAGATAGGCGGCGCCGGGCTCGGCGCCGGCCGCCAGCGCCTCGGCGAGCGTCGCGGGGCGGGTATAGGCGAAGCGGTTCACGCGGCGTCCTCCCTCTGGAGAACGCCTTCATGGGCCGCTTCATGCGCCGCGATCACCGCGTCGAGAATGCCCTGATAGGCGCCGCAGCGGCAGAGATTACCGCTCATGCCCTCCCGCACCCGGTCGGGATCGAGGGTGCCGCAGCCCTTCACCTCGTCGAGGAAGGCCACGGCGCTCATGATCTGGCCGGGGGTGCAGAACCCGCACTGGAAGCCGTCATGGGCGATGAAGGCGGCCTGGACCGGGTGCAGGGCGTCCCCCTTCGCCAGCCCCTCGATGGTGGTGACGCTGGCCCCGTCGAGGCTGACGGCGAGCGTGAGGCAGGAATTGATCCGCCGCCCGTCGACCAGCACCGTGCAGGCGCCGCACTGGCCCCGGTCACAGCCCTTCTTCGTGCCGGTGAGCCCCATGCGTTCGCGCAGGGCGTCGAGGAGGGTGACGCGGGCGTCCTCGAGATCGAGGCGACGAGGCTCGCCGTTGACGGTGAGCGTGACGGGAAAGGTCATGCCGGCTCCGGGAATGGCGTATCTGGAGCCGTTCCAGATAGACCGCTGCTCCCGCGCGACCAGACCTGCGGCGGGTGCGCGACGTCGCCGCGTGCGCGATCCGGTCCCCCATCGACCAGCGGACGGGCCGGGGCAGGGGCGTCCGAAGGACCCTGCCCGTTCGCCGCGCCGGCACGAGCGTCCGCCATGCAGGCGCGCCGGACGGTACGGGCCAACGCGAACGGCATCCCGGTTCCGAGCGGGCTTCCCGGCCGAAAACACGGCCAATCCGTCTCACGGCGGATCGAGACACGAGAGCCGGGCCGAAGCCCGCGCAGACCTCAGCCCGCGCACACCTCGCGCGAGCCCCCCTCACAAGCCCCGAGACATCATTCGCATAAGATATATTATGGAACCTATCTGGCCTTTCACCCTGGAGGAGGGGGCTTTCCACCCCGATCCGGCAGCCTCGGTTCCAGCCGCGCCGGCAGCCTTCCGGCGGCCACATTCTGTAGTGTTTTCGTCGACCAAGACGCAGTGCAGGAATACCCACGTTAATCAAACGTTACTGCCCATCCGGTTGTGGCCGGGCGGCCACACGCTCCCGTGATCGGCGAAGTGCAGCATTCGCGCGCTATCGAGTCTGCCGGAAACGGGCCAGAATTGGGGCAGATTGATTCTGCCGCGTTACCCGCAGCCTTTGCCGGGATACGCCGACCACAGCGACGGGCAAGACCGATGACGGCACTGAAACACGCTGCACGCCGGGACGGGGCAGGCTCTCGCGGGACCCTGCGCGGCTCGGCCCGCAAGGCGTTCCTGCTGGCCGGCACCGCCGTCGCCCTTCCGCTGATGGCGTCCGCCGCGCAGGCGCAGTGCACGCCCACTCAGGCGAACCAGGCCAATGGCGGCGGCATCATCGGCGACTTCAGCGCCGCCGCCTCCGGATCGGTCGCGGCGGTGCAGGCGCTGACCTCGGTGCTGAACACCACGAACACCGCCTTCCTGACCCAGACGAGCGGCTTCATCGGCGCGCCGTCGAACCCCTTCCCCGGCCAGCAGGGCGGCGGCGTCTGGGTGCGCGGCATCGGCGGCACCGTGGACACCAACACGACCGGCGGCTACGCCTTCGGTAATCCGAACGGCGTCATCCTGCCCGGCAACGGCACCTGCCGCACGCAGACGACGCAGGATTACGGCGGCATGCAGATCGGCGCGGACATCTCGCGCCTGAACGTCAACGGCGCCAATGTCCACATGGGCATCACCGCCGGCTACACCGAGAGCACCCTGCGCTCGCGCGGCGGCGGCACCTTCGGCGGCGAGTTCCAGATCCCCTTCGTGGGCGTCTACGCGGCCGTTACCAAGGGCGGCGCCTATGCCGACGGTCAGGTCCGCTGGGACTTCATCGAGGGCCAGATCAACGACCCGACCAACGCCATCTTCCGGCAGCGCCTCGACGCGCAGAGCCTGAGCTTCACCGGCAACATCGGCAACCAGTTCCCGCTCGCCGACAACTACTTCATCGAGCCCTCCGTGGGCGGCGTCTACTCGTCCGCCAAGGTCGATCCGCTCCGTCTGTCGGGTACGGTCTTCCAGTTGAACAACCCGCTGTTCGGCGTGCCGAGCACCGTGAAGATCAGCAATTTCGAGAGCATTCTCGGCCGCATCGGCGTCCGCGCCGGCAAGAACATCGCCGTGGGCGACTACGTCCTCCAGCCCTTCGTGACGGCGAACGTCTTCCACGAGTTCGGCGGCAAGGTGCGCTCGCTGGTCTCGTCCGATCTCGGCGGGTTCTTCACCGCGAGCGGCGACCCCGTGACGGGCAACTTCCTCAGCCAGAACTTCGACACCAAGACCGCCCTGCGCGGCAACCGCATCGGCACCTACGGCCAGTTCGCGGTCGGCGTCGCCGGCCAGATCCTGAACACCGGCTGGCTCGGCTACGTGCGCGGCGACTACCGCGTCGGCGACCATGTCGAGGGCTACGGCATCAGCGGCGGCCTGCGCTACCAGTTCAACCCCGAGACCGTCGCGGCCGCCACGCCGCTCATCAGCAAGGGCGCGGCCCCCTCCTCCCTGGTGCCCGCCATCGAAGGCCCCGTGACCTGGTCCGGCTTCAGCATCGGCGGCTCGGTCGGCGCGACCTGGGGCCATACGCGCCAGCTGACGGCTCTCAGCGGCAATTTCGGCGGCCTCCAGCTCCTGGCGCCCACCGTGGGCCGGACCGACCCGCATTCGGCCGGCATCTATGCCGGCGGCCAGCTCGGCGCCGACTACCAGTTCGGCAACTATGTCGTGGGCGTCGCCGGCGACATCGGCTTCGTGAACGCCAAGGGTGCCCGCGGCTGCAATCCGCGTCTCGGCGATCTCTACTTCTACAACTGCGAGACCCAGGTCGACATGCTCAGCATGGCGACTGCGCGCGCCGGTTACGCCTACGAGCGCAGCCTGTTCTACGTGAAGGGCGGCGCGGCCTTCGCCGACGTGACGGAGCGCCTGAAGGACAACACCGGCGGCCAGCCCCTGTTCGCGGTGTTCGCCAACAACTTCAACTCGGCCGCCGTCAGCACCGATGCCTTCGGCTGGACCATCGGCGGCGGCTTCGAGTACCAGATCACCCGGAACTGGTCGGCCAAGGCCGAGTACATGCACTACGAACTCGAGAACAAGCGCCTGAACTATCCGCTGACGCTCGCTTTCAACGCCCCGAGCACCACCGTGGCTCAGGCGTCGAGGCACAGCGGCGACATCGTGCGCGTCGGGGTCAATTACCGCTTCAATATCGACGCTCCGGCGCCCGTCGCGCCCGTCATCGCCAAGTACTGATCCCGACACCAGTCAGTCGGAACGAAGAAACCGCGCCCAGGCCAAGCCTGCGGCGCGGTTTTTCGTTGGGCGCCCTTCTCTATGAGGGGCACGTATGCGGCGAATATCTGCTCCGGATTTAGTCTGGCGTGCCGTCCGGCCGGCGCAGCAGGTAGACGTCCATGATCCAGCCATGGCGGGCACGGGCTTCCGCCCTCACCCGCAGGATCTCCGGGCCGACGCTCCCGAGGCGTCCCGACAGTGTGATCTCGTCCTGGCTTCCGAGATACGCCCCCCAGAAGATCGTCAGCTCGGGGTCGAGATGATCGAAGCGCGGCGCGCCGTCGAGCATCACCACCGTGCTGTCGGCATCCGGGGGCAGGCCGTCCGCGAGCGCCCGCCCGGTGGTCAGAAGGACGGGGCCGCCGATCCGGTTCAACGCCGTCCGGTGACGGGCGGCGAGCACCTGCACGCTGCTGATGCCGGGTATCACCTCGTACCGGAACGCGACGCGGCCGCGGGCGACGATCCGGTCGAGGATGCGCAGGGTGCTGTCGTAGAGGGAGGGATCGCCCCAGGCCAGGAAGGCGCCTCGCCCCCCCTCCCCGATCTCGCGCGCGATCGCGGATTCGTAGAGTTCGGCCCGCGCCGCATGCCAGGCATCGACCGTCGCGGCATAATCGGCGGGGTTGCGCTCTCGGGGCGGATCGGGAAGTTCGACGAACCGATAAGGCCGCTCTCCGAAGGCCCGTTCGCAAACCTCGCGCCGTGCCCGGACCAAGCCGCCCTTCTCCGCGCCCTTGTCGGCCACGAACACGACCTCCACCGTCTGGAGCGCCTTGATCGCTTCGAGGGTAAGGTGGTCCGGGTTCCCCGTACCGATCCCGATGACGGAGACATGTCGCATGAGACTGCTCTCACAAAGCTGGGAGAGTAAGATCTGGCCCGGACATGACGAAGCCCGCGGAACGCGGGAGTTATCCTTTGTTTCGCGGGCTTGATTTTGGTTGCGGGGACAGGATTTGAACCTGTGACCTTCAGGTTATGAGCCTGACGAGCTACCGGGCTGCTCCACCCCGCGGCAAGGGTTTGGTCCGGGTTTTGTTGCCTTTGTGGGACATGCTGCGCTTGGACGGTGTCTTGTCCAGTGCGGGCGTCCGGCTTTGGCATCCGGTCCGATCGGTGTCGTGTGCGAGGGAGTGTGTTTTTGGATTTGCGTTGTGCGGGTCTGGCGGCGACCGACTCTCCCGTGTCTTGAGACACAGTACCATGGGCGCTGGTGTGTTTAACGGCCGAGTTCGAGATGGGATCGGGTTCT
>NZ_JBNHES010000012.1:0-153338 GCF_050591105.1 Methylobacterium endophyticum
CGACCAACATCCCGCGCAAGCCTCCCGTTCGAGCCGGAAGGCAGTGTGGATGACTTGTCCTGGGGTCCCGTTTGGACGCCGATTACCCCAAAAACGGGGTCCTTATTCCACGCCTAATCACACTCGACGGCTCGGGGTTGGAGCGGGTCGTGGCGCAGTCGACCTACGGCGGCCGCCCCGGCGAGGGCATCGGTGATCTCTCCGTCCTCTACGGCCTGGAGACCGGCCTACGCGCGCAGGCCATCCCGGCGGCGGTCATCCGCTGCGCCTACCTCATGAGCAACTGGGACGCCGCGCTCGGACCGGCGCGCGAGCGCGGCGAGTTGCCGACGATGTATCCGGCGGAGCTCCGGATCCCGATGGTCGCCCCCGCCGACATCGGGCGCCTCGCGGCCGACCTGCTCGTGGGCGAAGGCGGGACCGACCGGCCGACCTACGCCGAGGGGCCCGAGCGTTACTCCAGCGTCGAGGCCGCCGTCGCGTTCGGCCAGGCGCTCGGACACGACGTGGCGCCGGTCGTCACGCCGCGGGACGGCCTTGAGCCGGCCTTCCGCGGCCTCGGCTTCTCCGAGGCCGCGGCTAGGTCCTACGCGCGGATGACGGCGGCCGGCATCGACGAGGGCTTCGAGCAGCCGCTTCGCCCATGGCGGGGCGCCGTCACCATCGACGCCTATGTTCGCGACCTGGTCGAGCGGACGTCGAGCATGCCCTGAAACGCCCGGTTCTGCTTCGAACCGCCGACCTCTGCCGGCGCGACCCGATAATCAGGGCTCGTCCCAACGGCCGCCATCGACGTCTCGCATGCTCGCTCAAGATGAGAGGCCGGCTGCGGCAAGCACGCCATCGATCCGTAGGTCGACCTCCTTCTTGGTGTCGGCCCAAGCCGGGACCGTCTCCAATAGACGTCGCTGCCAGGCGACCAGGTTCGGGAACTCCCCGAACGGCACCCCGGTGCGCTCCGACTGGGAGAACGGCGCCGCGATGTCGAGATCGGCCAGGGTCAGGCGGTCGCCGACGATGAACGGGCGATCGGCCAGACGGGCGTCGAGCACGGCCGCGGCCTCCCGGATCTTCCGCGCCGCGAGGGCGACAACGCCGGCGTCCTCGGGCTTGCCGAGCAGGCGGTTCACGATCCTCTCGTCGAACGTCAGGGTCGAGAAGACCCGCCACTGCTCGCCCGACCAGAACATCCACTGCAGCACCTCGTACCGCTCGCGCGGGGTCCGCCCGGGAAGGTCGGAACCGGCCTTCTCGGCGAGGTAGAGGTTGATCGCCGAGGCCTCGTAGAGGACCACGTCGCCGTCCACCATGACCGGGGTCAGGCCGTGCGGGTTCAGCCGTAGGAACTCCGGCGTGTGGCTCTCGCCCTTGAACAGGTCGACGTTCACCCGCTCGATCCCGACGCCCATCAGGCGCGCCGCCGTCGTCACGCGTCGAAGGCTGCCCGAACCCGGATCGCCGTAAATTTTGATCGTCATAAGCCGTCTCACTCGTACCGATGCGACATGGCAGGGGCGCCAAACCGCTTCCGAGCGGACAGGTAGCCGGGAGTCGCCGGTCGGATGAGAGGCGGTCGTGGAATTCCATCAATTCCGCGAGGGAATGGACGGCCCGATCTCACTCGATCCTGAGTTCGGGCTCGGCGGCGAAGATGCGGGCGAGGAAGTCGACGTAGAGCCGGACCCTCGACGGCACGCGCCGGCCCTGCGCCGTGACGGCGTGGATCGGGAACGGCTCGGGGACGTAATCGCGCAGCAGCGGCACGACCTCGCCCGAGGCGAGCAGGTCCGAGAACAGCCAGCTCGCCGTGTGGGCGACGCCCAGTCCCGCCAGCACGGCGGCGCGCATGTGCTCCGCGTCATTCGAACGGAAGAAGCCGGCAGGATGTACTGTGAGCGGACCCTCGGGCGCCGCGAAGCCCCAACCCATGGTCTCCCCATGGAAGACGTAGGCGATGCCGTCGTGCCCGGCGAGTTCGGCGGGCGTCTTAGGACGGCCGCGGCGGCGTACGTAATCCGCGGATGCCACCGTCATCATCCGCATCGTGCCGATGCGCCTCGCCGTAAGGGCGGATCCGGGTAGCCGCCCGATGCGGATCGCGACGTCGACGCCCGCCTCGATCAAGTCGACGCGGCCGCCGGAGACCTCCATCTCGATCGAGACCTCCGGATGCGCCGCCCTGAACTCAGGCAGCCTCGGGATGACGAACAGCCGGTCCAGGGCCGGGGATGATGTGACACGGACGGTGCCCAAGGCGGCGGCCCGGCCAACGGCAACCTGCTCCTCGGCCGCGGCGAACCCGTCGAGGAGCTGCCGGGTAGCATCGTAATAGTCCTGTCCGGCCGGGGTGACGCTCAGCCTCCGCGAGGTGCGGGTGAGCAACTGCACGCCAAGCCGCGCTTCCAGGGCCGCCACGGCCTTGCTCACGGCTGGCTGTCCGATGCCGGCCTCGCGCGCGGCCCGGGAGAAGCTGCCGCCCTCGACGACGCGGACGAAGATATTGAGCGCGTCGATCCGATCCATCCATGCATTCCGCATCGGAATGGGTGGGATGTCGAGAGCCTTCGTATCGGACCTCGTCGCCGAAGATGTTCACGAGGAGGCCGAGGGAGCGACGTCGCGACGCTTCCTCGTTCCCGCCGGAATCGATAGGCATGGACAGGACATCACCCACCGCAAGCGCGCGCGTCTCTCGCTGGCGTCCCGGCATGGTGCAGCCTGGCCCGGACCCCATGACCCAGTACCTCGTCAAGCGCGCCAACCTGCTCGTCTTCGGCGTTCTCCTCGGCATCCTCACCCTCGTCGGGGCGGCGACCTGGGAGAGGCTGAACGCGTCCCGCCAGGCGCGCGAGGCCTCGCAGCACAGCTACGACGTCCTCCTCGCGTCGAAGGATCTCGCGATCGCCCTGCGAGACGCCGAGCGCGGCCAGCGCGGCTACGTCCTGACCGGCAAGCAGGAGTACCTCGCCCCGTACGACGCCGCGCGCGACCGCCTGGGCGTGCTCCAGGGCGAGTTGCAGAAGCTCACCGCCGACAATCCGGCCCAGCAAAGCCGCCTGCGCGAGCTCGCGCCGGTCATCCAGCACAAGCTGGAGGAGCTCGCCCAGACCGTGCAGGCGCGCCGCGACGGCGGATTCGACGCGGCCAAGCGCATCGTCGACACCGACGCCGGCCGCGACTTCATGGTGGATGCCGAGCGGACGCTGTCGGCGCTGCAGGCCGACGAGCAGGCGCTCCTGGCGGAAAGGCTCGTCCAGAACGACGCGCGGGCCGGCTGGGTCCGCTGGATGGTCGTCGGCGGCTCGCTCCTCGCCATCCTGACCCTGCTGTGGGCGGCGAGGCTCCTGAACCAGGCTTGGTCGAGGTCCTACCGCGTCGAGGCCGAGCAGCGCGCGCTCGCCCTGCGGCTGCGCACCTCCCTCGACAGCCTCAGCCAGGGCGTCGCCGTCTTCGGCCCGGACCGCAGGCTCACGAACTGGAACGAGTGCTTCCAGGTGCTGCTCGACCTGCCCAAGGCCATGGTTCGCCCCGGCACGGCCTATTCCGCCTTCGTCGAGCACACCGCCGAGGCGGGTCGCCCGGCGCTGGAGCGCGAGGACCAGATCCGTGCCGCCGGCGGCGACCCGCGCGGCATCGTCGTCTACGAGCGGGTGCGCGGCGACGAGCATCATCTCGAACTGCGCCGCACGCCGATGCCGGACGGCGGGTTCGTCCTGACCGTGTCGGATATGACGAAGCGGGCACAAGCCGAGGGCGTGCTGCGCGAGGCGCAGAAGATGCAGGCCATCGGGCAGCTGACCGGCGGCATCGCCCACGACTTCAACAACCTCCTGCAGGTCATCCTCGGGAACCTGGAATTCGTGCGAGCCAAGCTCGCCGGCGACGACAGGATGCAGCAGCGCATCGAGCGCGCCGCATGGGCGGCCCAGCGCGGCGCGACCCTGACCGGGCAGCTCCTCGCCTTCGCGCGCAAGCAGCCCCTGGCGCCGGCCGCCATCGACCTCGCCGCGACCATGCCGGATCTCGTGCCGCTGCTGCGGCGGACCCTCGGCGAGCACATCGAGGTGCGCTACGTCGAAAGCGCCGGTCTGTGGCCCGCGATGGCCGATCCGGCCCAGCTGGAGAGCGCCGTACTCAACCTCGCGCTGAACGCGAGGGACGCGATGCCCGGCGGGGGGCGCCTCACCATCGAGCTCGGCAACAAGGTGCTCGACCACGAATACGCCCGGCACCACGCCGAGGTGACGCCCGGCGACTACACGATGGTCGCGGTCTCCGACACCGGCCACGGCATGACCCGCGAGGTCATGGCCCGCGTCTTCGAGCCGTTCTTCACGACCAAGCCCGACGGCAAGGGCACCGGCCTCGGGCTGGCGATGGTGTTCGGGTTCGTGAAGCAGTCCGGCGGGCACGTGAAGATCTACTCGGAGCCCGGCGAGGGCACGACCGTGAAGCTCTACCTGCCGCGTGCGATCGGGGCCGCCGCCGCGCCAGTCCGCACAGGTACGCCGGCCGAGCTGCCGCGCGGATCGGCCACGATCCTCGTCGTCGAGGACGAGGCCGCGGTGCGCGAGATCGCCTGCGCGATCCTGTCCGACCTCGGTTACCGGGTGCTGGAGGCAGCGGACGGCGAGGAGGGCCTGCGCGTCTTCGGGGCCAACGCCGGCGTCATCGACCTCCTGCTGACCGACGTGATCCTGCCCGGGAAGGTCCGAGGCCGGGAGCTCTCGGAGCGGATCTTGGCGCTGCGCCCAGAGGTGAAGGTCGTCTACATGTCGGGCTACACCGAGAACTCCATCGTCCACCACGGGAGGCTCGACGACGGCGTGCGGCTCATCTCCAAGCCGTTCAGGCGCGACCAGCTCGCCGTCCAGGTGGCGGCGGCGCTCGGTGTCTCGGCGCAGGCCGCCCCGGCCACCGCGGAGAACGTGATCGAGCTCGTGCCCCGGCGCGGCGCGTAGGGCCTCAGGCCGGCATCACGAAGGCGAAGGTCGTCGCCTCTGGCCCGGAGGTGGCCGTCAGCGTGCCGCCATGCGCCCGGGCGATCTCGGAGGCGATGTAGAGCCCGAGGCCCAGGCCCTGCTGGCTCGGCCGGCTCGACGCGCGCACGAAGGGCTGGAACAGGTTCGCCATCGCCTCCGGCGGGATCGCCTTGCCCGCGTTGGTGACGGACAGTTCGAGGACGCCGTCGATCATCTCGCCCCGGACGCTGACCGGCGCATCCTGTGCCCCATGGGTCAGGGCGTTGGCGACGAGGTTGGACAGGAGCTGCCCGATCCGGGCCGGGTCGCAGCGACAGTCGCCGATCCCGTCGAGCTCGACCTCGATGCGGCGGTCGGGATGGCCGGCCGCGAGCTCGGCGACGACCTGCCGGAGCATCGGGGCGAGCGGGACCCTGTCGGTTCTGTCGATGGCGATCCCGCCGCCGAGCCGGCCGCGGGCGAAGTCGAGCACGTCGTCGATCAGGCCGGCCATGCGGCCGACGCTCTTGCCGACGAGGTCCAGGATGCCGCGCCCGCGCTCCGACAGGTTCTCCTTGGCGAGGAGCTTCGCGCCGGCGTCGATCGAGGCGAGCGGATTCCTCAGGTCGTGCCCGAGGACGGCGATGAACTGCTCGCGAAGATCGGCGCTCTCACGTTCGTCCGCGAGCGAGGTCGCGCTGGTCCGCAGATCCGTGCGGGCCGTGGCCAGGTCGGCCTGGCTCGTGGCGAAGTCCGCGCGGCTCGTCGCGAGGTCGGCCTGGCTCGACGCGTGGCTCGCCCGGCTCGTCGCGAGATCCCGCCGGCTCTCCGCCAGGTCGACGGCGCCCGCGGCGAGCCGGCGGTGGGCGTCGATCTGGAAGGCGATCAGGTCGGCATGCAGCCGGAACATGCGCAGCAGCCACGACGCCGAGAGGTCGCGCGGCTCGGGATCGAGCGCGCACAGCACGCCGAAGAACGAGCCGTCCGGCAGGACCACCGGGGTCGAGACGTAGCTGCGGAAGCCGTACATCGAAGGCGTCGGGTGGCTGCGGTAGACGGGGTCGGCCTGCGCGTCCGAGATCACGACCGGCCCCACCGCCTGCCTGACCTCGCGGCAGATCGTGGTGTCGACGGGGAGCTCGCCGCCCGCCTCGATGCCTAGGCCGATGCCATCCTGGACGGCACAGGCCATCCAGCGGTCCGCCGTGACGCGCGCGACCGCGGCGAAGCGCATGCCGGTCGCAGCCCGAACGACCTCCAGGACGCCCGGCACCGCCTCCAGGCCGGCGACCAGCGCCGCGTCGTCCGCCAAGCCTTCCTTCACCGCGCTCTTCCGCACCTCCGGGCCGTCCGGCCACGTTTGTACTTCGGCTTAGGCGTCTCCGCCAGGACGCATGCCCTTGGATCGACGGATCATTCGGCCGCGGCCGGGGTTGAGCTGGTCCGACACGGAGAGGAAGCGCGGTGGCGATCCCGGTGATCCTGGTGGTGGACGACGAGGCGCTGCTGCGCATGCTGGCCGCCGACCATTTCGCCGATGCCGGCTTCGAGGTGCTTGAGGCCGCGAACGGCGCCAAGGCCCTGGCGCTCCTGGCCGAGCGGCCCGACATCGGCGCCGTGATGACGGACGTGCAGATGCCGGGGGATCCGGACGGGTTCGCGCTGGCGCGCCGCGTGCGGGAGCTATGCCCCGACTGCGCCATCGTGGTCGTGTCCGGTCGCGCCTCCCCGGGCCCGGGCGACATGGCGCGCGATGCCCGCTACCTGTCGAAGCCCTATCGCGGCGAGGAGGTCGTGCGGATCGTCGAGGATCTCCTGGCCGCCTGAACGGAATCGTGGAGCATCCGATGCTCAAGCCCCGTCTCGTCGGCCTGAACCACATCGCCCTGGAGGTCGGCGACATCGAGGACGCCCTGCGCTTCTACCGCGCCGTCTTCTCCTTCGAGCTCCGGGGCACCCACGAGGACGATGCGGGCCGAACGGTCATGGCCTTCCTCGACATGGGAGACCAGTTCATCGCCCTGATCGCCGGGCGCGAGCAGCCGCGCGACGACGACCGGCACTTCGGGCTCGTCGTCGACGACCGCGCGAACGTCATGGCGCTCGCCGAGGCGGCCGGTGCCACGATCCTGGACCGCCCCTTCAACTTTCGCGACCCCTGGGGCAACCACCTGGAAATCGTCGCCTACCGCGACGTCCAGTTCACCAAGACCGAGGACGTGCTTCGCGGCATGGGACTGAACCTCGACAAGAGCGACGAGGCCCGCGAGGAGCTTCGGCGAAAGCTGTCCGATGCCGTGGGGCGGCTTGGATGAGCGGCCCCACGGATCCGCCGTCTGCCGCAGGGACGGAGCAATTCAGCGCGACGCAGCGGGAAGTCGGCGACGGCGCGCCCGGAGCGACGGCGGCCTTCCCGTACGATCGGATGACCGTGGAACGGTTCCGCGCCGCGTTTCCCCGCGCCCGTTGGCGCGACGACCTGGGAGCCTGGTTCGTGCCGGGCAGCAGGGCGGAGCGACGGCTCAAGGCGTGGTCCGGGCGCGAGTGGTCGGGCGTCCTGGCCCATGCCGACGAGCGGGGCCGCGACGCCTTCGCCTTCGAGCCGATCGAAAGCCCCTACCTGGAGGCCGCAGACGACATCGCGGTGCGGACGCCGTATTCCCGCGCAGTCGTCGCCGAGCTGAGGATGGTGCCCTGGGCAAGGTGGGATCCCGTCTCGAAGGCGTGGCGGGTGCCGTTTCGGTCGTTGGAGGACCTGCGGCGGCACTGGCCGGCCATCGAGGATGCGGCGCGCCGGGCCGAGCCGGAGGAGCGGCGCAAGCGCGAGGCGAGCCGCAGGGCCTCTGCCGACCACGCCGATAGGCTGGCGGAGGCCGCCGAGGGCCGCCGCAACCGTTACCCTGTGCCTGAGGATGCGCTGCCGCCGCTCGGGCGGGTGCTGCAGACCCATGCGGGATGCGTGGTGTTCGAGGCCGTCAGCGGCGAGGTCGTGGATGCAGCGGTCGCCACCCGCTTTTACCCGGGCGTTGCCACCGGCACGCTGGTCTGGGCGACCCGCCGTAGGGCCACGCACGCGGAACTGGTCAGGGCATGGCCGGCGCGGGCTGCGCCGGATCCCGACGAGCGGGCCCGCGGCTGGTGGCAGCCGACCATCGAGATCCTGCGCGAGGAGCGGCGCAGGGCGGCCTCCATTGAGCGTGCGCAGGCTACGCGTCGATCCCGCAATCACGTTACCGAAGCGGGCGTCATCTCTGACGCCTGAGGGTCCGTATCCGCCGGGCATGAGCGCGGTGTTAGGCCCGTCGCCCTGCGGTGGTGACGACCTTGGCCTGACCGACGAAGGATCGTCCGTCCCGAAGCGCGGCCAAGGCCTCGTCGGCGGCCCGTTGCCCGCTGTCGTACGCCCCGTGGGCGGTCGTGAAGTCGAAGGGATGCGTCGCCTCGCCCGCAAAGAACAGCCGATCCTCGAAAGGCCGGGCCAAACGTGCCCGCGCCTGCGACTGTCCCGGCAGGGCGCAGCTGTAGGCACCGCCGATGGACGCCATCCGGCTCCATGACGTAGCCGCGAGCGGGCGGATGGCCGAGGCCACGTCGCTCCCGAATAGGGCGGCCAGCTCGGCCGACACGTAGGCGAAGCCCGCGGCCGGGCCTTCCTCCTCCAGGATGCGAGCCCCTTCGCCGCCGAGGAACGCCTCGATGACCGGCCAGCCGTTGGGCCGGATCGAGTAGGCGGCGGATCGCGCGTCGCGCAGGTTGCCATAGGCATGCGAGTTCGGCTCGAACGCGGCATCGCGCCCGATCTCCAGGAAGACCTTCTCGTTGCGACCGAGCGGCAGGGCCGCGGCCGCCTCGCGCCACGGGTCGATTCCTGAAGGAAGACGGATGGCATCGCCGGCCAGGACCGCGGTCGAGACCGTGAGGATCGCGGCCTTGGCGTTGACCGTGCCGGCGCGCGTCGAGACGGCGACGCCATTCGACGTCACCTCGATCCGCTCGGCCGAGGTCGAAAGCCGTAAGTTGACCGTTGACGGTAGGCTGGCGGTGACGAGCGTCCCGTAGCCGAGCGGCAGGCTCCAGTTCCGACCCGTGGAGGCCGCATCGTATGCCGTGTAGTCGGTGGCGGAGATGTTTTCCGGCGCGACCCCGCTCATGAAGCCCGCGATGGCTCGCACATAGGCGTTCCACCCGCCCCCGGGATCGAGCGCGTCGCTTGCCCGGTCGCTGCCCTCGGCCACCTGCCCAAGCCGTTCCTCCCAATCGCTGAACGCTTTCCGCGCCGCCGCCTCGTCGTCGTCGCACCGGGCGATGCCGGGGTGCGCCTTGGTCCAAGGCGGGTCGCTCCGGTCGACCGGGAAACCTGATTTCTCCGCGATGCCAACCCAGGCGTTGCGGTCGCCCGAGTGCAACCACTCGCAGCCTAGGTCGAGCGGGTACCCGCCGAGCTCTTGCGTCCAAGCCCGGCCACCGAGGCGCGACGCGGCCTCAAGCAGCAGCGCCGCGCTGCCGTGCGTTGCGAGCCGCCGCGCCGCGCCGATCCCGGCAGCGCCTCCCCCCACGATGATGACGTCGAACTCATTGCGCATGGGTCGAAGGTGAGGACCGTCGACCGGCAGGACAACCACGGGGACGTCGACCTCGCGCCCGCCGCCTCACGCGTGGTGCATGCCGGATCGTGCAGGTGGATTAGCCGCCGGGAGATCATCCTCGTCCGTACGCCGCCTATAGAGACCCTTTCCGGAGCGGGCGAAGAGGCGTTTGTGGAAGATGCGTGTCTCCATCTTCTTTCGAAGGGTCTTGATCGACCATTCCTCCATGTGGGAACGCGCCTCCTCGGCGAGGTCGGCGCCCAGCCGATCCGCGATCTCCACGACGCGCATGGAGCCCTTGTCCGGCAGGAGCGCGTGGATGTCATGCACGACGCGGTCCCAGAAGTGGTCGGCGCGTACCGCTTGCAGATGCCGCCGCGTCTCGGTCAGCTCAACTTCCAGGCCTGCGACCCTGGCCCGCAGGTCCGCCTCGATCGTCCGCAGGGTCTCTAATTGTGCCTGCAGCCCGTCGGCCATCGCGAGCGTCTCCGCGCGCAGGTCCCTCTCGTCCCGAAGTATCGTCTCGTGGCGCTCGCGATCCGCCCCATGGATCAGGTGGGCTTCCTTCTGCGCCGCCGACCATAAGGCGGCGGTCGCTTTTTCCAGGGCCGCCTTGACGGGCGGAGGTACGCCGCCGCGCTCAAGCGCGGGTGCGTAGTTCTTCTCCGCCTTCCACTCCAAGAGGAGCGGACCTATGTCCCGAGGCGAGAATCTCAGTCCGGTACTTTTCAGAAGAACTGCCACGATGGAAGATTGCGCAACGAGAGCGCCCGTGGACCTGATTTCGTCGGCCGCGTCGTAGACTTGGGTTTTCGTGACCACAGCCACCAGCTCCATTGCTGGGTGCAGGTTACGCCGCCGGCGTTAACAGCGACCTTCGCGAACAGCCTTCGTGGTAGTGGTAGTGAACGCCATATCGCTACCACTACCATCTGTTCGGTCGCCAGCGCGCTCGTGGTCAGTCCGGGATCCAGATTTTTCGGTCGGGATCCCACCGCCGAGGCGGTCGCTTGGCCTCCGCCTCGGCGAGCCATTTGGCGCGCCGCCGGAGCTCGGCCTTGGTGGCCTGGTAACCCATCCCGAACATGGACCCGGCCCAGGGGATCCACCCCCGGGCCTCCTCGTTCCACCAATACCCGTCGCGGAACCTGTGCGTGCCGCCATCGACCGTCAGGATGTCGATGTGGCCGTCGTCGTGGCAGTACATGGACGTCACGGTGTTTCGGATGACCTGCCGGACCCGGGTCCGGATGGCATGCGTCTCCTCGTCGGCGGCGTTGCGTTCCTCGTCGTCCTTCGCCTCGGCCCGTTTCCGGGCGAGCCGGATCGTCTCCCCCACCGCCATCACGCGCTCGTCCCGTGCGCCCCGCGCCCTCAAGGTCGTGAGCTTGGCGGAGATGTCGGCGATCTCGCGCTTGAGGCGCGCCCGAGCCGCATCGATCTCGCGCAGCGGGGCCTCGGCGTATTCGTTCAGCGCCCCGAACCGCCGGACGATCCCCTCGCCCTGGGTCTTGAGCTCGGCGGACTTGGCCACCTTCGCCTGGAGCTCCTCGTCGAGCTTCGCGATCTCGCCGCGCGCACCGCCCGAGAGATCGAGGGTCACGAGCCACGACAGCACCGCGTTCTCGGTGTCCTGGTACGGAATGCGGTAAGTGTTCCAGCAGGTGCCGGCTCGCTCGCCCGTGCAGCGGAGCACCGGGGTCGAGCGGGGGCCACGGTCGCGGTAGGTCATCGGCTTCCCGCAGACGGCGCAGGTCGCGACCATCCCGAACAGGTTCGAGATGACCGTGCCCTGGCGGCCGCCCGCGTTCGGGGCGCGACCCATGCGCCTCTTGTTGGCGACGGCCCGGGCCTTGTCCCAGAGCTTCTCGTCGATGACCCGGGGGAAGTAGTCCGGGATGGGATCACCGACCGGGATCCGCGTCGACACCCGGACTCCGTTCACCCGCTCGAAGACCAGCTTGTGCGGTTGGAACTCGCCGATCAGGGCCCTGTTGTCGGTGATCTTCTGGACCGTGCCGCCGTGCCACTGGGTCCCGTGGCCCCAGGGCCGCTTCTCCGGGTCGGGATCGGCGTTCAGGACCCGGGCGATGAAATCTCGGCCGAAGCCATCGGCGAGCAGCTGCATGATGCGGCGAACCACCTCCACGCGCTTCTTGACCTCGACGAAGCCGTCCCCGTCCTTTCGCAGCCAACCGGGAACGCGGGCGGTCAGCTTGCGGGTCGCAATCTTTGCGCGCTTCTGCGTCCATGTGGCCTGGAGGCGCTCCGACTTGATGCGGGATTCCTCGTGAGCCCGCATCAGCGTCATCACGCTGAAGATGAATGAGGCCTGCTGCTCGGCGCCCGATAGGCCCGAGCGGTAGATCCGCTTGTCCGTCAGCGAGACGATGATGATGCCGGCCCTCATGAGGCCGAGCAGCATGTGCTGGGCGATGTCGACCTCGTCGCGGCTGAAGCGGTCGAGGCTCTCGACGAGGAGGTAGGATCCCTTCGGCACCCGACCGTCCGCCACCGCCTTCTGGAAGATGTCGAGCCGGCTGTCCGTCGCGGCGTTCGCTCCTGTGAAGCCCGAGACGCCGATGTCGTTGAGGTCGAGGCTCGTGTTCAGGGTGAGGTGCGGGTTCCTGGCGAGGTAGTCCTCGCGCAGCTGGACCTGCCGCCGGTAGCCGTCGCGCTCGGGTTTGCGGCTGGGATCGGACGCGTTGCGGTCCTCGACGTTCGCCTGCCGTTTCGAGCTGAGGCGGATGTAGCTGTAGGCCCATGCCGGCTCCGGCGGAGGCCCTATGGGGTGCTCGTCTGGCATGTCGCGTCCAGGCTTTCGAGGCTGCGATCTAGGACGATTGCCGGCCAACCCGCAACTGTGTGACGACGTGATAGATGCCCGCCGCGCGCAGCACCTCGTTGGTCTGCGGGGCGATCAGGCCGCGCTTGCCCGTGACCAGCGCGGCGGCGACGGCGCCGGCCTGCCCGCCATTGGCATCGGTGATGCGGCGGGTCAGGGCGTTGCGGGCCTCGTCCACCGCAGCCGCGATCCGCAAGGGAAGCGGCACGGGGACCGGCGGCGGCTTCACCTCGATGCGGCCGGTGAGCGATCCCACCGCGCCGATGCCCCGAAAATAGGCGTCGCGGGCGAAGTCGTAGCCGCCGGGCCGCGCCGGCTCGGGCGGCGGTAGCAGACGGGCGCTCGCGGTGACGAAGTCGCCCGGCCGCAGCGTTTGGGCCTTCTTGTAGGAGACCCGCACCCGCGTCGGCGCGGCATCCGGGGCGAGCCCGGCGAACGCCGTCACCCGCACGATCAGGCGCGCGCCCTGCTCCCGCTCGTCGAGGGCCTCGATGAAGCCGGAGAGCGGTCCGATGGTGGTGCGGGCGAGGATCGGGCTCGCGACCTGCGCGACGCGCCAGGCGCCCGCGAGGAAGCCGAGAAAGGCCGCGGCGAAGGCCAGCGCCACCGCCGCCGCTACGGGCCGCGCGCCGAGGAACGGCACGGCGGCCGCGCATCCGGCCGCCGCCAGGAGCGGCGCCCACAGCGCCGGCTCGCCGTCGGTGGCGGAGAAATAGGCCAGGATGCCCGCCCCGAAGGCGACGGCGAGCCAGGGAAACAGCCGCCGCTGCTCGGCCTCCCGCGCGAGGCCGCCGACGAACCATCGCCGGGCGACGGGCAGGATAGCAGCGGGAGAGCGCAGACCGAGAGCGGCGGGCCGGCGGATCG
Source organism: Methylobacterium endophyticum (assembly GCF_050591105.1). NCBI lineage: Bacteria > Pseudomonadati > Pseudomonadota > Alphaproteobacteria > Hyphomicrobiales > Methylobacteriaceae > Methylobacterium > Methylobacterium endophyticum. The sequence goes on from NZ_JBNHES010000012.1 coordinate 13,260, forward strand.
CGACGCTTCGACCGCTGCCGCCCTCCCCCATGCCGAATGCCTCCGTCGCGGCGGCGCCGGGCCGCACGAGGACTTGTTAACGCGTCATCGCGCGCATGCTACACGCCCGGCGGGCCGGGTCGAAGCATGGGGGGTCCCATGGGTCGGTCCCGGCACAGCCCTTCCACGAAATATTGCCCGGTTCGATGTCGTCAGCGGTCGTCACGCGCTTTGCCCCCTCGCCCACCGGCTACCTCCATATCGGCGGCGCCCGGACGGCCCTGTTCAACTGGCTCTACGCCCGCCGCTACGGCGGCCGGATGATGCTGCGCATCGAGGACACCGACCGCGAGCGCTCCACGCAGGGCGCCATCGACGCGATCCTCGACGGGATGTCCTGGCTCGGGCTCGATTGGGACGGGGACGTGGTCTACCAGTTCGCCCGCGCCGAGCGGCACCGCGAGGTGGCGCAGGCGCTGCTCGATTCGGGCAATGCCTATCGCTGCTACGCGACGCCGGACGAGCTCGCGCAGATGCGCGAGACGGCGCGGGCCGAAGGCAGGCCGCTGCGCTACGACGGTCGCTGGCGCGACCGCGACCCCTCCGACGCACCGGCCGGCGTCGCGCCGGCGATCCGCCTGCGGGCGCCCAGCGAGGGCGAGACCGTGGTGGAGGACGCGGTGCAGGGCCGCGTCGTCTGGCAGAACCGCGACCTCGACGACCTCGTTCTGCTGCGCTCGGACGGCAACCCGACCTACATGCTCGCCGTGGTGGTGGACGACCACGACATGGGCGTCACCCAGGTGATCCGCGGCGACGACCACCTCACCAACGCCGCCCGGCAGAGCCAGATCTTTTCAGCCCTCGGCTGGGAGGTGCCCAGGATGGCGCATATCCCGCTGATCCACGGGGCGGACGGGGCCAAGCTGTCGAAGCGCCACGGCGCGCTCGGCGTCGATGCCTATCGCGACCTCGGCTACCTGCCGGCGGCGCTGCGCAATTATCTGGTGCGGCTGGGCTGGAGCCACGGCGACCAGGAGGTCTTCTCCACCGAGGAGATGGTCGCGGCCTTCGATCTCAAGGCCATCGGCCGCTCGCCGGCGCGCTTCGATTTCGCCAAGCTCGAGAACCTCAACGGGCTCTATATCCGTGGCGCCAGCGATGCCGCGCTGGTCTCGGCGATCGAGCAGGTCGTCCCCTCCATCGGGGCCGAGCGCGGCCTCTCGGCGCCGCTGCCCCCGGCGCTGCGTGAGAAGCTGACGGCGGCGATGCCCGGCCTGAAGGAGCGGGCCAAGACCCTCGTCGAGCTCATCGACAGCGCCTACTACCTCTACGCGGCCCGCCCGCTGGCCCTCGACGCCAAGGCGGCCGCGCTGCTGACCGACGAGACGAAGGCCCGGCTCGGCGCCGTCATCGCCGAATTGGAGGCGCTGGAGACCTGGGACGCCGCCTCCACCGAGGGCGCCGTCCGCGCCTTCGCTGAGGCGAACGGGCTCAAGCTCGGGCTCGTCGCGCAGCCGTTGCGCGCCGCGCTCACCGGCCGTACGACCTCGCCGCCGGTCTTCGACGTGCTCGCCGTGCTCGGCCGGGAGGAGAGCCTGTCGCGGCTGCGCGATCAGGTCGGACAGGGCTGAGCCGCCGCCTCATCCCGAGCGGCCCGGATTCTGCTTGGCGTTCCTCGGCGGATGTCACCAGCCCCGTTGCTGGCGGTGCGCCGATCCGCTAACCCGATGCTCCTGTGAGCAACCGCAGCATTGCGCCGCCGTTCCGCTCCGAGCTTCGGGTCAGCGCCTCAAGGGGCCGCCCGGAGCGGGCGCCGTCCCGTTGCCAGAAAAGGGTCCACGACTCCATGAGCGCAGCCAGCACCATCACCGTGGACGGCAAGCAGGTCGAGCTTCCCGTCAAGGAAGGGACGATCGGCCCGAACGTCGTCGACATCGGCAAGCTCTACGCTCAGACCGGCGCCTTCACCTTCGATCCGGGCTTCACCTCCACCGCCTCCTGCGAATCGAAGATCACCTATATCGACGGCGACAAGGGCGTGCTGCTCTATCGCGGCTACCCGATCGAGCAGCTCGCCGAGAACGGCGACTTCCTCGAGACCTGCTACCTGATGCTGTTCGGCGAGCTGCCGACGCCCTCGCAGAAAGCGGATTTCGACTACCGGGTCACGCGCCACACCATGGTGCACGACCAGATGAACCGCTTCTTCCAGGGCTTCCGCCGCGACGCGCACCCGATGGCGGTGATGGTCGCCTGCGTCGGCGCGCTTTCGGCCTTCTATCACGACTCGACCGACATCTCGGACGAGAAGCAGCGCATGATCGCGTCCTTGCGCATGATCGCCAAGATGCCGACGCTGGCGGCGATGGCCTACAAGTACTCCATCGGCCAGCCCTTCGTGTATCCGAAGAACGACCTCGACTACACGTCGAACTTCCTGCGGATGTGCTACGCGGTTCCGTGCGAGGATTATCAGGTCAATCCGATCTTTGCGCGTGCGCTGGACAAGATCTTCATCCTACACGCCGACCACGAGCAGAACGCCTCGACCTCGACGGTGCGGCTGGCCGGCTCCTCGGGCGCCAACCCCTTCGCCTGCATCGCGGCCGGCATCGCCTGCCTCTGGGGCCCCGCCCATGGCGGCGCCAACGAGGCGGCGCTCAAGATGCTGATGGAGATCGGCAAGCCGGAGAACGTGAAGAAATACGTCGACAAGGCGAAGGACAAGAACGACCCCTTCCGCCTGATGGGCTTCGGCCACCGGGTCTACAAGAACTACGACCCGCGCGCGCGGATCATGCAGAAGACCACCCACGAGGTGCTCGGAGAGCTCGGCATCAAGGACGATCCGCTGCTCGAGGTCGCCATGCAGCTCGAGCAGATCGCCCTCAAGGACGACTACTTCGTCGAGAAGAAGCTCTACCCGAACATCGATTTCTATTCGGGCATCACCCTCAAGGCAATGGGCTTCCCGACCGATATGTTCACGGTGCTGTTCGCGGTGGCGCGCACCGTCGGCTGGATCGCGCAGTGGGCCGAGATGATCGAGGACCCGTCGCAGAAGATCGGCCGTCCTCGCCAGCTCTATATCGGCGCGGCCGAGCGCCAGTACGTCCCGATCGGCCAGCGCGGCTGATCTGAATGATCCGCGTCGGAGGTCGTCCGTCCGGCGCGGATTTCATGACAGGCATGGCGCTCGCGTTCGGCCGCCATGCCGAATGGGCAGCCCTTCGACGAAGCGCGCGCTAGAAGTAGCCGCCCGTCTGCCGGCAAGCGTCGTCGATCAGCGTCTGCTTGGCGTGGATGGCCGCCACGGTCACGACCGACAAGGTGGCGGCCGTCGCGAGAAGGACCGGCAACATGGCGCGCCTCCCGATGTTTCCGGGAGAACGCGGCTTCGGCCCGGCAGGTTCCTTTTGGAAGGTTCCTCCCGGCCGGGAACGGGCTCAGGCGTCGACGTGCTTGAGCACCAGGGTCGCGTTGGTGCCGCCGAAGCCGAACGAGTTCGAGAGCACATGCCCGAGCTGCGCGTCGTCGCGGCGCTCGCGCAGGATCGGCATGTCGGCGAAGGCCGGGTCGATCTCGTCGATATGGGCGCTCTCGCAGATGAAGCCGTTGTTCATCATCAGCAGCGAGTAGATCGCCTCCTGCACGCCGGTGGCGCCGAGCGAGTGGCCGGTCAGCGACTTCGTCGCCGAGATCGGCGGACAGGCATCGCCCCGGCCGAAGACCTCGCGGATCGCCTCGATCTCCTTGTCGTCGCCCACCGGCGTCGAGGTGGCGTGCGGGTTGATGTAGTCGATCCGCGCGCCCTTCAGGCCGGAGATCGCCTGCTTCATGCAGCGGATGGCGCCCTCGCCGGAGGGGGCGACCATATCGTAGCCGTCCGAGGTGGCGCCGTAGCCTGCGACCTCGCCATAGATGCGGGCGCCGCGCGCACGCGCGTGCTCCAGCTCCTCCAGCACCACCACGCCGGCGCCCCCCGCGATGACGAAACCGTCGCGGGCGGCATCGTAGGCGCGGGACGCCCGCGCGGGCGTTTCGTTGTACTTCGAGGACATGGCGCCCATCGCGTCGAACAGGACCGAGAGCGTCCAGTCGAGATCCTCGCAGCCGCCGGCGAAGATGATGTCCTGCCGGCCGCCCTGGATGATCTCGGCGGCGTTGCCGATGCAGTGGTTCGAGGTCGCGCAGGCCGACGAGATCGAATAGTTCACGCCCTTGATCTTGAACCAGGTCGCGAGCGTCGCCGAGGCGGTCGAGGACATCGCCTTCGGCACGGCGAAGGGGCCGACGCGCTTCGGGCCCTTCTCGACGGCGATGGCGGCCGAGTCCACGATGGTGCGGGTGGAGGGACCGCCCGAGCCCATGATGATGCCGGTGCGATCGTTGGAGACATCCCCGGCCTCGAGCCCCGCGTCCTGGATCGCCTGATCCATGGCGACGTGGTTCCAGGCGGTGCCACCGCCGTGGAAGCGCATGGCGCGGCGGTCCACGACGCCCTCGGGGTCGAGGCTCGGCCGGCCTTCCACCTGGCTGCGGAAGCCGTGCTCGGCGTAGGACGGCGAGCGCGCGATGCCCGACTTCGCCTCGCGCAGGGAGGCCAGGACCTCCTGGGTGTTGTTGCCGATGGATGAGACGATGCCCATCCCGGTGATGACGACACGGCGCATGAAAAAGATTTCTCCGCCCGGCCCGTGACGGCCGCGGCCGCAGCCGCGGGCGGCACCGGCCTCACGCAGGTTCACCTAAGCCCGACGCCGCCCAATCTCAACAGGCAGCTTTTCAGGAAGGACCGCCGCCTACGACTGGAACAGCGCCACGCGCAGGTCGTGCGCCTCGTAGATGCGCTTGCCGTCCGCCTCCACGGCGCCGTCCGCGATGCCGAGGACGAGCTTGCCCTGGCGCACCCGCTTGAGGTCGACGTGATAGGTCACGAGCTTGATGCTCGGCAGCACCTGATCGGTGAACTTCACCTCGCCGACGCCGAGCGCGCGGCCCTTGCCCGGCGAGCCGAGCCAGCCGAGATGGAAGCCGACGAGCTGCCAGAGCGCGTCGAGGCCGAGGCAGCCGGGCATCACCGGATCGCCCTTGAAGTGGCAGCCGAAGAACCAGAGGTCCGGCCGGATGTCGAACTCGGCCCGCACATGCCCCTTGCCGTGGGCGCCGCCCTCGCGGCCGATGGAGGTGATGCGGTCGAACATCAGCATCGGCGGCAGCGGGAGCTGCGCGTTGCCCGCGCCGAACAGATCTCCCCGGCCGCAGGCGAGGAGATCCTCGTAGGAGTAGCTCGACGCGCGCGGGGCGGCCTGTTCGGCGGTCTGGTCTTGATCTGGCGACATGAACGCGGATCGGTCCTCGAGGCTCGGGTTCCGGCGCGGGGCGCCCGGACGGATGCAGGCGCTTCGTTACCACAGGGCCGGAAGCCCTTCCAAGCGCCGCTCCGGCGCTCCCTTCGACCGCCGCCGCTTGCGGGCCAGAGCGGATATGCTAGCAGCCCGGCACACACGGCTTCCGGGATACGCGCGCCGACATGACTGCATCGCCCGCCCCTCGGTCGAGCAAGGCGGATCTCCGCGTGAGCACCGGGCTGAGCTTCGCCGCCGGATTCGTGGACACCGCCACCTTCATCGCCCTGTTCGGCCTGTTCACGGCGCATGTCACCGGCAACTTCGTGCTGATCGGCGCGGAGCTGGTGGCGTCCTCGACGGAAGGCGTGCTCGCCAAGCTGCTCGCCCTGCCGGCCTTCATCGCCGCGGTGGCGGCGGCCCGGCTGATCGCGCTGGCCCTCGAACGGCGGGGAATCGCCCCCTTGCGCTGGCTGCTTACGCTGGAGGCCGTGATGCTCGCGGCGTTCTGCGCCGCCGGCGTGGCGGGATCGCCCTTCGCGTCCGCCGACGGGCTTGCCGCGATCCTGACGGGGATGCTCGGCGTCCTCGCCATGGGGGTCCAGAACGCGGTGGCGCGGCTGTCCCTCTCGCATCTCGCCCAGACGACGGTGATGACCGGCAACGTTACCCAGGCCGTCATCGATACCGTCGATCTCCTGCGCGGCGCCCTGCCCGAGGGCTCCCCGGCCCGCGGCCGGCTCGGGCGGATGATGCCGGCGATCGCGGCCTTCGCGGCCGGGGCCGTGGCCGGCGCCTTCGGGGTGGCGGTGCTGTCGTTCTGGTGCCTGCTGCTCCCTGTCGCGCTGCTGGCCGCGCTGGCGGCATCGGAGGGCGCCTGAGCGCGCATACCGCTTCGGTTGCGGGACGCCGCACCCTTCCTTATAGTGTCCGGTGATCAAGTTGTTTGCGCGAGCGTAATCTCACCGATGTCCGATCTGGTGCCCCTGAAGGCCCTGCTGAACGCGCGGGCCCCCTCGATTGCCGGCGACGCCCTGTCGGCCGCCAACCGTCGCGGCTGCCCGCTGTCCGATCTGCGGGACCGGCTGCGCCGCTCGGGCCTGCGCCCCACGCGCCAGCGCCTCTCGCTCGGCTGGCTGCTGTTCGGCCGGGGGGACCGTCACCTGACGGCGGAAATGCTCTACGACGAAGCCGTGCGCGCCAAGGTGCCGGTGTCGCTCGCCACCGTCTACAACACCCTCCACCAGTTCACGGAAGCGGGGCTGCTGCGCCAGCTCGCCCTCGACGGGTCGAAGGCGTATTTCGACACCAACCCGAGCGAGCATCACCACTTCTTCCTCGAGGACGAGGGACAGGTGATGGACATGCCCGATTGTGGAATTACCGTCGACTCGCTGCCCGACGCGCCCGAGGGCATGGAGATCGCCGGCGTCGAGGTGATCGTGCGGCTGCGCCGCCGTCCGGGCTCCGTCCGCCAGAGCTGAACGCCGGAGCCGGACCTCGGCCCATGGAAGAGAATCACGAAAAAGGCCCGGTTCGCCGGGCCTTTTTCGTGTCAGTCGACTTTCTCGTTCGGGTAGACGCCCCACAGGCGATCCTGGCGGATATAGCCGTCGACGTCGCCGCGCTTGCCCGGCAGCGCCACGATCAGGCGGCACCAGCTTCCCGTACAGCTCTTGACGCTGCCGATGACGCCGGCCTGGAGGCGCGCCTCGTCGGCGGCGCTCTCGTCGGCCTTGGCGCGCAGCGGAATGTCCGCCGGGGCGTTGGCGCCCTTCACGGCAGTAACGACGGCGGTGCGGCGTCCCGACAGCAGCGAATGCAGGACCCAGCCTTCCGTGCCCTCGGAATCGCGGATGCGCCGCCAGGTCTCGAACTCGGCGACGATCTCGACGGGCAGCCCGGCCCGCTGAAAAACCCAGAGCGTGCGGTGGTCCTTCGAGGGCCCCTCGCGCAGGTTCACGCGGTCGGTCTTGAGGCTGGCATAGCGCGGCAGCGGCAGCTTCGTCGCCGGCCCGACCGCCGTCTCGGGAGGGCCGGCCGCCAGCGTGCCGGAGGAGAGGGCCGCGAGCATCGCGGCGGAAGCAAGGGTGAGAGCGCGCATCGTCCGCCTCCTGTCTCATCGCGCCGCGCCGATGCGGCGAGGCCGGCCGCGCGGGTGGCGATCCGGGCGGCCGGGTTTCGACCCGCGCCGCGTCCGCATTGTGTTCCACCCTCGCTCTGCTAGAGAGGCCGGGCGGTGCTTAGTCGGACCCGCGACGGCGCCGTTCCGGTCCTGTCTGGCCGAGAGTGGTTAACGGAGCCTGAAAGCCCGGTCGCCGCGCGGATACCGTGCGCGGGCTGTGGGAGAGAATGACATGTCGTTGAAGCGCAAGCCCCTCGTGGTTGTCACGCGGCGCCTGCCGGAGGCCGTCGAGGCGCGCATGCGCGAGCTGTTCGACACCCGTCTCAACCCGGACGACAAGCCCCTGTCGCAGGAGGCGCTCGCCGCCGCCATGCGGGAGGCGGACGTGCTCGTGCCGACGGTGACGGACAAGATCGATTCCGGGCTGCTCGCCCAAGCCGGCCCGAATCTGCGCCTGATCGCCAATTTCGGCAACGGCGTCGACCATATCGACGTCGGTGTCGCGCTGGAGCGCGGCATCACGGTCACGAACACGCCAGGCGTCCTCACCGAGGACACCGCCGACATGACCATGGCGCTGATCCTCGCCGTCGCCCGGCGCGTCGCCGAGGGCGCCCGCATCATCCCCGAGGACACCTGGGAGACCGGCTGGTCGCCGACCTGGATGCTGGGCCGCCGAATCACCGGCAAGCGCCTCGGCATCGTCGGCATGGGCCGCATCGGCCAGGCGCTGGCCCGCCGCGCCAAGGCGTTCGGCCTCCAGATCCACTACCACAACCGGCGCCGGGTTCCGGTGCCCATCGAGACGGGGCTCGACGCGACCTACTGGGAGAGCCTCGACCAGATGCTGGCGCGCGTCGACATCGTGTCGGTGAACTGCCCGCACACCCCCGCCACCTACCACCTGCTCTCGGCCCGCCGCCTCAAGCTCCTGAAGCCCGAGGCCATCGTCGTGAACACCGCGCGCGGCGAGGTCATCGACGAGAACGCGCTGGCCCGCCTGATCGAGTCGGGCGAGATCTCGGCCGCCGGGCTCGACGTGTTCGAGCAGGAGCCGGCGGTGAGCCCGCGCCTCGTCAAGCTCGCCCGCTCGGGCAAGATCGTGCTGCTGCCGCATATGGGCTCGGCTACGCACGAGAGCCGCGGCGACATGGGCGAGAAGGTCATCATCAACATCAAGACCTTCATGGATGGGCACCGTCCGCCGGATCGCATCCTGCCGAGCATGCTCTGAGGCACGCGATGAGCGCGAAACCCGAGACCGTCGCGCACGCCGTCTTCGACGTCGCCGAGGCGGTGGCCCGGCTGCCGGAAACGGCGGCGACCATGGTGGCGGATCACCGCTTCACCGAGGACGCGGCGGCGAGCGCGCGGGTGTTCCGGGTCTATGCCCCGACGCCCCCGCACACGCATTCCTCCTGCGACGAGTATCTCTACGTGCTCTCCGGCCGCTGCCGGATGAAGTTCGCCGACGAGCCCGCCGTCGAGGTCGGGCCGGGCAAGCTCGTCGTGTTCAAGCGCGACGTGGTCCACTCCGTGCCGGAGATCCTGGAGGAGCCGCTGGTCTTCCTCTCCATCGACACGCCGCGCCGCGAGCCGCGCGACATCCGCTTCGTCACGGACGGCACCGGCACGCCCGACAGCTTCATGCGGCAGGCGGATTGAGGCTCAGATCGCGTCCGGCTGCGCCTGGAGCCCGCCCTGCGGCTTCGGCGCGTGGCCGGCGCTCTGGAACAGCCGCTCGCTGGTGAGCTTGAGGAAATAGAAGCCGAATTCCGGGTTCTGGTAGTAGAGCTGCTTCACGTCCGAATATGGGATGCGCAGCGCCGTTCCCGGCTCGACGCAGACCAGCGAGCCGGTGCGCACGTTGCCCGGAGAGAGCAGCCCCAGCTCCCCGACGATGGCGCCGGCGCCGATCTCGATACCCGGCTCCAGGATGCGGAAACGCCCGCTCTGGACGTAGTACATGTCCGACGCCGGCTCGCCCTTGATGAAGATGGTCTGGCCCGACACGAATCGCGTCATCGTGCCGAAGGGCTTGAGCCAGTCGAGGGAGAGGTCGCCGCTCGCCGCCTTCTCCGTCTCGCGCACGAGCCGCAGCATCTGCCAGAGCCGCACCGCGTTGAACGGGATCTGGATCGCCTCGGTGAGCATCACCGGGATGCTGCCGATGCAGGCGCCGTAGGTGATGACCACCACGCTCGAAACCAGGGCCACGATGCGCAGCGGGATCATCGTGCTCATGGCCGACGAGGTGATGGTCAGCGCCGTCCCGAGATAGCCGATCGCCTCGACCCAGTTGATGCCTTCGAGCCAGCTCATGAGACCCCCTGCGGAGGCCACCCGGTTGCGCGATCGAAGCGGCGCAGGCAAGGCGTCCGGACGGCGCGCGCGGCCGGATTCCGCTAGGGTGTGCGGTTAAGGACGCGATCGGCCGCCGCGTCGGCGGCGCGGGCGCCCTCCTCGTAGGCGCCGCCGACCGTTCCCCACTGACGGTGCGAGAGCGCCTCGCCGGCAAACCAGATGCGTTCCCCGACGGGCTCCCTCAGCGCCGCCCGCGCCGGGGCATGGCCGGGCGGCACCACGGCCCAGGATCCCAACGACCAGGGATCGCGCCGCCACTGGCTGACGAGCGGAATCGAGAGGTCGCGCAAGCCCCGGCTTCCGACATGCTCCGCCAGAACGCGGCGCACCAACCGGCGCACCGCGTCTTCGTCGCCCCCGGTCGCGGCGATGGAGGGAGCGTCCAACTCGACATAGTGGAACGGCGTCCCGTCGATCCGCGTCAGCAGCCCCGGCGGCGCATGGCGCCCTCCGACGAGGCTCGCCAGCCTGTCCGCGCCGCGAAAGGGGCTCGACGGCCAATGCAGGACGGCATGCTCGTAGATGCCGTTCGAAAACCCGTCGATGGCCGCGCGGATTGAGGCCGGGAGCGGAGGATCGAAGCGGATGGCCTCCCGCAGGACCATCACCGGAGCGGTGACGATGACGGCGCGGGCGCTCACCGCCGCGCCGGCCGCCGTCTCCACGCGCACGCCCTCCCCCGTTCGGGCGACCCCGGCGACGGGGGTCGAGAGCGCCACCGGCAGGCCATGCGCGAGCCGGGCGAGATAGGCGCCGTAGCCGCCCGCGATGAAGAGGTTGTCGCCGTATTCCAGGCTCGGGAAATCGTGCAGCGACACCTCGCCGAGCGGCCGCCCCGAGACGAGGCCGTGCACCAGCGCCACCCGCGCCCGCCACGGGCCAAGGCCCGGCGGCAGCGCGTCGGCGGCGGGTCGATCCGGGCCGCCATCGCGGGCGGCGAGGGTCATCGCCCGGTCGGCGAGATCGAAGGCGCGCGCCGAGGCTCGCATCTCCTCCGGGCGCCCCGGCCGGCGGCCGACCCGGACATGACTGTCCTGAGGCGCCCGACGCAGGGGCTCGCCCCGCGCCCGGCCGAGCCGCACCAGCGGATTGATCGATCCGGCATGGAGCCAGTGCGCGCCGAGATCGACGGCATGCCCGCGCAGCCTCACCGTCACAGCCCGGCCGCCGACGCGGTCGCGCGCCTCGAGGACGGCGACGCTGAGCCCCCGCTCGAGCAGGCGGCGGGCGGCGCCGATCCCGGCCGCGCCCGCCCCGATCACCACGATGTCGGGATTCGCGGGCGGCGGCGCGAGGCGCGGGATCGAGGACGGCCGGAAGCGGGCATGGGCCGGCGGCTTGTCGGTCATGGGGCCTTCTGGGAAGATGCGTCGCGCGACGGTGGCCTCAGGGCGCCAGGATCTCGACGATGCCGGACCTGTCGCCGCCGGGCCTCGGGCTGCCGACGAGGGTATAGACCCTCCCGTCGAACACCGCCGCCCCGAAACCGTGCCGTGGGGTGGGCAGTTCCGGCAGGCCGCGCCATGTCCCCGCCGCAACGTCGAACGCCTCGACCTGCGGGAAGGTGCGCGTCTTCGATTCGCCGCCCATCACCAGCATCGTGCCGCCGAGAACCGCCGAGGCGCTGCCGCTGCGCGCGGTGGGCAGGTCGGCGGCCTTGCTCCAGGCGTTCGTTACCGGATCGTAGACCTCGGTCACGGCGAGGTTCCGGCCGGGATCGCCGTCGACGCGCCCGCCCGCCACCACGAGACGGCCCGCGACCGCCTGGACCGCGATGTGATCGCGCGGCGTCGGCAGCGGCGGGGCCTCGGTCCAGGTGTTCGTGCCCGGATCGTAGACCTCGTGCGCCGGATCGTTGCCGCGCCCGGACGTGCTGCCGCCGACGACATGGATGCGCTCGCCGACGAGCGCCGCGCCGCCTGCCGCGCGCGGCGTCGGCATGGGCGCGCGGGGCGTCCACGAATCGGTCCGGGGATCGTAGGCGTAGACGTTGCCGGCGACGGTCCAGCCGTCGCGATAGCCGCCGAAGACATAGACCAGACCGCCCGCAGCCGCCGCCATCGGATGATGTACCGGGTAAGGAAAGGGCGCGCCGCGTGTCCATGTGTTCCTAGAGAGGTCGTAGATCAGCAGGTCCGTCGCGCCGTTGTAGTCGCCGACGACGTAGGCACGGTCGCCGACCTGGGCCACGGCGACCTCGGAGCGCGGGTCCGGCGCCGTTTGGCCCGTCGTCCAGCGGCTCTGCGCGCGGGCGAACCCCGGCAGGGCGACCGCGCAGAGCAGACAGGCGAGGACGAGCGGGACGAGGCGGCGCATCGCGGACCTTCCGGCTGTGGCGAAGCATGGGCCGGGACAACGCCCCGGAGGCCGAAAGGTGACGCGCGTTCCGCCGTCCCGGTCTTGCGGGCGGGGCGCAGGCGCACCACAACCCCGGCGATAGGGAGACCGGCATCCATGCTCATCCAGGCGGCCTTCGCGGCCCTGCGGCAGGTTTTCTCGCCGGCGCTGCGCGCGATCCTGTGGAAGTCGCTGGCGCTGACCATCGGGCTGCTGGTGGCGATCTGGTTCGGGCTGACGCGCCTGATCCAGGTCGTGCAGTCGAGCCATCACATTTCGGCGGACTACCCGATCCTCGACACGCTGGCCTTCTTCCTCGCGGGCGCCGGCCTGTTCGTGGCGCTGGCCTACGTGATGCCGGCGGTCTCGATCCTGGTGGCGGGCTTCTTCCTCGACGACGCCGCGGAGATCGTCGAGCGCACGGACTTCCCCGAGGATCCGCCCGGCCGCGCCATGCCGCTCGGCACCAGCCTGATCTACGCGGTCCGCTTCGCCGGGCTGGCGCTGCTGGTGAACCTCGCGGCGCTGCTGGTGTTCTTCGTGCCGGTGGTGGGTCTGGTGGCCTTCTTCGGGGCGAACGCCTACCTGCTCAGCCGCGAATATTTCGAGATGGCGGCCGCCCGTTTCCGCCCCCTGTCCGAGGTCGGCGACCTGCGCCGGGCCAATGCGCCGACGACCCTCGTCGCCGGCTGCCTGCTCGCGGGGATGATGGTCGTGCCCGTGGTGAACCTGCTGACGCCGCTCTTCGGCATCGCCCTGATGGTGCATGTCCACAAGGGCATCGCCCGGCGCCTGCCCGTGGCCGACGCGCGGCCACGGGTGGAGCGGCTTCCCTGAGGTTTCCTTAAGCGCGGGTGCCCCAGCGGGCGCCCATGCGGCTCGGGCTCGCGGTGTCGGGGCCGATGGCGGGACCGCTCCAGCGCGGCGCATCGGACGCGGGAGCGGGCTCGGGCGCGATGGAGGCCGGAACCGCCTCCTCCGCCTCGGTGCCGCGCCCGGTGGAGAACTGGCCGGCCTTGCGGAAGCGCCAGAGGTAGCCCGGCACCACGGCTTCCGCCGCCGTCGGCACGATGCCGAGCCCTTCGAGGGTGCGGCCTTCCGCCTTTGCAGCCTCCGAGACGACGTTGTCGGACTGGAGCAGGACCACCTGATCGCGGGTGAGCTTCAGCTCGGCCGGGAGCAGGCCGAGGGTCAGCGTGTCGGCAATCTCCATGATGCGCGCCTGGAGCCGCGCCGCCGCCGGCGGCAGCGACACCACCGGACGGCTGCGGAAGGTCGTCTCCAGCACGTAGCGGACGAAATGCTCGAGCGTGCCGACCTCGGGGCCGCCGAGCTCGTACACGGTGCCGCCCTTGACCTTGCCGTCCACGGCGAGCGCCACCGCCTCGGCCACGTCGCCGACGAAGACGGGCTGGAAGCGGCTCTCGGCACCGGCCAGCGGCAGCACCGGCAGGGCGCGGGCGAGGCTCGCGAAGCGGTTGAAGAAACTGTCGCCAGGGCCGAAGACGAGGGAGGGCCGCACGATCACGGCGTCGGGCAGGGCGGCGAGCACGTTCGCCTCGCCCTGCGCCTTGGTGCGGGCATAGGCGGAGGGCGAGGACGCGTCCGCGCCGATGGCCGAAAGCTGCACCATCCGGGCGCCGGCCTCCGCCGCGGCCTTCGCGATCAGCCCGGCGCCGTCCGCCTGGAGCCGCGAGAAGCTCTGCGCCCCCGTCTGCTGGAGGATGCCGACGAGGTTGACCACCACGTCCGCGCCCTCGACGGCGTGGGTCACGGAGGCCGGGTAGCGCAGGTTCGCCTGCACGGCGACGATCTGGCCGACCTTGCCGAGCGGCTGGAGGAACAGCGCGAGATCGGGCCGGCGGCAGGCCACGCGGATCTGGTAGCCGCGCCGCGCCAGGGAGCGCACCACATGCCGGCCGAGGAAACCGGAGCCGCCGAACACGGTCACGAGCTGGGAAGCGGGCCTCTTGAGAGGCTGCGTGTCGAAGCCGGTCATCGCCTGTTGGGCCTTCTCGATCGTCGCTGCGATGCGGCAGCGTCGAGGGGCTGTTTAGACCAATTTCACGCAGAGGGGAGCCGTGCGCGCGACGGATTTCCCTCGCCGAAACGCATCAGCAGCGCCACGGGCAGCAATCCGATGAGCACGATGAGGAGCGCGGCCGCCGCGCCGTCCTCGTAGGTGCCGCGCGCCGCCTCCCCGTAGAGATGCGTCGCCAGTGTCTCGACGTTGAGGGGGCGCAGCAGCAGGGTGGCCGGCAGCTCCTTGGCGCAGTCGACGAAGACCAGGATCGCGCCGCTCAGCACCGCCGGCCACGCCTGCGGCAGTTGCACGCGCATCAGCCCGCCGAGGGGCCCGCGTCCGAGCATCCGCGCCGCGTCGGGCAGGCTCGCCGGGATCCGGGCGAGACCCGCCTCGCAGGCGCCGGACGAGACGCCGAGGAAGCGCACCACATAGGCCGTGACCAGCGCGCCGCCCGTCCCGAGACCGACGAGGGCCGGCGCGGCTCCGACCGTAGCCTCCAGCATCGCGGAGAGGCGACTGTCGGCGAAGGCGAGGGGCGCCAGGAGCCCGATGGCGAGCACCGCGCCGGGCAGTGCGTAGCCGAGGCCGGAGAGGCGCAGGAGAGCCGTCCCCGCGCGTCGGCCGACGAGCCGGGGGCTCGCCGCCACGAGGAAGCCGAGGACGCCGGCCGCCAGGGTCGCGGCTCCGGCATAGAGGACGGTGCCGGCGACCTCGGCGCCGAGGGTGGGCGGCAGCCCGGCGCGGGCGATGCGCGTCCAGGCGGAATGTCCGAGATAGGCGGCGGGCAGGACGAAGCCCAGCAGCACCGGCATCGATACGGCCGCCGCCGCCGCGAACCCGCGCCGCCGGTCGAGGCGCGTTCGCGGAAGCGGCCTCTGGCGCTGGGCCGAGCCGGAATATCCGCGCCGGCCCCGGCTCCACCGCTCCAGCGCGATCAGGGCCAGCACGACGACGAGGCTCGCCAGGGCGATCTGGGCGGCGCCCGCGAGATCGGAGCGGTTCACCCAGGTGGCGTAGACCTGCACGGTGAGCGTGCGCACGCCCAGGAACTCCGCCGCGCCGACGTCGTTCAGGGTCTCCATCAGGGCGAGACTCAGGCCCAGCGCGACGGCGGGCCGGGCGAGCGGCAGCGCCGCGCGCCGGAAGACGCGCGCCGGCGACGCGCCGAGCATGCGCGCCGCCTCCAGCAGCGTCGCCGCCTGCATGCGAAACAGCGCGCGGACCGGGAGATAGACATAGGGGTAGAGCACCAGCCCGAGCAGCAGCACGCAGCCCGGCAGCGAGCGGATATCCGGCAGCGGCAGGTCGCGCGGACGGCTCAGGCCGAGGAGGCCGCGCAGCGCCGTCTGGACGGGCCCCAGGGGATGCAGCAGGTCGAGATAGGCGAAGGCCACGATGTAGGTCGGCACGGCGAGCGGCAGCAGCAGCGCCACCTCGAACAGGCGCCGCCCCGGAAACTCGTAGGCCGCCACCAGCCAGGCGCAGCCGGTGCCGAGGACACCCGCGATCAGCGCCACGCCGAGGAGCAGCCCCGCCGTCTGCGCCAGGGCGTCGGGCAGCACGTATTCCGCCAGATGCGGCCACAGCTCGCCGGAGCCCTGAAGGGCCGAGATCGCCAGGGAGGCGACGGGGCTCAGCACCAGCCCGGCGAGTAGGACCGCGCCGAGGCTCCAGGCGACACGCGCGAGGGTCAAGGCCCGGTCCCGTCCGCGAACGGATCGCCCCGCGCCAAGCTCAGTTGTCGAACCCGACCTTGTCGACGAGCAGGCTCGCGGCCTTGCGGTTGCGCGCGATCTCGGCGAGCGGGGTCGGATCGATGGAGAGCGGCCCGAGGGCGGCGAGCAGCGGATCGACCGGCGCGCCGGCCTTCACCGGATACTCGTAATCCGTCCTGGCATAGAGGCCCTGCGCCTCGTCCGAGACGAGGTATTCGAGGAGCTTCACCGCTTCGTCGCGGTTGGGGGCGTTCTTGGCCACCGCAGCGCCCGAGACGTTCACATGGGTGCCGCCGCCCTCGAAGGTCGGGAGCACGACCTTGATCGCCTCGCCCCATTTCTGCTGCTCGGGGCCGCCGCGACCCGAGCGCATCAACCCGACATAGTAGGAGTTGCCGAGCCCCAGCTCGCAGGTCTCGGCGAGGATGTCGCGCGCCACATCGCGGTCGCCGCCAGCCGGCTTGCGGGCGAGGTTGGCCTTCACGCCGCGCAGCCACGCCTCGGTCTTCTCGGGCCCGTGCTTGACCAGGAAATGCGAGATCAGCGCCGTGTTGTAGGGGTGCTGGCCCGAGCGCAGGCAGAGCTGGCCCTTCCATTTCGGATCGGCGAGGTCCTCGTAGCGCAGCGCCGCGAGGGTCGCTTGGTCCTTGGCGTCGGCATAGGCGACGCGGGCGCGCGTCGAGAGCGCGAACCAGCGGCCCTCCGCGTCGCGCAGCGCCGCGGGCACCGCCGCGTCAAGGGTTGCCGAGCGCACGGGCTGTGCGAGCCCCCGGTCCACGATGTCGACGAGGTTGCCGATATCGACGGTCATCAGCACGTCGGCCTTGGCCCGTTCGCCCTCGGCGGCGACGCGCTCGGCGAGCCCCTTCTCCACGAAGACCGTGTTGACGGTGACGCCCGACTTCGCCGTGTAGGCGTCGAGCAGGGGCCGGATCAGGCCGGGCTCGCGGGTGGTGTAGAGGTTCACTTCCGCCGCGACCGCGCCCGAAGCACAAAGCGCGAGCCCGCACGCCGCCGCCGACCAACCCCGCCACACCATCGCCGAACCCTCCCAGAACGAGGGGCAGCAGAAGGCCGACACGGGGCCAAAAAGCAAGCGCCAAGTTATTGATTTATAATAGATAAAAACTGATCTGCCACAACGTTCGGGAGGGCGGTTTAATCCGCTGCGGAGGCGAAGATCAACGCCCCTCCGGCGTCGCAGACCAATTCGACCCGAGCGCCGGGCAGCGGACCTTCGTCGCAGCGGGCAGTCAGACGAAGGGGCTCGGCCAGCCCCTCGACGGCGATGTCGAGGCTGTCCGAGGCGCCCCGAAAACGACGGCGCAGGACGCTCCCGCCGATTCCCTCCCCCGGCGTCCCGAGCCGGATCGCCTCGGGCCGCAGGCCGACCGTCACCCGCGCACCCTCGGGGAAGCCCGGCGCGGGAAAGCGGCCGAGCGGCGTCTCGGCAAACCCGGCGGCGCAGCGGCCTTCCGCCTCGGCGAGATCGCCCAGGAACCGCGCGGCGAAGAGAGAGACGGGGCGCCGGTAGAGTTCCTCTCCCCTGCCCGCCTGCTCGATGCGCCCGGCCCGCATCAGGGCGATGCGGTCGCAGACGTCGAGCGCCTCGTCGGGATCGTGGGTGACGAGGAGCGCCGTCGCCCCCGCGGCGCGCAGCACGGCCAGGGTGTCGGCGCGGACGCGCTCCCGCATGCGGCGGTCGAGATTGGAGAAGGGCTCGTCGAGGAGCAGCACCAGCGGTCTCGGCGCCAGGGCGCGGGCGAGCGCCGTCCGCTGCGCCTCGCCTCCCGACAGGGTCTCGGGATAGGTCCCGGCCCGGTGCGAGAGCCCGACCTGGGCCAGCCGCTCGGCGACCACGGCATCGGCCCGCGCGCGGTCGCGGCCCGAGAGGCCGAAGCGGACGTTCTGCGCCACCGTCAGATGCGGGAACAGCGCGTAGTCCTGGAACATCAGCCCGACGCCGCGCGCCTCCGGCGGCACCTGCGGCCCGAGGAGGCGCCCGTCGAGGACGACCTCGCCGGCCGTGGCCGTCTCCAGCCCGGCGACGACCCTCAGCAGCGTGCTCTTGCCGCAGCCGGAATCGCCGAGCAGGCCGACGATCTCGCCATGCGCCACGTCGAGGCAGACCCCGTCGAGGGCCCGCACGGCGCCGAAGCGGCAGGACAGGTCACGCAGGGACAGGAGCGCCGGAGCGGCGCCACCGGCTGACTCCCGAGAGATCAAGGCATCTGTCGGCGGGACGGCGGCGGGCATGGACACGGCTCATAGCGAAAGGCCGCGCCCGTGCAACGGACGCGGCCCTCTGACGGATGAGCGCGAAGGGAACGGACGGTCAGCCGAGGGCTCTCGCCGCGACGGCGACCTTCTGCACCGAATCGTCCACCGCGCCGGCGGCCTGGGCGATGCCTTCCATGTTGCGCTGGACCATGCCGACGCTGTCGGCGGCGGTCTGCATGTTCACGGACATGTCGCGGGTCACGGCGGCCTGCTCGGTCACGGCCGAGGACACGCCGATCGAGATCTGACTCAGATGCGCGATGGTCTTGGCGATGGCCTCGATGGCGCTGACGGCATCGGCCGTGGCGCCCTGGACGGCACCGATCTGGGTGCCGATCTCCTCCGTCGCCCGCGACGACTGGGCGGCGAGCGCCTTCACCTCGGAGGCGACCACGGCGAAGCCCCGGCCCGCCTCGCCCGCGCGGGCCGCTTCGATGGTGGCGTTGAGGGCGAGAAGGTTGGTCTGGTCGGCGATGGAGCGGATGAGCGTCACCGCCTCGCCGATCTTGTCGGCGGCCGTGGTCAGGCTCGACACGATGGCGCCGGCCTCCTCGGCCTTGCGCACGGCCTCGTCGGAGGCGCTCTGCGCCTGGACCGCATGCCGGCTGAGTTCCTCGATGGAGGCGGCGAACTCCTCCGCGCCGGCGGCGACCGCCTGGACGTTGTCGGAGGTGCGCGCCGCCGTCTCGGTGGTGACATGCGCCTGACGGGTCACGTCCGACATGGCGTGGGTGATCGCCTGGATGTCAGCGTCGATGGTGCGCTGGCCGTCCACCCGGCGCAGCCGGTCCTTGACCTGGGCGGTCACGTCGTTGGCGAACTTGACCACCGACATCGGCTTGCCGTCGGGGCCCAGGACAGGATTGTAGGCGCCGAAGATCCAGACGTCGCCGCCGTTCTTGGCGACGCGCCGGAACTCGCCGGCCTGATACTCGCCGCCGGCGAGCGCCGCCCAGAACGCGCGATAGGCCGGCGTGTCGCGCTCGGCGGCGGGCATGAAGATCGAATGGTGGCGCCCCTTCACCTCGTCGAGGCGGTAGCCCACGGTCTTGAGGAAGTTCTCGTTGGCATTCGTGATGATGCCGTCGAGGGTGAAGTGGATCACCGCCTGCGAACGGTCGAGGGCGGCGACCTGCCCTTCGTAGAGCGCGTCGCGCATCTTGCGCGCGGTGATGTCGGTGGCGAACTTCACCACCTTCACCGGCCGGCCGCTCCGGTCGAGAACCGGGTTGTAGGAGCCCTGGATCCAGATCGTACGGCCGCCCTTGCCGACCCGCTGGAACTCCCGTGCCTGGAACTCGCCGCGCCGCAGGGCGTCCCAGAAGGCGCGGTATCCATCGCCTTCCCGCTCGTCCTTCGGCACGAGCATGCTGTGATGCTGGCCGCGGATCTCGTCGAGCGTGTAGCCGATCGCGTCGAGGAAGAGCTGGTTGGCCGCGAGGATGCGTCCGTCCATGTCGAATTCGATGCAGCCCTGCGAGCGGTTGAGGGCGGCGACGATGGCGTCGGATCGGAACGACGGGAAGGACAGGAAGGACATGGAGGATCACCGGAACGGCGGGGGACGGTGTGAGCCTGCACGGCACTGATTAAGGGCGCGCTAACCGAAAAACCGTTTGAATAAAAAAATCATGAGTCTCCGTTTCGACAGACGGGCAATATAGATTTTTATTCACGACGCCCGCAGCCAAATGCCTCGAACTCCGGCGCTCGCCGCAACGGCGAACGCGACGGATCGGGCGCCGCTCAGATCAGGGCGCGGTCGAGGCGGATGATGCGGCAGGGGGAACCGGCGGGGGCGGCGGGCGCATGCGGCGCGCGCACCAAAAGCGCCTCGGCCCGGCCGAGCACCGACAGCATGGAGGAATCCTGGCGGTTCTCGGGATGCACGACGGGCACGCGGTCGGGCGCGGTATCGAGGCGGGCGCGCAGGTAATCGGCGCGCTCGTCGTTGGGGCCGAGGTCGCGCCCGAGGGTGCCGGGCTCGCTGCGGTCCGCGCCGGCCTGCGGATCGCCGAGCAGCGCCCGGATCGCCGGCACCACGAAGAGCAGCCCGCAGACGATGGAGGAGACCGGGTTTCCCGGAAGCCCGATCACCATCATGCCGCCGAGACGGCCCTGCATCAGGGGCTTTCCCGGCCGCAGGGCCACCCGCCAGAAGCCGAGTTCGAGCCCTTCGGCGGACAGGGCCGCCTGCACGAGATCGTGGTCGCCGACCGAGGCGCCGCCCAGGGTGACGAGCAGATCGGCGCCCCCGGCCTTCGCGCGGCGAAACGCCTTCGCGAGATCGTCCCGGTCGTCGCGGGCGATGCCGAGATCGATCGCCTCGCCTCCGGCGGAGCGCACCAGGGCGGCCAGCGCCAAGGTGTTCGAGGCGACGATCTGGTCCCAGGCGGCCGGTTCCCCCGGCGCCACGAGTTCGTCCCCCGTGGCGAGGATGGCGACGCGGGGCCTTCTGCGCACGTAAACCCCGGCATGGCCAGCCGCCGCAGCCAGCGCCAGACGCCGGGCATCGAGCGTGTCGCCGGCCGCCAGGATCGCGTCCCCGGCGACGAAATCGAGGCCGGCGGCGCGCAGGAAGCGGCCGGCGGCGACGGGCTCGCGGGCGGTGATCCGCTCGCCCTCGGCGCTCGCGTTCTCCTGGATCAGGATCGCGTCGGCCCCCTCCGGGACGGGCGCGCCGGTGAAGATCCGCACCGTCTCGCCGGGGCCGATCCTGTCGGAGAAGCCGTGCCCGGCGGCGCTGGTGCCGATCAGGCGCAGAACCGCCGGCACCCGCGCCACGTCGGCGGCGCGCACGGCGTAGCCGTCCATGGCGGAGGCCGGAAAGGGCGGCTGCGTGCGCGCGGCGGCGAGGTCGGCGGCGAGCGTCCGGCCGAACGCCTCGGCGACGGGCACGGTCTCGGTGGAAACGGGGCCCTCGACGCTGCCGAGGATGCGCGCCAACGCCTCGGCGACGGGGATGAGCCCGCTCACGCCACCGCGTCCGCGCGATAGGCGCCGGAGCGGCCGCCATCCTTGGCGAGCAAACGGATGCCCTCGATGCGCATGCCTCGGTCGGCCGCCTTCACCATGTCGTAGACGGTGAGGCAGGCCACCGAGACGGCGGTGAGCGCCTCCATCTCGACCCCCGTCGGCCCCTGCACCTTCACCTCGGCGGTGACGCGCAGGCCCGGCAGGGCGTCGTCGGGCTCGCAATCGACGCGGACCTTCGAGAGCAGCAGCGGATGGCAGAGCGGGATCAGCTCATGCGTGCGCTTGGCCGCCATGATGCCGGCGAGCCGGGCGGTGCCGATGACGTCGCCTTTCTTGGCGTCCCCCTCGCGGATCAGGCGGAGCGTCTCGGGCAGCATCACCACCACGCCCTCGGCACGGGCCGTGCGGGTGGTCGCGGCCTTGTCGGTCACGTCGACCATGTTGGCGGCGCCGCTGGCGTCGAGATGGGTGAGCGCGCTCATGTCTTCTTCGACTTGTGGGCGGATTTCGATGGCTCGGCGTCGCCGAAGAGCAGGCGGCGGGTCGCCTCGGCGACGTCGGCCTGCCGCATCAGGCTCTCGCCGACGAGCACCGTGTCGAGCCCGGCCGCGTGCAGGCGCAGCACGTCCGCGTGGCCGGAGATCCCGCTCTCGGCTACCGCGATACGGTCGGCGGGGATGCCGGGCTTGAGATCGATGGCGGTCTCGAACGAGACCTCGAAGGTCTTCAGGTTGCGGTTGTTGACCCCGAGGAGCCGCGTGTTCAGCGGGATCGCGCGGGCCAGCTCCTCGGCGTCGTGGACCTCGACCAGCACGTCCATGCCGAGCTCGTGCGCCGTCTCGACGATGGCGACGGCCTCGTCGTCGTCGAGGCAGGCCATGATCGCGAGCACGCAATCGGCCCCCCAGGAGCGCGCCTCGTAGACCTGGTAGGGCTCGAACAGGAAATCCTTGCGCAGCACAGGCAGGGAGCAGGCGGCGCGGGCCTGTTTCAGGTAGTCTGGGCTCCCCTGGAAGGACGGCTCGTCGGTGAGCACCGAGAGGCAGGTGGCGCCGCCCTTCTCGTAGGCGGCGGCGAGCGTCGCCGGATCGAAATCCGCGCGGATCAGGCCCTTGGAGGGCGACGCCTTCTTCACCTCGGCGATCAGGGCGGGACGGCCCTGCGCGACATGGGCCGCGATGGCGTCGGCGAAGCCGCGCGGCTTGTCCATCCTGGCGGCGCGGGCCTCGAGCTTGGTCTGCGGCACGCGCAGCTTCGCCTCGGCGATCTCGCGGCGCTTGTAGGCCTCGATCCGCGCCAGCACGGTCTGGCGGGAGGATGCCTCGCCGCCGGCGGCGTTCGCGCTCGTGTCGGACATCGGCGGCCTCAATCGGTCGGGCAGGCGTTGGAGACTTGGACGAGCCGGGCGAGCGTGCCTCGGGCGGCCCCCGACGCGACGGCGGCATCGGCCCGCGCGACGCCCTCGGACAGCGAGGTCGCTACGCCCGCCACGACCAGCGCCGCACCCGCGTTGAGAACCGCGATGTCGCGATAGGCGTTGCGCTCCCCGTCGAGGACGGTGGCGAGCGCGCGGGCGTTATGCGCGGGATCGCCCCCGCGCAGGTCCTCGAGGGTCGAGAGGCCCAGGCCCACCTCGCGCGGGTCGATGGAGAAGCGCGAGAGCACCCCGTCCGCGATCTCGACCACCGCCGTCGGGCCCGTCACGGTGATCTCGTCGAGCCCGTCGGAGCCGTGCACCGCCCAGACCCGCCTCGTGCCGAGATCGGCCAGCACCCGCGCCAGCGGCTCGGCCCAGGCGGCGGCGGAGACCCCGAGGAGCTGGCGCTCGACCCCCGCCGGATTGGCGAGCGGCCCGAGCAGGTTGAAGATGGTGCGCATGGGCAGTTCCGCCCGCACCGGCGCGACGTGGCGCATGGCGCCGTGATGCGTCTGCGCGAACATGAAGCACAGGCCGGCCTCCGAGAGGCAGCGCTCCAGCCCGGCGGGGCCGAGACCGAGCGTCACCCCGAGGGCGGCGAGCACGTCGGCCGCGCCGGAGCGCGAGGTCGCGGCCCGGTTGCCGTGCTTGGCCACCGGCACGCCGCAGGCCGCCGTCACGATCGCCGCGAGGCTCGAGACGTTGTAGCTGCCGGAATGATCCCCGCCCGTGCCGACGATGTCGACGGCCCCGGCGGGGGCGGCCACCGTCACCATCCGCGCCCGCATGGCGGAGACCGCGCCGGCGATCTCGCCGGGGGTCTCGCCGCGCAGCTTCAGGGCCGTGAGGAAGGCGCCCGCCTGCACCGGCGTGACCTCGCCGGAGAGCAGGTCGTCGAAGGCCGCGCGCGCCTCCGCCCTGTCGAGGGCGAGGCCGGAGGCGACCTTGGCGAGATGGGGCCTGAAGGAATCCATGCTCGGGCGGCGTTGCTGTCGCGGATGGCGGCGAGCGATCGCCGCGTCCGGCGTCAATGCACGCCGTCGCCGCGCTTGTCACGCCCCGCATTCCAGGCGGCGGCGATGTCGAGGAAGTTGCGCAGGATCTGCGTGCCGTGCTGGGAGAGGATGCTCTCGGGGTGGAACTGCACCCCGTGCACGGGCAGGCTGGCATGCTCCAGCCCCATGATGAGCCCGTCCGCCTCCGCCGTGACGGTGAGCGTGTCCGGGCAACCGGCCCGGTCGACCACGAGCGAGTGGTAGCGCGTCGCGGCAAAGCTGTCGTTCAGCCCCCGGAAGATGCCCGAGGCCCCGTGCGTGATGGTCGAGACCTTGCCGTGCATCGGGGTCGGCGCGCGCACCACCCGGCCGCCGAAGGCCTGCCCGATGGATTGCAGCCCGAGGCAGACCCCGAAGATCGGGATCTCGCCCGAGAGGTCGCGCACCACGTCGAGGCAGACGCCGGCCTCGTTCGGCGTGCAGGGGCCGGGCGAGAGCACGATCGCCTCGGGCGCCTTCTCGCGGATGCCCTCCACCGTGATCGCATCGTTGCGCACCACCTCGATCGCGCCGCAGAGCGGGCCGATGAGGTGCACGAGGTTCCAGGTGAAGGAATCGTAATTGTCGATGACGAGGACGGAGGACATCGCAAGGGGTCTCGGACGCGCGCGACGCGGTGTGAAGGCTCGCGCGGGCGGGGTCAACCAGGCATCAGGCGGCCGTGGCGCGGCCGAGCCGCAAGGCCCGCAGCGCCGCCTCCGGTTCGCGATCGAGGATGTTCAAGAGCGAGCGGACATAGGGCGGGATCGCTGTCCTGCCCTGCTCCCAGTTGCGGTAACTGGCCAGCGGCGCATCGATCAGTTCCGCGAAAGCGGCCTGCGACATGCCGAGCCGCTCGCGGATCATGTGCGGCGGATGAACCACGACACCGCCCTCATAGAGGCTTTCATCATCGGGATCGAAGCCGTCCTCGATCATGAAGCGGCGGATGTCCTCCTCGGTGGTGGCGTCGAACTCGGCCCGGTCGACGACCGCCGGCCGTGCCATCGCCTCGGCTAAGGTGATGCGTGCCACGCTGCTCTCTCCTTTCGATTGGACGGCCACGCCGTGACGATCCATCGAACGTCGTCCCGGTCCGTATAGACGACGGTGATGAAATCCTTTTCGATGCACCCAACGGCAATCATGCGGGTCTCACCGTAATCCCGACGACGATCCTCCCACGCTATGTAACGGCCGAAAAAGATCGCTCCGACAGCGTGAAGGTCTATCGCTCGCTCGGCGAGAACCTTTGCCCGCTTCAGCGGATCGCATCGGAATTCCATCTCCGAAACTACGCTCTCAGCGTATATTCGTCAATGCCAAGATAAGTCGACCCTTCGTCCGACGAGCGCAGGCGCGCACCGCATTCACGCCTCCGCCAGCACGACGGCCCTCGGCGGCGGCAGGTTGGCGCGCAGCTCGCGGCTGACGGCGCTCGAGGCGGCGACGGTGCCGAGATTGGCGAAGGTCTCGTGGTTCTTCTCGATGGCCGAGAGGTCGTAGAGGTAGTTCACCATCAGCCCGTAGGACTGCTTGAGCCCCTTGGGCGAGACGTCGCCGAGGAAGTTCAGGCGCTCCAGCCGCGCGCCGTTGCCGAGATGGAAGCGCGCCACCGGATCGAGGGGGCGGCCGCGCTCGTTCTTGGCGCGCAGGAAATAGGCCGCCGCCGCCGGCAGCAGGGCCTTGCGCACGGAATCGGCCTTGGCCTTCTCGGTGGACCAGTCGGGCTCGTCGAGGAGGCGCAGGGCCTCGACATCGTCCTTCGTCAGCCCCTGCGGCGCGTCGGCCCGGCGCTCGCGGTCGAGCCAGCGCCCGAAGCCCGGCACCGGGGAGAGGGTCACGAAGGTCTTGAGCGTCGGGATCTCGCGGGCGAGGTCCTCGACCACCTGCTTGATGAGGAAGTTGCCGAAGGTGACGCCGGCAAGCCCCCGCTGGCAGTTCGAGATCGAGTAGAACACCGCGCAGGTGGCCTGGCGCGCCGACAGCGCCTCGCGCCCATGGGCGAGGATCGGCGCGATGGCGGAGGCGATGCCGCCGGTGAGCGCAACCTCCACGAAGATGAGCGGCTCGTCGGCCAGCGCGGGATGGAAGAAGGCGAAGCAGCGCCGGTCCGGCGGCTCGATGCGCCGGCGCAGGTCGTCCCAGCCCTGGATCTCGTGGACCGCCTCGTAGCGGATGATCTTTTCGAGGATATGCGCGGGCGTCGTCCAGTCGATATGGCGCAGCACCAGGAAGCCCCGGTTGAACCACGAGGCGAAGAGATGCTCGAAATCGCCGTCGAGGCTCTCCGTGGCATCGAGGAGGGCGGTGTCGGGCTGCTCCCCGCCGACGAGGCTCCTGCGCAGGTCCATCAGGTCCTCGCGCATGCGCACCAGCGCCAGGGTGCCCTCGCGGGCGAGGTTGAGGCGGCGGATCAGCTCCTGGCTGCGCGGCTCGGCAGCCTCGTGCAGCAGCCCGAGCCGGGCCCGCGTCGGCTCGGCGCGATAGGCCGCGATCGCCTCGTCGACGGCGCGGTGGTCGGCGTCGAACTCGAGCGCGATCAGGGTCAGGAAGGCGCGGCGCTCCTCCGTGGAGAAGCTGGCGTAGCGGTCGAGGATGAGGCGGGCCAGCGCCACGCCGGACGCCTCGCCGCGCCGGGAGATCAGGTCGTCGCAGAGCTTGACCAGCTCGGCCGGGTTGGCCCGCGCCGCGAGATCGCCGCGCGCGAAGCCGATGAGGTCCCGGCCACGGTCGCTGATCGTCTGGAGAAGGTCGCCGAAGAAGGAGCTCGCCGCCATGGAGTGCCGCCCGTCCCGTCCCCGCTGAACCCGGCCGCCGACCGCGGCCGGACGCCCCTGCGCGGCAGTCTACGTGCCCCTCCGCGTCACGGCCAGAGCCACGGCCGCCCTGCGGCGGCGCGGCGCATGCGCCGGAACCGGGCCTTTCGGCGAGAGCCGGCCTACGGGCGTGCGTCGGTCGCCTCGACATCGGCGCGGTCGGCGCGCTCGCGCCAGTCGCCGAGGCCGCGCTGGCGGGCGAAGCGGAGCTCGCCGGCCCGGCGCGCGCGGTCGGCGCTGCGGGCCCGGCCGATCTCCACCGCTCCCACCGGGAACGGCACTCCGAGGATCTCCTTGGCGAAGCTGATTCGGTAATGCGACATGCAGAACTCGCGGCAGAGGGGGCGCCGAACCCGCGGAACCATCCCGCCCGATTCGGGGGCGCCCGATACGGATAAGACCCAAAAACGCGTCCGGTAGCCAGCGCAGCATCCGCGCGGAAAACTACGTGGTTTGCCTGTGGCGCTTCCTTGTCGGCGGGAGCCGCCGGCCGACCCGACACGACGCTCGACATTGGCACCGGAGCTGGGCACCGGAACGGAGCCCCGCAAGCGGGTTGCGACAACGGCCCGCGCCGGGTTCCGCCTCGGATCACCGCCCGGCGGTTGCCAGTCGCCGGGGCGCGGGCCTAGGCAGGCGCCCGCCTCAACAGGTTCTCGCCCATGCGCCCTTCCTCGCCCTCCTCCACCGGCCGGGCCCCGTCGTGACGGACATGCCGGGACGGTCGCCCGCGCTCACGGACCGCGCGCGGATCGGGCTGACGCTGATCGCGGGCGGGGCGGTGGCCAACATCTACTACAACCAGCCGCTGCTCGCGATGCTGGCGGCCGAGTTCGGGCCGAGCGCCGCGCTCTGGGTGCCGGCCGCCTGCCTCTCGGGATACGGGCTCGGCATCGTCGGGCTGGTGCCGCTCGGCGACGGGTTGCCCCGGCGCAGCCTCATCATCGGCCAGCTCCTGGCGCTCAGCGTGGCGCTCGTCGGCGCCGCCCTCGCTCCCGATCTCGCCGTGCTGGCGCTGGCGAGCCTGTTCATCGGCATCCTCGCCTCGGCGGCGCAGCAGGCGGTGCCCTTCGCGGCGGAACTGGCCCCCGACGCGAGCCGGGGCAGAATCGTGGGGCAGGTGATGACGGGCCTGCTCAGCGGCATCCTGCTGGCGCGCACGGCGAGCGGATTCGTCGGCGCCCATCTCGGCTGGCGGGCGGTGTTTCTCGCCGCCGCCGTCGTGGCGCTCGGCATGGCCGGCATCGCCGCCGCCACCCTGCCGCGCACGCCCACCGGAAAGCTGCGTTACGGCGCCCTGATGCTCTCGATCCTCGACCTCGTGCGCACGCAGCCGGTGCTGCGCGCCGCGAGCCTGTCCCAGGCGCTGCTGTTCGCCGCCTTCAACGCCTTCTGGGCGACGCTGGCGCTGCTCGTGGAGGGAGAGCCCTTCGGCCTCACCGCCGCCGGAGCCGGGCTCTTCGGGGTGATCGGGGTGGCCGGCGCGCTGATCGCGCCGCTGTCGGGCCAGTACACCGACCGGCATGGCGCCCGTCCGATGGTGGTCGCGGGGGCGGCCTGCGTGCTCGCGGCCTTCGCGGTGCTGTGGATCGCCGGAGGCGTCTCGCTCGTCGCGATCGGGGCCGGCGTGCTGCTCATCGATATCGGCATCAACGGCGCGCTCATCGCCAACCAGACCCGCGCCTACGCGCTGGTGCCCGGCGCGCGCGGACGCATCAACACCGTGCTGTTCACGGCGATGTTCGCCTTCGGGGCGCTCGGCGCCTTCGCCGGCTCGCAGGCGTTCCTGCTCGCAGGCTGGCCGGGGGTCTGCGCCGTGGGCGGCGCCCTCTCGGCGGCGGCCCTCGCGGTGGCGCTCCTCGACCGCTCCGGCCGCCCCGTCACTTGAGTTGGCGCGACAGCCGGCACCAGTCCTCGGGGGAAGCGGGCAGGCCGAAGCGCAGGCGCGAGGGCGCCTCGGGGAAGCGCCGCACATAGATGCCGGCCTCGCCGAGCTTTCGGAACAGCGCCGGACCGTCCGCGACATCGGCGGTGCGGAACAGCGCCGTGCCGCCGACGACCTCCCCGCCCCCGCGCCGGATCATCCGGTCGAGCCGCGCGGCATCCGCGAGACGGGAGGCAGCCGCCTCCGCCCGCCAGGGCAGGTCCGCCAGCGCCGCCGCGCCGATATGGAGCGCCGGCCCCGAGACCGCCCAGGGCCCGAGCGCGGCGGCGACGGCGGCCGCCAGATCGGGTTCCGCGAGGACGAAGCCGAGGCGCAGGCCGGCGAGCCCATAGGCCTTGCCGAAGGAGCGCAGCACCGCGAGCCCCGGCGACGGGTGTCCGCAGAGGCTGTCCTCCGGCTCGAAATCCGCGAAGGCCTCGTCCACCACGAGCAGCCCGCCGCGCCCGTGCAACCGGCCGGCGAGATCGAGCAGGGCGGAGCGGGGGAGGCGGCGCCCGTCCGGGTTGTTCGGGTTCACCACCACGGCGACGTCCGCCGCCGCCAGCGCATCGGGATCGGCAACGGTCTCGACCGCATGGCCCGAGCGCGTCCAGGCGGCGGCATGCTCGGCATAGGTCGGCCCGAGCACGGCGACCCGGCCGGGCGCGCGGAGGCGCGGCAGGGTCTCGATCAGGATCTGCGTGCCCGGCGCCGGCACGACGCGGGCCGGATCGGGAGCGCCGTAGGCGAGCGCCGCCGCCTCGCGCAGGCGCCGGTGCTCGGCCGCCGAGGGCAACCGCTCCACCGCGCTTGGCGGCAGCGGCGGACACGGGTACGGGACCGGGTTGATGCCGGTGGAGAGGTCGAGCCATGGCTCGGGCGCCTCGGGGAAGAGGCGGCGCGCCGCGTCGAGGTCGCCGCCATGCGGCACCGCCGCCTGACCGCAGAGAACCGCCGCCGCGCGCGAAAAAAGATGTCCTGGACCGCCCTCGCCCATCCGCCCCTGACGCTCGTCGTGCTGGCGCTCGCCCTCGCCATCGAGGCCGCCGCCGGCTATCCCGACGCGCTCTACAGGGCGCTCGGCCACCCTGTCACCTGGATCGGCCGTGCGATCGCGGCGCTGGATGCGCGGCTCAACCGGGGCGGCCCGGCCGCCCGGCGCCTGGCGGGGGTCGCCGCGCTGCTGGCGCTGCTCGGGCTCGTCGCGGCGGCGTCCGTCGCGCTGACGGCGCTGGCCGTCCTGACGGGACCCGTCGCAGGCATCGCGCTCGCCGCGCTCCTCTGCGCCAGCCTGCCGGCCCAGCGAAGCCTGCATCTCCACGTTGCCCGCGTCGCCTCCGCCTTCCGCGCCGAGGGGCTGGACGGCGGCCGGCGGGCGGTCTCGATGATCGTCGGGCGCGATCCGCAGAGCCTCGACGAGGCAGCCATCTGCCGGGCCGCCATCGAGAGCCTCGCCGAGAACTTTTCCGACGGGATCGTGGCGCCGGCCGTCTGGATCGGGCTGCTCGGGCTGCCGGGCGGGGCGCTCTACAAGGCGATCAACACCGCCGACAGCATGATCGGCCATCGCACGCCCCGGCACGAGGCGTTCGGCTGGGCCGCCGCGCGGCTGGACGATCTCGTGAACCTGCCGGCCTCCCGGCTCTCGGCCGGGCTGATCGTCGCCGCCGCCGCGCTGCATCCCGGCGCGTCGGCCGGGGATGCCTTGCGCGCGATCCGGCGCGATGCCGGCAAGCATCGCTCCCCGAACGCCGGCTGGCCGGAATCCGCCATGGCGGGGGCGCTGGGCCTGAGGCTCGCCGGCCCCCGCATCTATGGCGGCGTGCGCGTCGAGGATTCCTGGATGGGCGACGGCCGGGCCGAGGCGGCCCCCGAGGACATCGAGCGGGCGCTGGCGCTCTACCGCACCGCCTGCCTCATCCTGTTCGCCCTGGCCGCCGTCGGGGCCCTCTTGCTCGCCGTCTGAGCCGACGTCAGAGGCAGGGCGCGACGATGGTCGTCCTGCCCTCCTTCACGGCGTCGGACACGTTCAGCAGCGAGAACTTCTCCGACCGACCGAGGCCCGGATATTCGACGGCGAAGCTCTCCGCCTTGCTGGCGATGAGCGCGCTGGCCAGGTTCGCGAGCGCGAATCGCTCCCCGCGCACGGTGGTCGGGCCGTAGCCGTCGGTGACGGAGAAGGCGAAGTTCCTGCCGTCGACCACCACCTGCACGTCGACGGGCTTGCCCTTCGGCGCCTGGCTCGCCGGCCCCTCGACGATGATGCCGCCGCGCCGGTCCGGCGTTCCCGAGCCGCAGAACAGGATGAAGCGGCCGCCCTCCCGGTTGCGGATGCTCGCCTCGACGTTGCCCTGGCCGGTGCCGACGGTCCAGCGGTAGTCGACGGCCTGGGCCGCCGCCGTATCGAACAGGATCATGAGGGCAACCGCGCAGATCAGGCGCATCGGGCATCTCCGTTCCGTTGACGAGGCGACCTGAATACCCGCCCGACGCCGCCGAGCGAAACGATCAGCGCATCGCCTCCGCGGCGAGCGCCAGCAGCCGGTCGCAATCGACATGGCGCTCGAGATGGTCCGCGAGCGCGTCGAGCACCGTCTCGATACCGGCCTCGTAGGACGCCCCGTCCGACACGGCGCCGAGCCGCGCCAGCCACGCCGCGCGCTGGCGGTCGTCCGAGAACAGCCCGTGGACGTAGCTGCCGCAGACCAAACCGTCCGCCGAAACAGCCCCGTCGACGCGCCCGTCCGCGAAACGCAGCAGCGGCCGCGCCGCGTCGGGGCCGACCGTCTCGCCGACATGCATCTCGTAGCCGGCGAAGGGAGCGCCGTCCGGCAGGCTGTTGCCGGCGACCGATTCGAGGCGCTTCAGCGGCGTCATCGCCGTCTCGACGGCGAGGAGGCCGAGGCCGGGGACGCTGCGCGGCGCGCCCTCGATGCCGTGCGGATCGCTCAGCGTGGTCCCGAGCATCTGGTAGCCGCCGCACAGGCCGAGCACCCGGCCGCCGCGCCGGACATGCGCCTTCAGATCGACATCCCAGCCCTGGGCCCGGAAGAACTCCAGATCGTCGATGGTGGTCTTGGAGCCCGGCAGCAGCACCAGCGCCGCGTCTCCGGGGATCGCCTGCCCCGGATGCAGCAGCAGCACCTCCACCTCGGGCTCGGCCCGCAGCGGGTCGAGATCGTCGAAATTGGCGATGCGCGGCAGCACCGGCACCACGATTCTCTTGCGCCCCCCCGCGCCCGGCCCGGACCCCGCCAGCCCGAGCACGTCCTCCGCCGGTAGCCGAACGGCCATGGGAAAATGCGGCACGAGGCCGAGCGGTGCCCAGCCGGTGCGCTCCGCGATGAGCGCCATGCCGTCCGCGAAAAGGCTCGGATCGCCGCGAAAGCGGTTGACGACGAAGCCACGGATCATGGCGGCATCGTCCGGGTCGATCACGGCCTTCGTCCCGACGAGGCTGGCGATGACGCCGCCCCGGTCGATGTCGCCGACGAGCACCACCGGCGTCCCCGTGGCGCGGGCGAAGCCCATGTTGGCGATGTCGCCGGCCCGCAGGTTCACCTCGGAGGCCGAGCCCGCGCCCTCCACCAGGACGAGATCCGCCTCCCCGCAAAGGCGCGCGAAGCTGTCGCGCACCGCCTCCATCAGGCGCGGCTTCCAGCCTTGGTAGTCGCGTGCCTTCACGGTCGCGACCATGCGGCCCTGCACCACCACCTGCGAGCCGATCTCGCTCTGCGGCTTCAGCAGCACCGGGTTCATGTGCACCGAGGGCGCCACTCCGGCGGCGCGCGCCTGGAGCGCCTGGGCGCGCCCGATCTCGCCGCCATCGGCGGTGACTGCGGCGTTGTTCGACATGTTCTGCGGCTTGAACGGCCGCACCCTCAAGCCCCGCCGCGTGAAGGCGCGCGCCAGCCCGGCCACGATCAGCGACTTGCCGACATCCGAGCCGGTGCCCTGGATCATGATGGCGCGGGTCATGGCGCAAATGTCCTTCCTTCTCCCCCTCGCGGGAGAAGGTGGCCCGCGAAGCGGGTCGGATGAGGGGAGCGACCTTTCCGGAGAGGGCGCTCCCCTCTCCCGACCCTCGCCGACGCGAGGGCCACCCTCCCCCGCAGAGGGGGGAGGGAGGAGCGCCTGATCCGGCGGACGCGCCTCGTCAAAACTCGATCCCCTCCTGCGCCTTCACCCCGGCGGAGAAGTGGTGCTTCACGTTGCCCATCTCGGTGACGAGATCGGCCGCCTCGATCAGCGCCGGCTTGGCGTTTCGGCCGGTGACGACGACATGCAGGTCCGGCCGCCGGGCGGAGAGGGTCGCGACCACGGCGTCGAGGTCGAGATAGCCGTAGCGGAGCGCGATGTTGAGCTCGTCCAGCACGATGAGCCGGATGCTCTCGTCGGCCATGAGCTCGCGGGCCTTGGCCCAGGCCTCCTCGCAGGCGGCGATGTCGCGGGCCTTGTCCTGCGTCTCCCAGGTGAAGCCCTCGCCGAGCGTGTGCCAGGAGACCTGGGTGCCGAAGCGTTCGAGGGCATGCCTCTCACCCGTGTCCCAGCCGCCCTTGATGAACTGCACGCAGGCGACCCACCAGCCGCGCCCCAGCGCCCGCAGCATCAGCCCGAGGGATGCCGTGGTCTTGCCCTTGCCGGGGCCCGTGTTGACGATGAGCAGGCCCTTCTCGATGGTCTTGCCCGCGACCTCGGCGTCCTGAGCGGCCTTGCGCTTCTCCATCTTGGCGCGATGGCGGTCTTCATCCCGAACTCGATCTTCGCTCATCGGGGCTCCTTCACGGTCATCGGCAGGCCCGCCACCATGAAGATCACCGCGTCGGCGGCGGCGGCGAGGGCCTGGTGGAGCCGCCCCGCCTCGTCGCGGAAGCGGCGGGCGAGGGCGTTGTCGGGCACGATCCCGAGACCCACCTCGTTGCCGACGAGCACGAGCGGGCCGGGCGCCTCCGCGCAAGCCGCTACGAGCGCCCGCGACGCCGCCGGAACGTCGGCCTCCGACAGGATCAGGTTCGTGAGCCAGAGGGTCAGGCAGTCGACCAGCACCGGACCGCGCGCGGCGGAGACCGCCTCGGGGAGGCGGAGGGGCACGTCCTGCGTGATCCAGCCGCCGGACCGGCGCTCACGGTGGATCGCGATGCGCTCGCGCATCTCGTCGTCATAGGCCTGGGCGGTGGCGAGGTAGAGCCAGGGCGCCGGACGGGCCTCGATCAGCGCCTCGGCGTGCCGGCTCTTGCCGGAGCGGGCGCCGCCGAGCACCAGGGTCATCCGGGGAGCGGGGGAAGGCATCCGGCTCCTTTGCCCGAAAGCCGCCGCCCCGGTCAAAGGGCCGGCCCTTCCCGCGTTGTGCGCATCGCGGCGACAGGTTACAAGCGATGAGGACGGTGCCCCGGCAACGGGGTGAAAAGGGAATGCGGTGACGGGAGCGATCCCGGATTCCGCGGCTGCCCCCGCAACTGTGAGCG
The DNA here is from genome assembly GCF_050591105.1 of Methylobacterium endophyticum. NCBI lineage: Bacteria > Pseudomonadati > Pseudomonadota > Alphaproteobacteria > Hyphomicrobiales > Methylobacteriaceae > Methylobacterium > Methylobacterium endophyticum. Next base: position 47,072 of record NZ_JBNHES010000012.1, read on the forward strand.
GCTAGCTCCTGCCAACACCCACCGGAAGCGTCCGGGAAGGCGGCAGGCGCGGCGATCCGCGAGCCAGGAGACCTGCCGTCGCCCGCGTTCCACAACCGATGCCGCCGGCGGGGCGGCGGGAGACGTTCGACATGACCAGCACCGTCCAGACCCTCGGCCGCATCGAGACCCGCACCGGCGAGCGCCTCGCCGCCGTCGCCATGGCCGCCCTGTTCGGGTTCGGGCTGGTGTTCATGGCGGGCTTCTCGCCGGCCTCCGTGCTGCACAACGCGGCGCACGACTTCCGGCATACCCAGAACTTTCCCTGCCACTGAGCGCACGCGCTCCCCTCAGGCAGGTTTCCCATGATCGTCCGGCTTCTGTCGGCGGCGCTCGCCGCCGGCTTCTTCGCGGCCGTCGTCGCGACGGGTCTTCAGCTCGCGCTGACATCCCCCCTCATCATCGCCGCCGAGCGCTACGAGACGGGTGCGCATGCGGCTGTGCCCTCGCGCGCCATCGTCCACGCGAATCTCGTCATCCCGGTCCACGACCACGGGCACGCTCAGGCCCCCGCCGATGCGAAGCCCGAATGGCAACCCGCGCCCGGCCTGCCGCGCATGGCCTTCACCGGCCTCGCCACCCTGGTCGGGGCGGTGGGCTACGCGCTGCTGCTCGGCGCCGCGATGGTCGCCATCGGCCGCGAGCCGACGCCGGAGCGCGGGCTCGCCTTCGCCGTCGCCGGCTTCCTCGCCGTGGCGCTCGCGCCGGCGCTCGGCCTGCCGCCGGAACTGCCCGGCAGCGAGGCGGCGCCCCTCGCCGCCCGCCAGGCATGGTGGGCGATGACCGCTCTCTCCACCGCCATGGGGCTCTATCTCATCCTGATCCGGCGCGTGCCCATCACCATCCTCGGCGGGCTCGTGCTGATCGTGGCGCCGCACGTCGCCGGCGCGCCGGAGGCGGCTGAAACGGCATCCGCCCTCCCGGCAGGGCTCGCGGCGCAGTTCGCAGCCCGCTCGCTGGCGGTCTCCTTCGTGTTCTGGGCGGCGATCGGCCTCGGCTTCGGCTGGACCTGGCGGCGGTTCGGCGCGGCGACGGGTGAGACCGCCCGTGCCTGATCCCGTCACCCTCTATGTCTGCACCACCTGCCGCGCGGAGGGCGACGCCTCCGAGCCGAGGGCCGGGGCGAGGCTGCTGTCGTCCCTGAGCGAGGCGCTGGCGGAGCGTCCCGCCGCCGGCATCCGCATCGAGCCGGTGGAGTGCCTCTCCGTCTGCAAGCGCGCCTGCACCGTGGCCGTCGCCTCCCCCGGCCGCTGGACCTACGTCTACGGCGATCTCGACCCGGCCACCTCCGCCGCGACGATCCTCGACGGGATCGGCCTCTATGCCGACACGCCGGACGGGATCGTGCCCTGGAAGGCCCGGCCGCAAGCCTTCAAGTCGGGCGTCGTCGCCCGCGTCCCGCCCCTCCCGCAGCCCATGCCCGAGGCCGCCGAATGACCCTTCTCGCCAAGATCCCCTGCACCATCGTCACCGGCTTCCTCGGAGCCGGCAAGACGACGCTGGTGCGCCATCTGCTCGAGAATGCCGGCGGGCGCCGCATCGCCATCCTCGTCAACGAGTTCGGCGATGTCGGCTTCGACAAATCCTTCCTCGCCGCCTGCGGGGTCGAGGGCTGCACCGAGGAGTCCATCGTCGAATTGCCCAACGGCTGCATCTGCTGCACCGTCGCCGACGACTTCGTGCCGGCCCTGACGAGCCTGCTCGACCGGGCCGAGCCGCCCGAGCACATCCTCATCGAGACCTCCGGCCTCGCCCTGCCCAAGCCCCTGGTGCAGGCGTTCCAGTGGCCGGCGATCCGCTCGAAGGTGACGGTGGACGGGGTCGTCGCCGTGGTCGACGCCCCGGCCGTGGCCTCGGGCGCCTTCGCGGACGACCCGCAAGCGCTCGCCGCCCAGCGCGCCGCCGATACGAGTGTCGACCACGACAACCCGCTGGAGGAGGTGTTCGAGGACCAGCTCCTCTGCGCCGACCTCGTCGTGCTCAACAAGGCCGACCTGATCGACGCCGCCGCGCTGGCGAAGGTCCGCGCCGATGTCGAGGGCCACCTGCCGCGCGCCGTGAAGGTGGTCGAGACCGATCACGGCCGCATCGATCCGCGCGTGCTGCTCGGGCTCGGCGCCGCCGCCGAGGACGATCTGGACGCCCGCCCCTCGCATCACGGCGAGGGCGAGGACCACGAGCACGACGACTTCGAGACGGTCTCGTTGGCCGTCCGCGCAGGCATCACCGCGGCCGATCTCGCGGCCCGCGTCACCGCCGCCGCCGAGACCAAGGACGTGCTGCGCATCAAGGGTTTCGCCGAGGTCGAGGGCAAGCCGATGCGCCTCGTGGTGCAGGGCGTCGGGCGCCGCGTGACCCATCATTTCGACCGGCCGTGGCGCGCGGGCGAGCCCCGCGACGGCCGGCTCGTGGTGATCGGCCTCAAGGGCTTCGACCGCGACGCCGTCGCCGCCGCGCTCGCGGGATAGCGGGAGGGGCGCCATGCACCTGATCCGCGTCGACACGGTCTCCCTCGACGAGGGCGAGGCGGCGGTCGACCTGGGCCAGGAGCCCGGCGACATCGTCGTCCTCTCCTTCACCGATTCCGATCTGTTCGGCGTCGCCCGTGCGCATGAGGCGGAGCCCGGCCTGCCCAGCCTGCGGCTCGCGAAGCTGGCGAAACTGCGCCATCCGATGTCCGTCGACCTCTATGTCGATTCCATCGTCGCCAAGGCGCGCATCGTCGTGATCCGCTGCCTCGGCGGGCTCGACTACTGGCGCTACGGGATCGAGCGGGCGGCGGACGCGGCGCGGGTCAACGGCGTGGCGCTGGTGCTGCTCCCCGGAGACGACCGGCCCGACCCGCGCCTTTCCGCCTACGCCACCCGGCCCGATCTCGCGCCCGTCCTCGACGGCTATTTCCGCGCCGGAGGGCCGGAGAACCTGCGCCGGATGCTGCGCCGGCTCGCCGCCGAGATCGGCCGGGGCGAGGCGCCAGAGCCGCCGCGAGAGCTGCCGCGCGCCTTCCCCTGGTGCCCCGTCGACGGGCCCGTGCCGCTGGAGACCGCGCTCGCGAAGGCGGGCTCGCCGCATGCGCTCCTCCTCGTCTACCGCTCGGCCGTCCTCGGCGGCGACACAGCCCCGGTGGCGGCCCTCGCCGCCGCCCTGAACGAGCGCGGCATCGGCAGCGTGATCCTCGCGGTATCGAGCCTGAAGGACCCGGAGGCCGTTTCCGTGCTGCGCGAGGCGGTCACGGCGCGCCGGCCGGGCATCGTCGTCGCCGCGACCGCCTTCTCCGCCCGCGACGATGCCGGCTTCGTGCTCGACGCGGCGGATTGCCCGGTGCTCCAGGCTTTCACCGCGGGAAGCTCCAAAGCGGCGTGGGAGGCCTCCGCGCGGGGCATGAACGCCGCCGATCTCGCCATGCAGGTGGCGCTCCCGGAATTCGACGGGCGGCTCTCGGGCTTCCCCGTCTCGTTCAAGGAGGAGGCGCCCGAGGTCGCAGGCTTCGCCGAGCGCCGGGCCGTACCCTATCCGCAAGGCATCGCCGCCCTGGCCGACCGGGCGGCGGCCTGGATGCGACTGGCGAGCCTGCCCCGCGCCGAACGCCGCCTCGCCATGGTGCTGTCGGACTATCCGGCGCGCGGGGGACGGGCCGGGTTCGCGGTGGGCCTCGACACGCCGGAGAGCGCCTGCGCGATCCTGCGCGACCTCGCCGATGCCGGCTACGCCGTGGGCGAGCCGACCGAGCCGCGCGCGCTGATGACGGCGCTGACGGAGGGCGAAGCGCCCCTGTCGATCCCGCTGGCGGATTACGAAGGGTGGTTCGCCACGCTGCCGGACGCCTGCCGCGAGAGCGTCGCCGAGACCTGGGGCATGCCGGAGGATGATCCCCTCGTCCGGGACGGCGCCTTCCGCTTCCGCGCGGTCGAGAGCGGAAGCATGAGCGTCTTCCTGCAACCGGACAGGGGCCGCTCGGCCGATCGCAAGACCGCCTATCACGACCCCGACGCGGTGCCGACGCACGCCTATCTCGCCTTCCATCTCGCCCTGCGGCGGCGCTTCGACGCGCTCATCCATCTCGGCACCCACGGCACCACGGAATGGCTGCCGGGCAAGGCCGTGGCGCTCTCGCCGGATTGCTGGCCCGCCCGCGCCGTCGGGGCGCTGCCGGTGGTCTATCCCTTCATCGTGGACGATCCGGGGGAGGCCGCTCCGCTGAAGCGCCGCCTCGGCGGCATCGCCCTCGGCCACCTGACGCCCCGCGTGGAGACGGCCGGGCTCGATGCCGATGCCGCGCGCCTGCGCGAGCTGGTCGAGGAATACTCGGCCGCGAGCGTGCTCGATCCGCGCCGCGCCGACCTGATCGCCCGCGCCATCCTCGACGACGCGGCCTCCGCCGGCCTGGCGCAGGCCGCCGGGATCGACGCCGACACGCCCATGGCCGACGCGTTGACAGCCCTCGACGCGCATCTCTGCGACATCGGCGAGACGGCGTTCCGCGACGGGCTGCACGTCTTCGGCCAGGCGCCCGAGGGAGCCTCCGACACGGTGTCCGCCGCCGCCGAGACCGAGCGGAGGAACCTCCTCGCCGCCCTCGACGGCCGCTTCGTGGCGCCCGGCCCCGCCGGATCGCCCTCGCGCGGGCGCACCGACGTGCTGCCCACTGGCCGCAACCTCACCACCCTCGATCCGCGCTCGCTGCCGACGCGCGCCGCCGCGATCCTGGGAGGCAAGGCCGCCGACGCGGTGGTGCGGCGCTACCTTCAGGACGAGGGCGCCTATCCGGCCCGCATCGTCATGGACCTGTGGGCCTCCCCGACCCTGCGCACCGGCGGCGAGGACGTGGCCCACGCCCTCGCGCTCATGGGCGTGCGCCCGACCTGGGACCACGCCACCACCCGCGTCACCGGGTTCGAGATCCTGCCGCTGGCGATGCTCGACCGGCCGCGCATCGACGTGACCATGCGGGTCTCCGGCGCCTTCCGCGACACCTTCCCGGAGACGCTGGCGCTCCTCGACCGCGCCTCCCGCGCCGTCGCCGAGCGCGAGGAGGAGGACGACGAGAACCCGCTCGCCGCCGCCCGCAGGCGCGGCGAGACGGGGGCGCGCGTCTATGGCGGCGCGCCGGGGCGCTACGGCGCGGGCACCGCCGGGCTCGCCCTCGACGGGGCCTGGGAGAGCCGCGCCGATCTCGGCCGCGCCTATCTCGACGCCACCTCCCACGCCTATGGCGACGCGGAGGAGGCCGATGCCGGCTTCCCCGCGCGGGTCGCCGGGGCGGACGCCTATGTCCATGCCTTCGACGTGGCCGAGCGCGACCTTCTGGACGGCGACGCGGCGGTCGATGCCATGGGCGGCTTCTCCGCCGCCGCCGGGCTCACCGGCAACGTCGCCGCGCTCTACGCCCTCGACATCGCCCGGCCCGAGGCTCCGAAAGCCCGCACCGCGCGCGAAGACGCCTCCCGGCTGATCCGGGCGCGGCTCTCGAACCCGCGCTGGATCGCGGCGCAGCTCCGCCACGGCTACCGGGGGGCGCAGGAGCTGGCGCAGGGGATCGACGCGGTCTTCGTGCTCGCCGCCGCCACCGATGCCGTCTCCGGTGCCGATCTCGACCGGCTCTACGGCGCCTATGTGGGCGACCCCGACACCTTCGAGAGCCTGCGCCGGGCCAACCCGGCGGCGGCGCGCGCCATCCTGGACCGCTTCGAGGACGCCCGCCGCCGCGGCCTCTGGCAGAGCCGCCGCAATGCGCTCCCCGCGGACGCGCTGATGCCGGAGGACGCCGCGTGAGCGCGCTTTCCCGCCGGGCGCTCCCCGACGCGCCGTCCCGTCGCGGCTGGTGCCCGAGCCTCAGTCGCCCGATGCCCACCGGCGACGGCCTGCTGGCGCGGGTCCATCCGCCGCTGGGCATGCTGACTTCCGCGCAGCTTCGCGCCGTGGCGGAGGCCGCCCGCCGCTTCGGCAACGGCCATGTCGACGTCACCGCGCGCGGCAACCTCCAGATTCGCGGCGTGTCCGAGGCGACGGCCCCGACCCTCGCGGCGATGCTCGCGCAGGCAGGGCTCGGCGATGTCCGCTCGGATGGCGGCCCGCAGCGCCTGACGCTGACGAGCCCGCTTGCCGGACCGGTCGGCCTCGCCATCGCCCGCGCCGTCGAGGCGGCCGGTCTCGGCATCGCCCCCCTCCCCGCGAAGACGCTCGTCGCGGTCGAGGGCGCCGGGCTCGCGGGGGCGGAGGCGGACATCCTCGTGCGTCCGGCGGCGAACGGGCGCGCCGCGATCGCGCTCGCGGGCGACGACACGGCGCTGAGCGTCCCGGAAGCCGATGCGGCGGCGACCGTCGCGTCCCTCCTGCGAGCGTTCGCGGCGAGCGGCCGGCGGCGGATGCGCGACCTCTCCCGCGAGGAGCGCGGGGCGATGCTGTCCGCCTGCGGGAGCGCATCGGCCGCCCCCTCCGAGACACCGCCGTCCGCCCTCCCGGCCGGGATGCTCGCGCGCGACGGCGGCGGGTTCGCGGTGGCCGTCGAGGCGCCGTTCGGCCGCTGCGACGCGCCGGCTCTCGACCGGCTCGCCGCCCTCGCCGAGGACTCGTCCTCCGGCGGCGGCGTCCCCGTCCGCACCTCTCCGACGCGCGGGTTCGTGCTCCTCGGCGAGGATGCGCAAGACGCGGCGCGGGCGCTCGCGCGGCTCGCGGAGGCCGGGTTCGTCACCAGGCCCGACGACCCTCGCCGCGCCGTCGCCGCCTGTCCGGGCGCCCCGGCCTGCGCCTCCGGCTCGACCCCGACGCTCGCCGACGCCGCCCGGCTCGCGGACGCCTTCGCGCCGCTGGCGGCGACGGGCCTGAGGGCGCATGTCTCCGGCTGCGCCAAGGGCTGCGCGCACCCGGCGGCGGCCGACCTGACCCTCGTCGGTTCGGACGGGCGCTACGGCGTCGTGCTCGGCGGAACGCCGGCTGCCTTGCCGGCGCGACATCTCACTTTCGAGGCGGCGCTCGAGCGCGTAAGGAGGGCCGCTTCCATGCTCTCCCTCGACGACGCCTTCAGGACGACACCATGAGCGCGCGCCTCGATTATCTGCGCGACGGCCAGGCCATCTACGCGCGCTCCTTCGCCATGATCCGGGCCGAAGCCGATCTCGCGCGCTTCCGGGGCGCGGGCGAGCGCGTCGTGGTGCGCATGATCCACGCCTGCGGCATGACCGACCTGCCCGGCGACGTGGCCATGTCCGAGAACTTCGCGGAAGCCGGCGAGGCGGCGCTGAAGGCCGGCGCGCCGATCCTGTGCGACGTGCGCATGGTCGCCGACGGCGTCACCCGCGCCCGTTTGCCCGCCGGCAACCCCGTGATCTGCACGCTCGGGGACACGCGCGTGCCGGGGATGGCGGCCGAGATGGGCACCACCCGCTCCGCCGCCGCCATGGAGCTGTGGCGCGAGCACCTGCCGGGCTCCGTGGTCGCCGTGGGCAACGCCCCGACCGCGCTGTTCCGCCTGCTGGAGATGCTGGACGAGGGGATTTCCCCGCCGGCCGCCGTTATCGGCATCCCGGTGGGCTTCGTCGGCGCGGCGGAATCGAAGGAGGCGCTGGCGAAGGACGGCCGGGTGCCCTTCGTCGTCGTCCACGGACGGCGCGGCGGCAGCGCCATGGCGGCGGCGGCGGTCAACGCGCTCGCGAACGAGGTCGAGTGATGGAATCCGCCGAGCCCATCCTGCGCGATGCCGCCGGCGAGACGCCGTCGCAGGCGGCGGCCGTCGCCACCGGCACGCTCTACGGCGTCGGCATGGGGCCGGGCGAGCCGGACTACCTGACGGTCCGCGCCGTGCGCGTGCTGGAGCGGGCGCCGGTGCTGGTGCATTTCTGCAAGAAGGGCCGGCGCGGCAACGCCCGCACCATCGCCGACGCGATTCTTCGCGACCCGGCCCGCGAGTTTCCGCTGGTCTATCCGTACACGACGGAGCTGCCGCCGGATCACCCGGACTACGTCTCGGCGCTCGCCGCCTTCTACGAGGACGCGGCGGCGAGCCTCGCGGACCATCTCGGCGCCGGCCGCGACGTGGCGATCCTGTCGGAGGGCGATCCGTTCTTCTACGGCTCCTTCATGCATCTCTGGCGGCGGCTGAAGGACCGCTTTCCTGTCGAGGTGGTGCCCGGCGTCACCGGCATGTCCGGCTGCTGGACGCGGGCCGGCACGCCGATCACCTGGGGCGACGACGTGCTGACCATCCTGCCCGCGACACTCTCGTCGGCGACGCTCGCCGAGCGCCTGCGCGGAACCGACGCCGCCGTGGTGATGAAGCTCGGGCGGCACCTGCCGAAGGTGCGCGCGGCACTCGCGGAGGCGGGGCTCCTGGAGCGCGCCGTCTATGTCGAGCGCGGCACCATGGCCGGCGAACGGGTGGTCCCGCTCCGCGAGAAGGCGGACGACGTCGCGCCCTACTTCTCGATGGTGCTGGTGCCCGGAGAAGGCCGCCGCCCGTGAGCGGCCGCGTCACCGTCATCGGGCTCGGCCCCGGTGATTCCCGCCTGCTGACCGAAGCCGCATCGGAGGCCCTCGCGCGGGCCGAGGACCTGATCGGCTATATCCCCTACGTCGCCCGCGTGCCGGAGCGCGAGGGCCTGCGCCGCCACGCCAGCGACAACCGCGTCGAGGTCGACCGCGCGCGCCATGCCCTGGAGCTCGCCGCCTCGGGCCGCCGCGTGGCGGTGGTCTCGGGAGGCGATCCCGGCGTCTTCGCCATGGCGGCGGCGCTGTTCGAGGCGGTGGAGCGGGGCGACCCCGCCTGGGCGCGCCTCGACATCGTGATCGAGCCCGGCATCACCGCGATGCTCGCCGCCGCCGCCCGCGTCGGAGCGCCGCTGGGAGGCGATTTCTGCGCGCTCTCGCTCTCCGACAACCTCAAGCCCTGGGAGGTCGTGACCGCCCGGCTGGAGGCCGTGCTGCGGGCGGATTTCGTGGTGGCGCTCTACAACCCGATCTCGTCCGCGCGGCCCTGGCAGCTCGGCGCGGCGCTCGAGCTCGCCGCCGGGATCAGGCCACAGGAGACCCCGGTGATCTTCGCCCGCGCCGTCACCCGGCCCGACGAAAGCATCCGCGTGCTGACCCTCGCGCAGGCCCGCGAGGCCCCCGCCGACATGGCGACCCTGGTCATCCTCGGCGCCTCGGGCACCCGGCTGATCCCGCGCGGCGAGGGCGTGAGCCCGTTCGTCTACACCTCGCGCAGCGTGGCGAGGGGCGCGGCGTGAGAAGCCAATCGCACCAAGCCGGATGGGACTCTTCGCGCCTTGCCGGCGCTCTCCTCCCCCTTGCGGGGAGGAGCCGGAGGTGGGGGTGGCGCCGGGTGAACCGCGACGGTGCCTTCTGCTCCACCCCTACCCCTCTCCCTCCCCGCAAGGGGGAGGGAGCCGACGCCTCAGCCAAGGATCGCCCGCATCGCCTGCCCGGCATCCGCGACGGACGGCACGTCGGGCTTTGCCGGCCGGCGCACCATCACCACCGGCAGGCCCAGCGCGCGCGCCGCCGCGATCTTGCCGTAGGTCGCCGCGCCCCCGGCGTTCTTGCTGACAAGGACCTCGATGCCGGCGTCCCGCAGGACGGCCCCCTCGGCGGCCTCGTCATAGGGGCCGCGCGCGGTGATGCAGGTCAGGCGCGGCACCGGCAGGGCCTCCCCCACCGGCTCGATGGTGCGGGCGACGTAATCGTGCTGCGGGGCCGCCGCGAATTCCGCGATCTCCATGCGGCCGATGGTGAGGAAGACGCGGCGCGGCACCTCCCCCAGGGCCGGGATGCAGGCCGCGACGCTCTCGACCTCGCGCCAGTCGTCGCCGGGCCGGCGCTCCCAGGCGGGGCGGCGGATGGCGAGGATCGGCACGCCGGCCCGCGCCGCCGCCCCGGCGGCGTTGGCGGAGATGCGCGCGGCGAAGGGATGCGTCGCGTCGACCAGGAGATCGACGCGGTGCGCGCCGAGATATCCGGCGAGCCCCTCCGCGCCGCCGAAGCCGCCGACGCGGGTCGGGACGGGCGCGGCGGCGGGCGCCGAGGTCCGGCCGGCGAGCGACAGGGTGAGGTCGAGGCCGGGGCGGCCGGCGAGCCCCTTCACCAGGGCGCTCGCCTCGCTCGTTCCGCCGAGGATGAGGATGCGCATGGCCGCCTTGTCCTCCGGGGCTGAGCGGGTGTCGAGGGGCGGCCGCTGGCTGTCCATCGTCGGCATCGGCGAGGACGGCCGGGCGGGGCTCTCCCCCGCCGCGAGCGCCGCCCTCGACGCGGCCCGCGTGGTCTATGGCGGGCGCCGCCATCTGGCGCTGGCCGGGCCGCTCGACGCGGATTGCCGCCCCTGGCCGAGCCCGATCTCGGACGCCTATCCGGGCATCCTGGCCCGGCGCGGCGAGCCGACCTGCCTGCTCGCCACCGGCGACCCGTTCCATTACGGCATCGGCGCCGAGATCGCCCGGCTCGTCCCGGCAGAGGAGATCGCGGCCTATCCGCAGCCCTCGGCCTTCAGCCTGGCCTGCGCCCGCCTCGGCTGGCCGCTGGCCGAGACCGCCTGCCTGACCCTGCACGGACGGGCGCTGGAGCGCATCGTGCCGCATCTCCAGCCCGGCGCGCGCCTGCTCGTGCTCTCCTGGGACGAGACTACGCCGGGAGCCGTCGCCGCCCTGATGACGGAGCGCGGGTTCGGCGGCTCGCGCCTGACCGTGTGCGAGGCCATGGGCGGCCCGCGCGAGCGCCTCCGCGATGCCGCCGCCGCCGGGTTCGACCTCAGCGGGATCGATCCGCTGAACACGCTCGCCGTCATGGTGGAGGGCACGCGGGACGCGCGGGTGATCGCCCTGGCGCCCGGCCTCGACGACGGGCTCTTCGAGAACGACGGCCAGCTCACCAAGTCCGAGATCCGCGCCGTGACGCTTTCCCGGCTGGCGCCGCGCCTTGGGCAATGCCTGTGGGACATCGGCGCCGGGGCTGGCTCCATCGGGATCGAATGGATGCTGCGCCACCCGGCCATGCGCGCCATCGCCGTCGAATCGAACCCGGAGCGCGCCGCCCGGATCGGGCGCAACGCCCGCGCCCTCGGCGTGCCGGACCTGCGCGTCGTCGAGGGCCGGGCGCCCGCCGCGCTCGCCGGCCTGCCCTCTCCCGATGCCATCTTCGTCGGCGGCGGCGTCTCGGAAGCGGGGCTCCTGCCGGCGGCCCGCGAAGCCCTCGCGCCGGGGGGCCGCCTCGTCGCCAACGCGGTGACGCTCGAAGGCGAGGCGACGCTGCTCGGCGCCTTCGCCCGGCTCGGCGGCAGCCTGCGGCGCCTCTCCGTCGCCCGCGCCGACAGAGTCGGCGGGCTGCATGGCTGGCGCTCGGCCATGCCGGTGACGCAGTGGACCTGGGTGAAGCCGTGAGCCGCCTCGTCGCCGGCATCGGCTTCCGGCAGGCCGTCACGGCCGAGGAGATCGCGGACCTGATCCGGCGCGCCCTGGCGCTGGGCGGCTTCCCCGCCGACCGGCTCGGCGCCATCGCCACCGCAGCCGACCGCGCCGGCGCGCCTCAGGCCCGCGATGCGGCGTCCGCCTTCGGGCTCGCGATCCTCCCCGTCGCGGAGCAGGCCCTCGCGGCGGCGGATACGAATGTCGAGACCCGCTCGGCCCGGATCGAGGCGAGCCGGGGCATCGGCTCGGTCGCGGAAGCCGCGGCTCTGGCGGCGGCGGGGGCCGGGAGCCGCCTCGTCCTGCCCCGCATCGCCAGCGCCGGGGCCACCTGCGCCCTCGCGGAACACGCGCCCGGAACCGACGAGCCCGCATGACCATCCATTTCATCGGCGCCGGTCCGGGCGCCGCCGACCTCATCACCCTGCGCGGCCGCGACCTCGTGGCCGCCTGCCCCGTCTGCCTCTACGCGGGCTCGCTGGTGGCGCCTGAGATCCTGCGCTGGTGCCCGCCGGAGGCCCGTATCGTCGACACCGCGCCGCTCGACCTCGACGCCATCGTGGCGCTCTGCGCCGAGGCGACGCGGGCCGGGCAGGACGTCGCCCGCCTGCATTCGGGCGACCTCTCGATCTGGAGCGCGCTCGCCGAGCAGATGCGCCGGCTCGACGCCGCCGGCATCCCCTACACGGTGACGCCGGGCGTGCCCTCCTTCGCCGCCGCCGCCGCCGTCCTGAGGCGGGAGCTCACGGTGCCGGGGGTGGCGCAGTCGGTGGTCCTCACCCGCACCTCCGGCCGGGCGAGCGCCATGCCGGAGCGCGAGACGCTGGCCGCCTTCGCCGCCACCGGCGCGACGCTCGCGCTGCATCTCTCGATCCATGTCGCGGCGACGGCGGCGGCGGAGCTGGTCCCGTTCTATGGCGCGCAATGCCCGGTGGCCGTGGTGTTCCGCGCCACCTGGCCGGACGAGCGCGTCGTCACCGGAACCCTCGCCGACATCGCGGAGAAGGTCGCGGCGGCGGGGCTGGAGCGCACGGCGCTGATCCTCGTCGGCCCGGCGCTCGGCGCCTCGGATTTCCGCGAGAGCGCGCTCTATTCGCCCGATTACGACCGCCGCTTCCGCCCGACCGGCGGCGGACGACCGGACGCCTCGGCATGAGCGCGCCGGGGCTCCTCGTCGCCGCGCCGCGCTCCGGCTCCGGCAAGACCACCGTCACGCTGGCGCTGATGCGGGCGCTGCGCCGGCGCGGCCTCGCCGTGCGGGGGGCGAAATGCGGGCCGGACTACATCGATCCGGCCTTCCATCGCGCCGCCACGGGCCATGACAGCGTCAACCTCGATTCCTTCGCCATGGGCGAGCGGCTTCTCGACTCGGTGGCCGGGCTCGCCACGGAGGGCGCGGATCTGGTCGTCGCCGAGGGCTCCATGGGCCTGTTCGACGGCATCGTGGCGGGCGCCGGCCGCACCGGCGCCAATGCCGACATCGCGGCGCGCTACGGCTGGCCGGTGCTGCTGGTGCTCGACGTGTCGGGGGCGGCGCAGTCGGCCGCCGCCGTGGCGCTGGGCTGCCGGGCCTACGATCCCCGCATCCGCATGGCGGGCGTCGTGCTCAACAAGGTGGCGAGCGCGCGCCACCGCCGGCTGGTGGAGGACGGGCTGGCCAAGGCCGACATCCCCGTGCTCGGCGCCCTCATGCGGGACGCCGCCCTGACCCTGCCCGAACGCCATCTCGGCCTCGTCCAGGCCGGGGAGACCGCCGATCTCGACGCGCGCCTCGACCGCCTGACGGACCTGGCGGAAGCCGGGCTCGACCTCGACGCGATCCTCCGCGCGGCCGGCGGCGAAGGCCCCTCCCCGTCGGGGAGCGGACTGCCGAGGCCGCCCGGATCGCGGATCGCGGTGGCCTCCGACGCGGCCTTCTCGTTCCTCTACCCGCATATGACGGCGGGCTGGCGCCGGGCGGGCGCCGAGATCGTGCCGTTCTCGCCGCTGGCTGACGAGCCGCCGCCGGCGGATTGCGATGTCTGCTGGCTGCCGGGCGGCTATCCCGAACTGCATGCCGGGCGCCTCGCCTCGGCCGCGCGATTCCTGGCCGGACTGCGCCGGTTCGCCGCCGGCAAGCCCGTTCATGGCGAGTGCGGCGGCTACATGGTGCTCGGCGAGAGCCTGGAGGATACAGACGGGATCACGCATGCCATGGCCGGGCTGTTGCCGGTGGCGACCTCGTACCGCGCGCGCAAGCTGCATCTCGGCTACCGGGTCGCGACGCTGTTCGCGGACGGCGTGCTCGGGGCCGCCGGCACCCGCCTTGTCGGGCACGAGTTCCACTATGCCAGCGAGCTGTCGTCTCCGCCGGACGCGGAAAGGGCGCTCGCCCGCGTCACCGATGCCGAGGGCGTGCCCCTCGGGCTCGCCGGCCACCGCAGCGGCCTGACCAGCGGCAGCTTCTTCCATCTCATCGCGGGAGAGACCGGATAGCCCCGCAAGGACGCGCGGGTCAGGACAGGTCGTTGGCGGGGTCCGCGTCCATGGTGTCGGTGATCGGACCGTCCCCGGAGGGCCGGCTGATCCGGGCGGCGGACCGGACGATGGCGAGCACGTCGCGGCGGACCTGCTCGTCCGCGATCATGGAATAGGCCCGCAGCAGCTCGATGGCGCCCTGCGCGTTGAGAAAGCCGAACACGTCGTCCTGCTGCGGGCCGACGGCCGCGCTTTCCTCGAAGAAGGCCGAGACCGGGACCTCGAGAAGCTGGGCGATCTCGCGCAGTCGCCCGGCGCCGACGCGGTTCTGCCCCTTCTCGTATTTCTGGACCTGCTGGAACGTCACGCCGACGGCGGTGCCCAGCGCGGTCTGGCTCAAGCCGCGCGCCTTGCGCAGCGCGGTGATGCGCAGTCCCACGAGGCGATCGATATCCGTTGTCTGCTTCGGCATCATCAGTCAGCGCAGTTCCAAAGGTGATCCGACGAGGATCGAGCGCCCGGCGGCCGGCAACAATCCGTAACCCTCCGCGAGGCGTGGCGGGAGGTGCCCATGTCATCGGTCGGCAAACAAGGCCGCCACGATGCGGGCGGACCGACCTCACGAAATCGTGCGCCGTATTTTCAACGAATAATTCAAAATGGGAGACCGGCGGCAACAGGCCGCACGCCTGCCGCCGCGCCAGCCGGAGGCTTCCTTCTGTCGCACACAGGGAAAGCGGCCACCTGCGGCATCGCGGCCGCGGGGTGATTCGCCGCAAATCGATGCGGCGCGATACCCCCGCCGTTCCGCTCTGCTAAGGTGCGGGCTCGCGTTTCGGCGAAGGAGAGGGAGAGACCGATGTTCATCGCCATGAACCGTTTCAAGGTGGTCAAGGACGGAACGCACGAGTTCGAGCAGGTCTGGCTCGGCCGCGACAGCCACCTCAACGAGATGGAAGGCTTCGTGGAGTTCAAGCTGCTGCGCGGGCCCGAGCACGAGGACCATGTGCTCTACGCCTCCCACACCACCTGGGAGTCGAAGGCGGCCTTCGAGGCGTGGACCCGCTCCGACCAGTTCCGCAAGGCCCATGGCCGGGCCCCCTCCTCCAAGCCGCTCTATCTCGGGCACCCCCAGTTCGAGGGCTTCGAGCCGGTGCAGACCCTCTCGAAGACCGGCGAGACCGAGGCGGCGGCCTGACCCCTCAGCGCGCCGGGCGCAGGCTCGGCAGGAACACCGCGAGCAGGCCGATCAGCGGCAGATAGGCGCAGAGCGCATAGACCTGCTCGATCCCCGCGTGGTCGGCGAGCTCTCCCAGGAGAGCCGCGCCGATCCCGCCGATGCCGAAGGCGAAGCCGAAGAACAGGCCGCCGACGAGCCCGATCCGCCCCGGCAGCAGTTCCTGCGCGTAGACCAGGATCGCCGGCATCGCGGAGGCCAGGATCAGGCCGATGGGCACGAGCAGCGCCACCGTCCAGGCGAGGCCCACATGCGGCAGCGCCAGGGTGAAGGGCAGGATGCCGAGGATCGAGATCCAGATCACCGGCTTGCGCCCGATGCGGTCGCCGATGGGGCCGCCGAGCAGGGTCCCGAGCGCATAGGCGCCGAGGAACACGAACAGATCGATCTGCGCCTGCGCCACCGACACCCCGAAGCGGTGGATGAGGTAGAAGGTCAGGTAGGACGAGATGCTCGCCGTATAGAAGTACTTGGAGAAGATCAGCGCCAGCAGCACGGCGACGGTCATCCCGGTCCGGCGCCGGCTCGGCCGATCGCCCGCGCGTGCCGGCGCGGCCGATCGCCGGACAGGCGCCGTCGCGAGACGCGCCCGATACCAGCGTCCCACCGCCGTCAGCACGCCGATGCCCGTCAGCGCCGCGAGCCCGAACCAGGCGACGCTCGCCTGCCCGCGCGGCACCACGACGAAGGCGGCCATCAGCGGCCCCAGCGCCGAGCCCACGTTGCCGCCGACCTGGAACACCGACTGCGCCATGCCGTAGCGCCCGCCCGCCGCGAGCCGGGCCACCCGCGAGGCTTCCGGGTGGAAGATCGCCGAGCCGAGGCCGATCAGTCCGGCGGCGGCGAGCAGCACGCCGTAGCCCGGCGCCAGCGACAGCAGGATCAGGCCGGCGAGGGAGAGCGCCATGCCCGAGGCCAGCGAGAAGGGCTGCGGCCGCCGGTCCGTATACGAGCCGACCACGGGCTGGAGCAGCGACGCCGTTCCCTGGAAGACGAAGGTGATGAGACCGATCTGTCCGAAATCGAGAGCGAACTGGGCCTTGAGCAGCGGATAGAGCGCCGGCAGCAGCGACTGGAGCAGGTCGTTCAGGAGATGCGAGACGCTGAGGCCCGCGAGCACCGCCATCGCCGGCCCCTCGCCGGCCGCCCCCGATGGTACCGCGGAAACGCGGACCGCAGGCTCATCCGCGACCGGCCCGGCGAGACCCGCCGATTCTGCGACCTTCTCCATCACCTATCCCGCTCAACCGCCGCGCCGAGGATTCCGGGCGCCCTCGGCCGCCCACCTAGGAATGGATCCCGGTTCTCCGCCCGGATGGACGGCAGAACAATGGCTTAGGGCCTGCCGGGCGCTTCCGGAAGCGCCCGGCATGTGCCGGGGCGCACGCCGACGAAATCCTCGGTAGTTTTCCGCATTGCATACAGAATGGGCAACCCGTAACCGGGCCGTAATGCCGAGGGCGAGTCTTCCCAAGACGAGCGGCCCGCGCGTTGCTCAGAAGTCTGTGAAACCCCGGCCCGGACGTGCCAACGTCCCAATCCGGGACAATGTCGGTCCAAGACGGAACGCGATACAGACAATGTTTCACGCACGTCCTCCGCAGAACTTCCAGAAGATCGCTCCCGTCATCGGGCGCCGGCGAGACGTCTGGTCGGCCCTGCTGCCGCGCCGCAGCCGCGCCGCCTTCCGCGTGGCGATCTCCGCCACCGTGGCGATGGCGGACGTGCTCACCATCCTCGTCCTCGGCATGGGCCTCGAGATCGCCTATTACGCCTGGACCGATGGCGGCCTGATCCCGGCGCAGGAGAGCCGCAGCCTGCTGCTCTGCGGCATCCTCGCCCTCGTCGTCGTCCTCGCCAACGTCATGCGCGAGGAATACAGCATCGAGAACGCCCTCTCGCGCCGGCCGCACCTGCGCCGTACAGCGACGCTCTGGCTGATGGCCTGGGCGGTGATGCTGGTGGTGGGCTTCGCCACCAAGACCACCAACGACTTCTCCCGCGTGGTCGCCGTCGCGCTGTTCGTGGCGGGGCTGCCCGCCATGATCGGCGTGCGCGCCGGGATGGTGGCACTGGTGCGCCGGGGCATGACCTCGGAATCGGCCTCCGTCAGCCGCATCCATCTCGTCGGCTACGAGGAGGACATCGCCCGCTTCTACGCCAGCAACGACGCCGACGCGCTCGGCCTGCGCGTGGTCGGCACGAGCTACCTGCGCCGGGTCGATCCCGCCGCCGGTCCCGCCGCCCGCAAGGCTCAGCTCTCCGAGGACCTCGACCTCGCCGTCTCGGTGGTGCGCTTCCTGCGCCCGGACGACGTCTTCATCCTGGTGCCCTGGAGCGATGCCGCCGAGATCGACGCCTGCGTCGACGGCTTCCTGCGCACGCCGGCCGCCATCCACCTGCGTCCCGGCGGCGTGCTCGACCGGTTCCCCGACATGCAGGTGGCCCGCGTCGGACGTCTCGCCGGCATCAATATCGGCCGCCGCCCGCTCAACCTCGGCGAGGTGCTGCTGAAGCGCGTGTTCGACACGATCCTCGCCGGACTCGGCCTGATCGCGCTGGCCCCGCTCTTCGCCGTCGTCGCGCTGGCGATCAAGCTCGACAGCCCTGGCCCGGTGCTCTTTCGGCAGAAGCGCTACGGCTTCAACCAGCAGCCCTTCGGCGTCTTCAAGTTCCGCTCGATGAAGGCCGAGAAGGAGACCGTGTTCAAGCAGGCCACCAAGAACGACAGCCGCATCACCAAGGTCGGCGCCTTCCTGCGCCGCTCCAACATCGACGAGCTGCCCCAGCTCTTGAACGTGGTGCTCGGCGACATGTCGCTGGTCGGCCCGCGCCCGCACGCGCTCGCCCACGACCGCAGCTTCGAGCGGCGCATCGCGCACTACGCCCGCCGCCACAACGTGCGCCCCGGCATCACCGGCTGGGCCCAGGTGAACGGCCTGCGCGGCGAGACCCTCACCGATCTCGACATGGAGCGCCGGGTCACGCACGACCTGCACTACATCGACAACTGGTCGATCTGGCTCGACATCCAGATCCTGTTCCAGACAATGGTCTCGCCCCGCGCCTACAAGAACGCCCGCTGAGGAAGCCGCGCCCCGGTAAGGGGCGTGGGCCGCCTACCGGAGCGGGCCCGGAAGCGCTAGGCTGCTCGTCCCTTCGCGCAACGGAAGCGGTGGCCGGGACGCCGTGCGACGCCTGCTGAAGTTCCTGCACACGATGGGCGCCATCGGGCTGATGGGCGCGATGGCCTGCCTGCTCGTGATGCTGAGCCTGACGCCGCCGCCGGCGTCGCTGGCCTCCTACGCCCAGATGCGCGGCGCCATGGGCGCCGTCGCCACCTGGGTGTTCTTCCCCTCCCTCGGACTGACGCTGCTGGGCGGCCTGCTGGCGATCGGCCTCCACCGGGGCTTCCACGACGCCGGCTGGGCCTGGCTGAAGCTCGGCACCGGCATCCTGATCTTCGAGGGCGGCTTCGTCGGCGTGCTGGGACCGATGCAGGAGGAGGCGCGGCGCAGCGCCGCCGCGCTCGCGGGAACGGTCGATCCGGCGACGCTCGGCGATGCGCTGGGTCCCGAGCGGAACACGCTCTGGGTGCTGCTGGCGGTGGCGACCGTGAATGTCGCGCTCGGCATCTGGCGGCCGAGGCTGCTCCGGCGGGCGGCCTGAGCGCCCCTTACCCCAGGCTCTCCGCCTGACGCCCAAGGCAGGCCCCGCACTCGCCCTCGACCTCCAGGATGCGGCTCGCCGGGCGGAAGCCGGACTGCGCCACGGTGCGGTCGATCTGGCGCTCGATCTCCGGCGATGTGGTCTCGTCGATGCCGCCGCAGCTCCGGCAGATCATGAAGACAAGGCCCGCGCCGTCGCCGTGGTCGTGGGCGCAGGGGACGAAGGCGTTGCGGCTGGCGATGCGGTGGACGAGGCCGTTCTCGGTGAGGAAGTCGAGGGCCCGATAGACCGAGACCGGGGCGACCCGCCGGCCGGGCTGGCTCATGCGCTCGGCGATGTCGTAGGCGCCGAGGGGACGCCCTTCCGCCGCGACCGCGTGCAGCACGTCGCGGCGCAGGCGCGTGAACTGGAGGTCGCGCTCCCGGCAGAGGCGCTCGGCGCGCGCCATCACCTCCTCGGCCACATCCGCGGCGTCGTGGCCGTGGTGGCCCGCGCAGCCGGAGCCGTGCTCGTGCATGTCCGTCCCTCGATCCCGCCTGTCGTCGCGGCCGGATCGACGGCCGGATTGATCGGCGGCGGTGTTACAGTGTATCAGCCGCCAGCATAAGCCGACAGGCCGGATACGGGCAAATCGCCGCGAGCCGATGCGCGCCGGCCATCGCCCGCCGGGCGGGCGGCGGACGCCCCGCCTTTCGAGACCGGACCCCGAGCCGTGACACGTTCCGACAGCCGCCTCCCCCGACCGTCGCTCCTGCGCGCCGGCATCGGCCTGCGCCTCGCCCTCGCCACGGGATTGTCCGGCCTGGTCTGGCTCGCCGTCGCCTGGGCCCTGCGGCCGTGAGCCTATCGCATCCGGGCGCCATCGCCTTTCGCGGCCTGACGCTCGGCTACGACCGGCATCCGGCCGTCCACCATCTCGACGGCGTGATCCCGCCGGGCGACCTCGTCGCCGTCGTCGGCCCGAACGGGGCCGGCAAGTCGACGCTGCTCAAGGGCATCGCCGGCGAGATCGCCTGTCTCGACGGCCGCATCGAGCGCGGCGGCGGCCGTGCGGCGGTGGCCTACCTGCCTCAAGGAGACGAGATCGACCGCTCCTTCCCCGTCAGCGTGCTGGACCTCGCGGGCATGGGGCTGTGGAGCCGGCTCGGCCCCTGGCGGAGCCTCAAGCCCCATCGCGGCGGCATCCTCGCGGCGCTCGCCGCCGTCGGCCTCAACGGCTTCGAGGACCGGCCCATCGGGACGCTCTCGGGCGGACAGTTCCAGCGGGCGCTCTTCGCCCGGCTGATCGTGCAGGACGCGCCCGTCGTCCTCCTCGACGAGCCGTTCCGGGGCATTGATTCCCGTACCACCGCCGATCTCGTCCGCCTGATCCTGGATTGGCACGCTCAGGGGCGCACCATCGTCGCCGCGCTCCACGACTTCGCGCAGGTGCGCGCGCATTTCCCGACGACGCTGCTGCTCGCGCGCGAGCCGGTGGCCTGGGGCCGGACCGAGGAGGTGCTCGCCCCCGCGAACCTCGCCCGCGCCACCCGCCTCTCGGAAGCCTGGGACGAGGACGCCGCCATCTGCGGCCGCGACCATGCCGGGCACGCGCATGCCCAAGACACGCATGTGGAACAGGAGGCGGCCGAACCGCACGCTCACGGGCACGATCACCACCACGGCCACGCGCCCCACGATCACGGGCACGACCATGCCCCGCGCCGGAGCGTCGGATGATCCACGAGCTCTTCGCGCCCTTCGTCGAGTTCGGCTTCATGCGCCGGGCGCTGGTCGGCTGCCTGGCGCTCTCGCTCTCGGCCCCGCCCATCGGCGTCTTCCTGACGCTGCGGCGCATGAGCCTGATGAGCGACGCCATGAGCCACGCCATCCTGCCGGGCGTCGCGGCGGGCTTCCTGGTGGCCGGGCTGTCGCTCCCCGCGATGACCCTGGGCGGTCTGGTCGCCGGGCTCGCCGTCGCCCTTCTCGCAGGCGCCGTCACCCGCTCGACGGTGGTGAAGGAGGATGCGAGTCTCGCCGCCTTCTACCTGATCTCGCTCGCCGCCGGGGTGCTGCTGGTCTCCCTGCGCGGCTCGCAGGTCGACCTCCTGCACATCCTGTTCGGCAGCGTGCTGGCCCTCGACGACGAGGCGCTGACGCTGCTCGGCGGCATCGCGACCCTCACCCTGTTCGCGCTCGCCGCCATCTACCGGCCGCTGGTGATGGAATGCGTCGATCCGCTCTTCCTGCGCTCGGTGGGGCGCGCGGGCGGGCCGGTGCACTACGCCTTCCTCGGGCTGGTGGTGCTCAATCTCGTCGGCGGCTTCCAGGCGCTCGGCACCCTGCTCGCCGTGGGACTGATGCTGTTGCCGGCGGTCATCGCCCGGTTCTGGGCGACGGACCTGACCGGGCTGATCCCGGTCTCGATGTTGGCCGCCGCCCTGTCGAGCCTGTCAGGACTGCTGCTGTCCTACCACGCCGACCTGCCCACCGGCCCGGCCATCGTGCTCTCGGCGGGGGGGCTCTACGTCGCCTCGGTGCTGTTCGGACCGCGCGGCGGCCTCGTCTATCGCCTCCTCAAGCCGCGCCACCTGGAGGCGTGAGCCCGTCTCACCAGACGTGCAGCAGCGTCATGATCGCGGCGACGACGGCGAAGACGAAGCCCGCGTTCAGGGCGACGCCGACCGTGCCGATGGCGAGCCCCGCCAGCACCACCACCCCGTCGCGCTCCACCAGCCCGAGCCCGACGAGGCAGACGGCGAGCCCGAGCGGGATCTGACCCACCACCGGCGCGGCCACGATGAGCGCCATGGAGAGCGTCAGCAGGATCAGCCCGACCCCGCGCATGCCGAGCGCCGTCTCGAAGATGCTCAGGCGCGGCCGCGACCAGCGCTCCAGGCGCCTCAGCAGCGGCACGGCGCGGTTCACGGCGCGCTCCACGTCGGCGCGGGCGATGGAGCGGGACAGCAGGGCGCGCGGCAGCCAGGGCGTCGACATGCCCGCGACGATCTGGACGGCGACCAGCAGCAGCAGCAGCCCGCAGAGCAGCGGGATGGGCGGCGGCATCGGCAGGCAGTTCGGCAGGCCGAGCAGCACCACCAGCAGCGCGAAGGCGCGGTCCTTCAGCACCGCCACCACGTCGCCGACGGTCAGCCGATCGCCTTCCTGGGTCGCGAGCACGATCAGGACGTCTGAGGTTCGCGGACCGGATATCAAGGGGTCTCGGGTGTCGGCGCCTGTCGAGGCCGCGGCTCTATCCGAGTTCGCCGGGATCGCCAAGCGCGCCGCGCGCGGACGCACCGCCACGGGATCGCGAACGCCGGAGGCCGCCACCGGGCGGGCCCGGAAGCGGCTGCGTATCGCTGAAGATGCTCTGCCAAGCATTTGTTGACCTAGAGTTGCGTTCGCGTGACTTGGATACAAGCGAGTCAAATATTCGGCCCGAAAAACCGCGCGGGCCGTGGAGAACGAAAGTTCCGCTCCTGGCGGCTAACCCGTTTTCACCTTCCCATGGCCCCTTTCGGCTGGAGCGAGGTGGCTTGCCGACCCTATCGGCCCTCCGCGATGGACTGACGCGCATGCGGGTCTCCGCGTGCGCGCCCGCCGTCGTGCTCTGCGCCCTCCTGGCCCCGCCGGCGGACGCCGCCGACCTCACCCTCGACACCCTCCTGTTCGGCAGCCTCGATGCCGGCGCCGCGACCTTCGTCACGGCCGGCGCCAAGGTCGCCCTCGACCGCCTCGACCGCACCGGCTTCGTGGCGCTCGCCAGCGTCGGAGGCGGCCGCCGCACGGAGAAGACCGGCTGCGTCTGCCACCCGACCCTGTCGCGCTACACCGCGCTCGGATCCGCCCTCGTCGGATACCAGTGGGTCCATGATTGGGGCGTTGTTGCGGCCTATGCGGGGCCGGAGGGCTCCGTGGAGATCCTCGGCGACGCCGGCGCCGTGGCGGTGTTGCCCGCGCGCTTCGGCCTGCGGGTCCATGGCGAGGTCTGGGCGCGGCCCACGGAGCAGACCCTCCTCACCGCGACGCTCATCGCGGGCTCGGCCCGCAGCGACGCCTGGGGCCGGATCGCCTGGGGCCACCGCCTGTGGGGGGCCTATCTCGGGCCGGAAGCGAGCCTCTACACCGACCATACCGGCTACCGGAAATGGGCCGTCGGCCTGCACGCGACCGACTTCTCGCTGGGCAGGTACTCCTTTCGTGTGTCGGGGGGATTGCAGGGCGAATCGAGCGAGCGGCGGGCCGCCCCCTATGTCTCGCTCTCGGCCTGGGCGCCGCTCTGAGCCCCCTCCTCCGGTCCGGCCGACAGCGAATCGAGGAAGCGCCGGGCATCCGCCGCGATCTCGGCCTTGCGCGCCTCGGTCATCTTGGCGAGCGTGCGGTAGGGCATGGCGAGGCGCGGGTTGCGCTCCAGGCGGCCGGCGTTCTCGATCAGGAAGTTCCAGTACAGGTAGTTGAACGGGCAGGCCGCCGCGCCGGCCTTCTTGGCGACGTCGTAGACGCAGGCGCCGCAATAATCCGACATGCGGTCGATATAGGCGCCGGAGGCCGCGTAGGGCTTGGAGCCCAGCACCCCGCCATCGGCGAAGAGCACCATGCCGTGGGTGTTGGGCAGTTCCACCCATTCGTAGGCGTCGGCGAAGACGATCAGATACCACTCCTCCACCTGCGCCGGGTCGAGCCCGGCGAGGAGGGCGAAGTTGCCCGTCACCATCAGGCGCTGAATGTGATGGGCATAGGCATGCGCGCGGGTCTCGCCGACGACCTGCGCGATGCAGTTCAGCTTCGTCTCGCCCGACCAGTAGAACCACGGCAGGTCGCGCGTCGCGTCGAGCGCGTTGGTGGCGGCATAGTCCGGCATCCGCGCCCAGTAGACGCCGCGCACGTATTCCCGCCAGCCGAGGATCTGCCGGACGAAACCCTCGACGCAGTTGAGCGGCGCCTTCCCGTCCCGCCACGCCCGCTCGGCCGCGCGGCAGACCTCCTCTGGCGTCAGCAGCCCGGCATTGAGGGCCGGCGAGATCACCGCATGATGCAGGAAGGGCTCGCCGGCCTTCATGGCGTCCTGGTAGTCGCCGAAGGACGGCAGGCTGTTCACGATGAAGGCCTTCAACGCGCCGAGCGCCTCGCGCCGCGTCACCGGCCAGGCGAAGCCGTCGAGATCGCCGAAATGCCCGGCGAATCGGTCCGCGACCAGGGCGATGACCTCGCGCGTCGTGGCGTCCGGCTCGAACCTTCGGCGGTCCGGCACCGTATGCCCCTTCGGCAGGCGCTTGCGGTTGTCGTGGTCGAAGTTCCACTGGCCTCCGGCGGGCTCGCCGTCCTCCATCAGGAAGCCGGTGCGCTTGCGCATCAGCCGGTAGAACGTCTCCATGCGTAGCGACGCCTTGCCCTCGGCCCATCGGGCGAAGTCGCGGCGGGAGCAGAGGAAGCGGTTGTCCTCGCGGATCTCCACCGGCACGCCGAGATCGTCGCGCCAGCCCTGCATCATCTCCCAGACCCGCCACTCGCCGGGCTCGGTGACGACGACCCGGTCCGGCCGGTGGCGGGCGACGGCGCGCTCCAGCTCGCCCGTGAAGCTGCCGGTGTTGCCGCGCGCGTCGAGCCGCACGTAGTCGACGGCGACGCCCTCCTCTTCCAGCTCCGCCGCGAAATGGCGCATAGCCGAGAACAGGAAGGCGATCTTCTGCTTGTGGTGGCGGACATAGGTCGCCTCCGCCTCCACCTCGACGAGAAGCACCACGTCGCGCTCGGGATCGAGATCGGTGAGCGTCGAGACGCGCCGGTTCAACTGGTCGCCGAGGACGAAGCGCAGCACGCGCGGAGACGTCCGCTTCTCCGCCACGGCGTCAGGCCCCCGTGCGGATCGAGATCACGACCCGTTGCATGCGTCGGCCCTTTCCCGTTGGATGGGACGGGTTAGGTATGGCGCGGCCGCCGCGGGGGGAGACGCGCGGCACCATCTCTCCCCTGTCCGCGCGGTCGCAGGCGGACGCCGCTCGTCGGGACCCCTCATGAAGTTCGCTTTCGCCGGCATCGATTTCCTCGGCGGCGTGTTCGACGGGCTGGTGAAGGCCGGCTGGACGCCGATCAAGCTGTTCACGCGGCCCTGCGACGGCATCTACGACCACAACGAGCTCATCGTGGCGCAGGCCCGGAACCGGCGCATCCCGGTGCAGCTCTCGCGCATCCGGCAGATCGACCTCGACACCCTGCACGCCATCCACGGGCGCGACTGGGCGCTCGTCGTCGCCGGCTATCCCTGGATGGTGACGGGCTGGCGCGGGCGCGCCGCCTACGGGCTCAACATCCACCCCTCGCCGCTGCCGGTGGGGCGCGGGCCCTACCCGCTGTTCCGCGCCATCGGCGACGCTCACGAGACCTGGGGCGTGACCGCGCATGTGCTCGCCGAGGACGGTTTCGACACCGGCGACATCCTCGCCCGCGACCTCTTCCGGCTCTCGGAGACCGAGACGCACGAGACCCTGCTGAGCAAGTGCCAGATGGCGGCCGCCCGCCTCGCCGCCGGTCCCATCGGCCGGGAGCTGCCGGCGCGCTGGAGCCGGGCCGAGCCGCAGGGCGAGGGGTCGTACTGGGCGCGCGTCTCGGACGCCGACCGCACCCTCGATTTCCGTCAGGACGTCTCCGCGATCCTGCGCCGGGTGCGGGCCTTCGGCGCCATCGAGAGCATCGCGCGGCTCGGCGACAACCGTGTCTTCGTCGCCGACGCGACGGGCTGGCAGGAAAGCCACGGCCAGACGCCGGGCACGGTCGTGCACCGCTACCGCCGCACGGTCGTGGTCGCGGCCCGCGACGGCTTCGTGCAGTTCACCCGCTGGAGCCCGGTCTCGCTCCTCGACGCGGCCGGGCTCGGGCGCTGAGCCATGCCCCGCATGCGCCGCAAGGGCGATCTGCCGGAGAAGCCCTGCGCCCTATGCGGCCGGCCTTTCGCTTGGCGGAAGAAGTGGGAGCGGGTCTGGGACGAGGTGCGCCACTGCTCCGACCGCTGCCGGGACGAGGCGAAACGGGAAACGCGCCGGAACGCGTCGTCGTAACGCTCCTCGCCTACGGGCGCCGCACCATCGCCGCGAGCGCCTCCGGCGTGTCCACGTCGAGCAGGTTGGCCGGGTCGCCTTCGATCTCCAGCACGTCGCCGCGCCCGGCGAGCAGGCGGGCGGCGCCGGCATCCCCTTCGAGGGCGGCGAGGTCGTCGCGCAGGAGCGCGCGATTCAGAAGCACCGGGTTGCCGCGACGGCCCTCGAACACCGGCACCACCGCCGACGGGCGCGGCGCCGCGCCGGCATAGGCCGCCGCGAGGGCATCGAGATGGGCCTCCGTCACGCGCGGCATGTCGCCCAGCACCACGACCACCGCCTCGACGGCGGCGGGCAGGGCCGCGAGCCCGACGCGCAGCGAGGAGGCGAGCCCGGCGGCATGGTCGGGGTTCTCGATCAGCCGCATGTCGAGACCGGAGAGGGAGGCCCGCACGGCCTCCGCATGGCCGCCGATCACCGCCACCGCCGGCCGCAGCCGCGAGCGGCGGATGGCGAGGCCGGCATGCCGCACCATCGGCAGCCCCCCGAGGGGCGCGACGAGCTTCGGCCGGGCGCCGAAGCGCGTGCCGCGCCCCGCCGCGAGAAGGATCGCGCCGATCCGGACGTCGTCGCTCATGGGTCGGTGTCAGTCCTCGGACTCGGCGTCCGCCTCGCTGTGGCCGCCCGCGCGGGGCTGGGGCCGCGAGACGATCTCCATCAGCAGGCCGCCGACGCCGAGCGCTACGATGTCGGCCCGCGTCACCGCAAGCCCCGCGAGCAGGCGCAGAAGCACCCAGTCGAAGCCGTTCTCGCGGGGAGAGCGTGCGCAGCCCGGCGCGCCGATCACCGGCACCGCCCCCCGCGCCCCGACGAGGAGGAGGTTGCCCGGATCGACGGGCATGCCGAGATGCTCCACCGTCCCGCCGGAAAGCGCGATTCCCGCCGGGATCACGTCGCGGCGGTCGGCGATGGCCGAGGCACCGAAGACGACGACGATCTCGGCCCGCTCCTCCTCGCAGAGCCGCGCCACCGCCTCCGCCACGGCGGCGGCCTCGTGCGGCACGCGGAGCTCGGCGGCGATGCCGGCGGAGGCCGGTTCGAGACGCCGGCCGAGATTGCGCAGGGTATGCGCGACGGTCGCCTCCTTGAGGCCGGGCAGCAGCGTCGAGACGACACCGACCCGCCGGCGCCGATAAGGCGCGATCCGCAAGGGCCCCGCCGGCGCCGCCGCCAGCGCCCGCTCCAGCAGCGAGCCCGCGACCGCATAAGGAATGATCTTGACGGTCGCCACCATCTCGCCGGGCACGACCGACCGGAACGGAGGCAGCGTCGCCACGGTGATCGCCTCGTCGATGCCGTTCACCGCGTCGATCACCGGGCGCTCCACCAGCAGCAGCCCGGCCGTCTCGGCGAAGAGGTTGCAGCGCCCGGTGAAGGGCCTGTCCACGCGCAGGCCCTCGCCGGCCAGCCGCTCGGCCAGGGCGGCGGCGGCCTCGTCCTCGCCGATGTCGCCCCGCTCCAGCCGGGCCGCGATCAGCCGGTCGACGCCCTCGGCGAGCAGGCGCTCGGCGACCTCCGGCAGGATCGCCTGACCCTTCTTCACCACCGTGTCGCCCGCCCGGACCGTATGGGCGGAGATCAGGCCCGCGGCCTCGGCGGTGGCGACGGGTCCGAACTTCACGGCCGCGCCCCGGTGCAGTCCCGGCGCAGGCCGGCGCTGTCCTTGCGCAGGGCGCCGACGATCTCGGCCAGCACCGAGACCGCGATCTCGGCCGGGCTGACGGCGCCGATGTCGAGGCCGATGGGGGCGTGGATGCGCGCGATCGCATCGGCGCCGAACCCGGCCTGCTCCAGCCGCTCGACGCGGCGCGCATGGGTCTTCCGCGATCCGAGCGCCCCGATATAGAGGCACCCCGCGCGCAGCGCCGCCGTCAGCGCCGGATCGTCGATCTTCGGGTCGTGGCTCAGCGCGGCGAGCGCGCTGTAGCGGTCGAGGGGCGGTAGGCGGCCGGCGAACGCGTCCTCGGGCCATTCCGGCACCAGATCGACGCCGGGGAAGCGCTCGGGCGTGGCGAAGGCCGTGCGCGGGTCGATCACCGTCACGGCGAGATCGACCGCCGCCGCCATCGGCGCCAGCGCCTGGGCGATATGCACGGCGCCGATCACCACGAGCCGCACGGGGGGCACCTGGACGGTGAGGAAGAGCCGCCGCCCCTCGACCTCGGCGATGCCGCTGCGGCCGGAGGCGAGGCGCGGGCGCAGCAGCGCCGCGAGCGGGTCGCCGTCGAGCGCCTCCTCGCGGACGAGGCGCTGCTCGCCGGAATCGAGATCGGTGACGAGGATCGCGGCGCGGCGGGCGGCGCGCTCGGCGTTGAGGACGGACAGGGTGTCGAGGCGCATGGCGTCAGTCGATCCGCTCGATGAGGACGCGGATGCGGCCGCCGCAGGAGAGCCCCACCTGCCAGGCGGTCTCGTCGGCGACGCCGAACGCGATGACGCGGGGAGCGCCCGCCTCGATCACCTCCAGCGCCTCCGCCACCACCGCCCCCTCGACGCAGCCGCCGGAGACGGAGCCGAGGAAGGCCCCCTCCCCATCCACCACGAGATGGCTGCCCACGGGCCGGGGCGCCGAGCCCCAGGTCTCGACGACGGTGGCGAGCGCCACGGCGCGTCCGTCGCGGCGCCACGCCTCGGCCTCGGCGAGGATGTCTGTCTCGGTGGCGATCATCGCGAAAGCTTCCTGGCCGCGCCGGGGCGGGATCGTTGCCGGCGGCGGCCTCCCGACCGGAGGTAGGTCCGGCGCGCGGCCGCGCAAGGCGCCGGCGAAAGGCCCCGGACCGCCGCCGCTTCCTGCGTCCCGCGCGGAGCGCTATGCAGGAGCCGTGCTCGCCCACCGGATCCGACCATGCGCCTGAGCCCGCCGGCCGCCCTCGTCCTGCTGTCGCTCGGCGCGCCGTCCGCCCTCGCCCAGCAGGGCCCGCTCCGCATCGGGCTCTCGGCGCCGCTCACCGGGCCGGACGCCGGTTTCGGGCAGGGCATGAGGCTCGGGGCCGAGCAGGCGGTGGCGGACATCAACCGCAACGGGGGCGTCGCCGGCCGCAAGCTCGCGCTGGTGGTGGCCGACGATGCCGGCGACGGCAAGCAGGGCGCCGCCGTCGCGAAAAGATTCGCCGCCGACAGGATCGGCCTCGTCGTCGGGCCCCTGAGCACCATCGTCGCCGCCGTCGCGGCCCCGGTCTACGAGGAGGCCGGCATCGTGACGGTGACGCCCGGCGCCACCGGAGCGGCGCTGACCGGCCGGGGCTGGTGGAACCTCCTGCGCCTGGGCGCCAGCGACGCGCAGCAGGCGGCCACAGCCGCCGCCTATCTCAACGAGCGTTTCGCCGGCCGGCGCATCGGCATCGTCCATGACAGGACGACCTTCGGGCGCGGGCTCGCCGACGCCGTCTCGCGGGCGCTGAAGGCGCGGGGCAACGGCGAAGCCGCGTTCCTCGGCCTGCAAAAGGGCGCGAAGGACGCCGCCGACGTGCTGGCGCCCCTCAAGGACGCCCGCGTCGAGGCGGTGTATTTCGGCGGCCTCGCCCAGGAAGGCGCCGTGCTGGCGAAGGGACTGCGCGAGGCGGGGCTCGACGCCGTCCTGATCGGCAGCGACGGCCTCCTCGACAAGGACTTCCCGGCGATCGCGGGCCCCGCCGCCGAGGGGACCGTGATGACGCTCCCCGCCGATCCTCGCAAGCTCCCGGAGCCGAAGGGCAAGCCGGCCGGCCGTACTCCTGAGACGGATGCCTTCGCCGGGCAGGGGTACGCGGCGGTCGAGGTGCTGGCACGGGGCGTCGAGCGGGCGAAGTCGGCGGAGGGGCGCAAGGTCGCGGCCGCCCTGCGCGACGGCGCGCCGCTGCGTCTGAGCACCGGCGAAGTCGCCTTCGACGCCAAGGGCGACCTCGCGCGGCCGGACATCCAGATCCGGGTCTGGCGCCGGACGCCGGACGGGCGCCTCGACTATGCCGGCAACGAGTCCGCGCCTTAAGCACTTCTCCAAGGCGGAAACCTGGGGCGAGAACCTGGAAGCTTGCGTCGCGATGACGCGACGACTACATGCAGGGCACGCCTGAAAGGCTGTGCGCATCCGACTTGGATCGGACCCGCCGCCACCGGCGTTTTTACGGATTGCCCTGGAGAGACGGCCCCCCGTTCTGAGCGGGGCTCCCTCGGTCGGGCCGGAGACGGTGGATGGCGAAAGAAGAATTGATGCAGTTCGACGGTCTCGTTCTCGAGATCCTGCCGGACGCGCGCTACCGCGTGCAGCTCGACCAGGGCCACGAGATCGTGGCCTACACGGCCGGCAAGATGAAGAAGAACCGCATCAAGACGCTGGCCGGCGACCGCGTGACCGTCGAGATGTCGCCCTACGACCTCGAGAAGGGCCGCCTCGTGTTCCGCCACAAGGACGAGCGCGCCGCCGGCCCCCGCCCGCCGATCCGCGGCCAGTTCCGCCGGCGCTGAGTCTGCGCGGAACCGGCTGCTTGGCTCCGACTCGGGCGCGCCGTCAGGACCCGAGCAGCTTTACGAAGGCGGCACCGGCACCGAAGAAGGCTGCTCCAGCGGCCATGCCCGAGAGGGCGATCTGCCAAGGAGCGAGCATTCGGTCGCGTTCGGGCTTTAGCGCCTCGGCCGCGAGCTTGCTCTGCTCCACCATGAGCTTCTTTTGCGCGGCGACGAACTTTTCGCTCTCCTCGCGCGCCCGACGGATGCGGCCGAGTTGGTCCTCGAGATCCGGCGTATAAGCTACGGACGTATCGGCCACTGTATCGCCCCGCCGGCACGGGTGCCCCGGCATGCGGGCACCGTCATTGACGTAAGGTGATGATCGCCGTCATCCGCGTCAACGGTGCGACGGCGGCCGCCCTCACTTGCCGAAACCCTCGAATTTCGGGAAGCTCCGGGTCATCAGCGCGCCCGCATCGGCGCGGTGGCCCATCCACTTCTCCAGCACCTGCGCGCTCGCGAGGCGCGGCTGAGCCGAGCCGTCGCGCCAGGGCAGCCCCTCCGCGAGGGTGAAGACGCAGGCGTCGACCAGCGTCGAGGCCCGGCAGCGTTGCAGGCGCACGCCCTTGCCGCGCGCCATCTCCGGCAGCTCCGAGAGCGGGAAGACCAGCATCAGCTTGTCGGACGAGCAGACCGCGACATGGTCGCCCCGGCCCGCCGGCACGAGGATCGTCGCCGTGGCGTCCCCGTCGAGCCCGATGATGCCCTTGCCCTTGCGGGTGTTGGCGACGACCGCGTCGGCGGGCGCCACGAATCCGCGCCCGTCCGAGCCCGCCACCAGCAGCTTGCCCTCCGGCTGGTAGGGCAGCGCCGAGACGATCTCGGTGCCGTCGTCGAGATCGACCATCAGCCGGATCGGATCGCCGAAGCCGCGCCCGCCCGGCAGCTTCGAGGCGTCGAGGGTGTAGACCTTCCCGTTCGAGGCGAGCACCAGCACCTTCGCCGTGGTCTCGCTGGGAAAGGCGATCTTGAGGGTGTCGTCGCCCTTGAAGGCGACGCCCGACAGGTCCGCGACATGGCCCTTCAGGGCCCGGATCCAGCCCTTGTTCGAGACGATCACGGTGATCGGCTCGCGCTCGACCAGGGCGGCGGTGAGATCGATGCCGGCGGTGTCGGGCGGGTTCTCCAGGGTGGTGCGGCGGCGGCCGAGCTTGGTCTCCGGCCCGAAGGTCTTCTTGACGTCCCGGATCTGCTTGGTGATCGACTTCCACTGGAGATCGTCGGAGTCGAGCAGCGCGTCGATGCCCTGCTTCTCCTTCGTGAGATCGTCGAACTCGCGCCGGAGCTCCATCTCCTCGAGCTTGCGCAAGGAGCGCAGGCGGGTGTCGAGGATGGCGTTGGCCTGCACCTCGGTGAGCGTGAAGCGCAGCATCAGCGCGGGCTTCGGCTCGTCCTCCTCGCGGATGATGCGGATCACCTCGTCGAGGTCGAGATAGACGATGAGCAGACCGCCGAGGATTTCCAGGCGCCGGTCGATCTGGCCGAGGCGGAAGCGCGAGCGGCGCTGGAGCACGACGCGGCGATGGTCGAGCCATTCGCGCAGGGCGTCGGCGAGCCCGATGACGCGGGGCACCTGGCCGCCAACGAGCACGTTCATGTTGAGCGGGATGCGCGCCTCGAGCTCGGTGAGCCGGAACAGCGATTCCATCAGGATGACGGGGTCGACGTTGCGCGCGCGCGGCTCCAGCACCACGCGCACGTCCTCAGCGGATTCGTCGCGCACGTCGGCGAGCAGCGGCAGCTTCTTCTCCTGGAGCAGCTCGGCGAGCTTCTCGATCAGCCGCGCCTTCGGCACCCCGTAGGGGATCTCCGTGACCACGATGGTCCAGGTGCCCCGGCCGAGATCCTCCTTCGCCCAGCGCGCCCGCACCCGGAAGCCGCCGCGCCCGGTGCGGTAGGACTCCACGATGGACGCCCGGCTCTCCACGAGGATGCCGCCGGTGGGGAAGTCCGGCCCCTGCACGAAGCTCTCGACCAGTTGCTCCGAGGTCGCGTCGCGATGGCCGATCAGGTAGAGCGCCGCGTCGCAGAGCTCGGCCGCGTTGTGGGGCGGGATCGAGGTGGCCATGCCCACCGCGATGCCCTGGCTGCCATTGGCGAGCAGGTTCGGGAAGGCCGCCGGCAGGACCGAGGGCTCCTCCTTCTCGCCGTTGTAGGAGGGCCGGTAATCGACCGTGTCCTCGTCGATGCCGTCGAGGAGCAGGCGCGCGACCTCGGTGAGGCGGGCCTCGGTGTAGCGGTAGGCGGCGGGGCCGTCGCCGTCGATGTTGCCGAAATTGCCCTGCCCGTCGACCAGCGGATAACGCTGCGCGAAATCCTGGCTGAGCCGCACCAGCGCGTCGTAGATCGCCTGGTCGCCATGGGGATGGAAGTCGCCCATCACGTCGCCGACGATCTTCGCGCATTTCTTGTGCGCGGTGTTCGGGTCGAGCCGCAGCAGGCGCATGCCGTAGAGGATGCGCCGGTGCACGGGTTTCAAGCCATCGCGCGCGTCCGGCAGGGCGCGGTGCATGATCGTGGAGAGCGCATAGGCGAGGTAGCGCTCCTCCAGCGCCGATTTCAGCTCGACGCTCTCGATGCCGTCGCCCGACGGCGGGACGGTCAACTCACCCATGCGACTACCATTGCCTCGGACCCATCACCACCGCCCCCATGATCCGCGATTCAGGAGGGCGGTCGCGCATCTGCCGTGTAACGCATTTCCGTCACGCGAACCGGAATCCGCTCCGCTCGAAAATGCACTGGAACATATCACGAACCCCGACTCTCGGCTTCCAGGCCGAGCGCGACGAATCGCGCGCGCTCCTCGGAGGGAGGCAGGGCACGCGGTTGCCAGATGTGCTGGTTCAGGAAGTGTCCGGTCAAGGCGAAGCCGCCGCGCACCTCCTCCGACAACGGCGCGCGCACCAATCCGGTGGGCTCGCGCAGGAAGGGCGGCAGCGGCAGCAGCCGGTCGCGATAGGGCTCGCCGGCCGAGGCGCTGACGGCCCGCCCGGTCCTCGGCGAGACATAGACGAGCTGGTCGTTGCCGCCCGTGGCGGCGCAGGCATGCAGCGCCAGGCCGAAGCCGAGCTCGGCCAGCAGCGCCAGCTCGAAGCGCACCATCAGCGGCGGCGCGACGCTCCGGTCGGCGAGATGCGCGATCAGCACCCCCGCCGCCTCGTAGAGGCCGAGATGCGGATCGCGCTCGGGCAGCAGCCGCAGCAGGGCCGCCATGTGCGAGAGGCCGTAGAGCGCCAGCGCCGAGCCGATCAGGCGCGGGGCGGCGAGTTCCAGGGGCTCGACGGCATAGGAGCCCAGGCTCTCGTCCAGCCGCGAGCGCCAGACCACCCGCACCCGGTTGCCGCATTGGAGCACCGGCTGCATCCGGCGCGAGCGGCCGCCATGCACGAGCCCGAGATGGCGCCCGTGCTCGGCGGTCATCGCCTCCAGGATGGTCCCGGTCTCGCCGTGCCGGCGCACCCCGAGCACGAGGGCCTCGTCGCTCCACTGCATCGGGGAGAGATAGCCGGTGTCGCGCCGCCATGTGAGCGCCGCGGAGCGGTCTGTGCGGGATTTCGCCGTGGTGTGCTCCGCCGGGCGGGTTTTCGCGAGCGCGGAGGGCCGATACCCTCCGCTCCCGGAGCGCGAGGATGGCGGATCTCATGGACGAGCCGACGGGGCGGCATCCCCTGCATCACCTCGGCCCGAGGTCGGGGAAGGGGCGGAGGTCGTCTCACGCCATTCTTCTGACAACGGCGGTGTCCCTGGCGCTCGGCGTCCCGGCGCTGGCCGCGCCGAAGACCAAGCCGGCGCCTGTCGCGGCGGAGGAGGCGCCGAGCGCCGCGCTCCGCCAGCGCATCGCCGCGCTCGCCCTGAAGCAGGTTCAGTTCGGCTCGATCTCGCTGCTGCCGGTGCGCTTCGAGCACAGCCGCCTCGCCGGCCCCTTCGAGGATGGCGGGCGCACCCTCTACTGCGTGTCGAGCCACATGAGGGGCCGGACCTTCGGCAAGGCGGAACGGCCGAAGGTGGTGATGCGCGAGGACAAGGGCATCCTCACCGTCATCGACGACGAGGAGGCGTGCACCGGCCAGCGGTCGAAGCCGTTCGGGGAGCTGGATACACTGAAGGAGTGACCACGCTTTCAGGCGTTCCGCGCGGCTCCCTATGGAACACGGATCACAGATCCAGGGTCTTGCGCGCGAAGCTCTCGATGTAATCGACCAGCTTGTCGGAGGCGGCGCCAGCCGCCTCGACGTCGCGGCGAGCGAGCGCCTCGCAAACATCCGCATGGAGAGTGGCGGTCAACGGCAGATCGGCCGCCTGCTTGTAGTGCTGATACCAGAACCGCCGTGACAGACCCGCCATGCTCTCCAGCGAGCGCACGGCGAACTCATTGCGCGAGGCCGTTGCGATCAGCTCGTTGAAGTGACGGTCCAGGCGCATGAACGCCAGATCGTCCGATGCCGCGGCCGCATCGCGCATGTCCTGGGCGAGGCCGGCGAAGACGTCCCGCTCTTCCTTCGTGGACCGCTCCGCGGCGAGGCGCGCGATCAACCGCTCCAGGACGCGTCGGGTCTCAAGGAGGCGCAGCTGCGTGCGCACGTTGATGTCGGAGACGAAGATCCCGCGCCTCGGCATGACCACGACGAGACCGTCGCGGGCGAGACGCTGCAAGGCTTCCCGGACGGGGGTACGGCCGATCCCGAGGCGCTGGACCAGGTTCTGCTCCCCGAGCACCATGCCGGGCGGGAGAACGAGCGTCGTGATCATCTCCTCCAGTTGCCGATAGGCCCTGTCCGTAAGCGTCTGGTCGGGCAGGTCGTCGCCTCCGGCCGCCCCGTCGGGGGCCCCGCTCGCAGCCTTCCTCGCCCGCGTCTCGCCACGCTGCGCGGAACGGGCCGATGTCGTCTTCCCGATCACGAAATTCATCGACGACACCTGTTGCCCCGATCGGTCCGCCCGGCACGCCGCCATATAGGTGCATGGTGCCCCGCGCTTTCCTCCGCAAGGGGCATATCTCTGATATATCTTGCGCAGATTAGAAATATCCTGCAAGAACACCCTGCGCATACTAAAAGACGCAGGGAGGCGAGAGATGGTAGGGCAGATTGCGATACCCGCCGGCGAGGTGCTGCCGGAGCGGGCGACGACCGAGACCCCCGCCCGCGTCGTGGCCGGGTCGAGCGCGGTGATCGCGGCACGGCTCGAGCGCCTGCCGATGACCCAGTTCCAGCGCAATATCTTTCTCATCATCGCGACGGCCTGGTTCTTCGACTCGATCGACCTCGGCTCGCTCACCTTCCTGCTCGGCTCGATCAAGACGGAGTTCGGCCTGTCGACGGCCCAGGCCGGGCTCCTGTCGAGCATGAGCTTCATCGGCATGTTCGCCGGCGCGGCGATCTCCGGGATGCTCGCCGACCGTTTCGGCCGAAAGCTCGTCTTCCAGGTGAGCATGGTGTTCTGGGGCCTGGGCAGCGCGTGGTGCGCCTATGCGCCCGACGCGACCGTGCTCGGCTACGCCCGCCTGCTCCTCGGCTTCGGCATGGGCATGGAATTTCCGGTGGCCCTGGCCATCGTCTCGGAGTTCCTGCCGACGGCCAAGCGCGGCCGCTACCTCGCCATCATGGAAGGGTTCTGGCCCCTCGGCTTCATCGCGGCGGGCTGCCTCAGCTACGTCCTGCTGAGCTATTTCGACTGGAGGGCGGTCTTCCTGGCGCAGGCGTTCCCGGCGCTGTTCCTGTTCGTGATCCGCTTCCTGGTGCCGGAATCGCCGCGCTGGCTGGCCGATCGCGGGCGGCATGAGCAAGCGGATGCCGTGATGACCTCCATCGAGACGAAGGTGGCCGCGCGCCTCGACGGCCGCCCGCTATCCGAGCCGCAGGTCCTGCCCGAGCAGGCCCAGGGCGAGCGGCGCTTCTCCTTTCTCGAACTCTGGAGTCCGGGCTACGCGAGCCGCACGGTGATGATCTGGTTGACCTGGTTCTTCGCGCTCCTCGGCTTCTACGGCCTCACCACCTGGCTCGGGGCGTTGTTGCAGGAGGCGGGCTACAGCGTCGCCAAGTCCGTGACCTACACGATCCTGATCTCGCTCGCGGGCGTGCCGGGCTTCATCACCTCGGCCATCCTCGTGGAGCGGTGGGGCCGCAAGCCGACCGCGGTCCTGATGCTCCTCGGCAGCGCGGTGGCGGCCTACCTGTACGGCCACTCGCCGTCCTTCGGCTGGCTGATCGCCTTCGGGCTGATGATGCAGTTCTTCCTCTTCGGGATGTGGTCCGTGCTCTACGCCTACACCCCCGAACTCTACCCGACGCGCGCGCGCGCCACCGGCGCGGGTTGCGCCTCGGCGGTCGGCCGGGTCGGCTCGCTCATCGGCCCCTACGTCATCGGCATCATCCTGCCGACGCTCGGCCATGGCGGCGTCTTCGCGCTGGGCGCCGGCTCCTTCGTCATCGCGGCGGCCAGCGTCGGCATCCTCGGCATCGAGACCAAGGGCAAATCGCTCGAGGCGATCTCGCAGTAGATCGCACTCCGCCGAAGCGGCTCCGGGTTCGGCGCGAGCGTACGCGGCAGATCGAGAACTCGGAGACGCCGTCCGCCGCAAGGCGATCGGATGCGGCCCCGAGCGTACCGGCGGGGACGCGAGCCGCTCGCATCCCCGCCGCCCCATCGAAACGGCACAATAATGTTGACAGTTGATATATCAGAGGTATCTTTCAGGGAGCAGCTCTGGGAGGGTGCCATGTGCCGGACGGGTCTCAGCGCGGATCACGTTTGCCTGCAAGCCGTCCGGCGGGAATGGGGATGCCTTGCCGGCAAGCCGGCGCTTCCCTCGCATGCCGTGGCGGCGATGGTGCCCGACTGACCATCGCGTTCGAGCGAACGCGGCCGGCGCCCCCCCGAAAACCATCGACCAAGGGAGACAGTCCATGGAACTCGCAGTCACCAAGATGAGCGAGCGGCAGAGAAACTACCGGGCCAACTATCGGCAGCGCGTCGCCGGCTGGTACAACGGCTTCCTGCACATCGCCATCATCTACACCATCGGCCTGACGGCGTTGTATATCTACATCTCGAACATCAAGGCCCCGACCTGGGCGGAGTTCGTCACGGTGCCGGTCGTGTTCCTGTTCTGCAATTTCTTCGAGTGGTGGCTGCACCGCTATGTCATGCATCGCCCGCAGAGCAACCCGATCGGTCGCGCCGTCTACAATCGGCACACTCTCCAGCATCATCAGTTCTTCACCGACCACGAGATGCGCTTCGCCGACCATCGCGATTACCGGGTGACGTTCTTTCCCCCCTACGCCCTGGCGACCTTCACGCTGATGTCGATCCCCGGCGCCATCGCGCTGGGCAACATGTTCACGCCGAACGTCGGATGGCTCTTCATCGCCACGACGACCAGCATCTACATGATCTACGAGTTCATGCACTTCTGCTGCCATGTCGAGGACAACTGGTTCGTCCGAAACATGCCGTTCATCAATACGAACCGCCGGCATCACACCGCCCATCACGACCAGTCGATCATGATGGAGCGGAACATGAACCTCACCTTCCCGATCATGGACTGGCTGTTCCGCACCTCGGACCTCAATCGCGGCCTGCTCGGAACGCTCTTCAACGGATACGACACGCGTTACGTGAAGACCGACATGCGCAAGACCTCCCGCACGCCCGGCGCCGCCGAGCCCGGCGCCATGCAGCCGGCCGAGTAGGCCCCGCCATACGCGACATGCGGCGCCCCCGAGGCGCCGCCCCGACCATCTGGCCCGACATCTGGGAAGTCCTCCATGAGCATGATCGAACCGAACGTCGCCGCTCTCGCGTGGTTCGCGCTCTTCGCGGGCGTCGCCTGCGTCGGCTTTTACGTCCTCACCGGCATGTTCCCGCTCGAAACCCGCCCCGACCTGAAGGGCCGGCCGCTCGGCCTGCTGCTGCTGGCGGCCAACGTCCTGCTGCTGCTGGCGCTGGTCGGCGGCGGTCTCGCCTACGGCGCCGCCCATCTGCGCTGGACGAGCCTCGTGATCGTGGGCGGCCTGGCGGTGCTGTTCGCACCGGGCCTGTTCAACGTGTGGCCCCAGCGCTGGCGTGACGGCCTGGCCGGCCTCGCCATCGTGATGGCCGGGCTCGGCACCTCGCTCGGCCTGCTGCAACAGGTCGGCTCCGTCTTCACCCTGTAAGAGCCGCTACCGATCCGGGAGGAATCCGATGCCGTTTCCCATCAAGTTCGGCTTGTCCGTCGCCGTTGCCTTGGCCGCGCTCGCGGGGTGGTTCTACATGGGGTATCTCGGTCAGGTCGGCCCGCGCTGGGCCGTGGCGTTCCTCGGCCCCTTCATGGTCGTCAGCCTCTGGATCTTCCCGGAGGTGATGCGCAGCCGCTCCGACGGCCGCACCCCGCGTCATCAGATG
Source organism: Methylobacterium endophyticum (assembly GCF_050591105.1). Lineage (NCBI taxonomy): Bacteria > Pseudomonadati > Pseudomonadota > Alphaproteobacteria > Hyphomicrobiales > Methylobacteriaceae > Methylobacterium > Methylobacterium endophyticum. Next base: position 85,816 of record NZ_JBNHES010000012.1, read on the forward strand.
AGGGAGGCACGCTCGTGACCAAGGTCTACATGGGGGATCGGACCATCGACGGGATCGTCGTCACGGTCGACGGCAATCCGCTTCCCGACAGGACGGACGCCAAGCTCTACTCGCGCAACGGCTTCGAGTGGAGCTACGAGGGTCCCGAGCCGTCGCAGCTCGCCTACGCGATGCTGGTCGACCACCTCGGCGACACGGCTCAGGCGGAGCGCCTCCAGCCGCAATTCATGCGCAGCGTCGTGGCCAATTTCCAGAACGAGTGGGAAATGACGACGGCCGACATCGACCGCGTCCTACAGGGCCTGCGCTAGAGGCTGCCCGGGAGAAGCGGGATCCGGTTCTCCGTCAGGACAGGCTCCAGGGGACGCGCGGCGAGCCCGGACCGAGATCGGCGACCGGGCTCGGCCGCCTCGACCATCACACGATTCCGGAGGGGCGTTCATGAGTGCCACGGCGGCGACTTCTTCCACCAAGCCGGACAAGAAGGCGGCCAAGCGGACGATCCTCGACATCCGCGCCGCCAAACGGACCGGCGAGAAGTTCGTCTACATGTCCGTGCCGGACTACACGTCCGCCCGGTGGGCGGAGATGGCGGGCGTCGACGTCGCCGTCGTCGGCGATAGCCTCGCCATGGTCGCTCACGGGCATGCCAGCACCATACCCGCGACGATGGACATGATGATCCTGCATGCCGCGGCGGTGCGGCGCGGAGCGCCGGACACCTTCGTGCTCGGCTGCATGCCCTACCAGAGCTACAACACCGTCGACCGGGCCCTCACGAACGCCACGCGCTTCATGCAGGAGGGGCTGTGCGACGCCGTGAAGCCGCAGGGCGGCAAGAGCCAGGCGCATATCCTCAAGGCGCTCGTCGATGCCGGCATCCCGACGGCGTCGCATATCGGGCTGACGCCGCATACCATCGCCAATTTCGGCGGCTTCAAGATCCAGGGCCGGACCGCCGAGGCCGCGATGAAGATCCTCGAGGACGCCCTCGCCATCGAGGATGCCGGCTGCTTCATGCTGGAGTTCGAGGCCGTCCCGGCGCCGATCGCCAAGCTGATCTCCGAGCAACTGACGATCCCGACCATCGGCATAGGGGCCGGTGCCGGTTGCGACGGCCAGATCCTGCTTGCCTACGACCTGCTCGGCGTCTTCACGGACTTCAAGCCGAAATTCACGAAGCGCTATGCGAACCTGACCGAGGTTGCGGTGACCGGCATCCGCAAATACGTCGAGGAGGTCAAGGCCGTGGCCTTTCCCGACGACGACCACTCCTATCGCGTCGATCAAGCCGAATACGAGAAATTCCAGAACCTAGTCGAGAAGCGAAAGCATCTATAACGACGACGATCCGGGATGACCCGGAAGAGTCATCGTGGCCGCCGTGAGCGACGTTTGGTCGGCGGGGCGATGCGGGCGGGCACGACGGCGCAACTCGTGACCCCGCCGGTCATGGCGATCCGGCGCAGGGCAGGCCCGACCGGCTGCCGCGTCACCTCGACCGGATCTCCATCACCCTGCCGGGCCGGGAGAGGAAGCGTGCGGCACCGGGGCGATCGCGCGCCGAGCGTTCGAGGCGCGTCTCAGTTCACCTCCACCTGCACCACCCCCGGCACGGCCCGGATGGCGCCGGCGACCTGCGGGCTCGCCTGATACCTGTCCTTCAGCTTCACCTCGACCTCGCGCTCGCCGCCGTCGAGGATCAGGATCAGCGAGACCTCGCCCTCGCCGCGGATCGAGAGGCGCTGCTGGATCGAGCCGATGGGCTTCTCGTCGCGCAGGAAGATGCGCATGCCCTTCTGGTGCTTGGCCACCGCCGCGTCGAGGGGCTCGGCGGTCTGGATGCGGGCGCGCACGTCCTCGCCCTCCAGCGCCGCCTGGATCTGGAGCACGAGCGGGCGGCCGGGCTCCAGGATGTCGCGGTAATGCGCGAGTCCCTCGGAGAAGATGATCGCCTCGAAATGCCCGGTCTGGTCCGAGAGGTTGACGATGCCGAGCTTGTTGCCGGTCTTGGTGCGCCGCTCCGAGCGGTCGAGCACCGAGGCCGCGACGCGCCCGACGCTCGCCGTCCCCGCCCGCACCGCACGGCAGAACTCCGTCCAGGTCTGGACGCGCAGCTTCGCGAGCAGGTGCCCGTACTCGTCGAGGGGGTGGCCGGAGAGGAAGAAGCCGATGGCCTCGAACTCCTTGGTCAGCCGGTCGGCCATGGGCCAGGGCTCGTAGGGCGGCACGCGCAGGGCCACGTCGGCCGACATGACGCCGCCGAACATGTCGGCGATGCCCGTGGTCTCGGCCTCGGCCGCCCCTTGCGCGAGCTTCATCATCGGCTCGACGCAGGCGAAGGCGCGCGCGCGGTCCGGCTCGATGCAATCGAGGGCGCCGGCCGCGACAAGGTTCTCGAGCGTGCGCTTGTTGACGAGGCGCGGGTTCAGCCGGCGCGCGAGGTCGGCGGCATCCTTGAAGGAGCGCTCGCCGCGCGCAGCCACCAGCCCCTCCACGGCGCCGCGCCCGACCCCCTTGATGGCGGCGAGCGCGTAGCGGATGCGCCCGTCCTTCACCGCGAAGGCCGCCCCCGAACCGTTGATCGAGGGCGGCTCGACCACGATGCCGAGACGCTGCGCGTCCTGGCGGAATTCGGCGATCTTGTCGGTGTTGTCGATGTCGAGCTGCATCGCGGCGGCGAGGAACTCGACCGGGTGGTTCGCCTTCAGATAGGCCGTCTGGTAGGTCAGCAGGGCATAGGCCGCCGCGTGGCTCTTGTTGAATCCATAGTCGGCGAATTTTGCCAGCAGGTCGAAGATTTCGTCGGCTTTCGGCTTGGTCAGCCCGCGCTCGGTGCAGCCGGAGACGAAGCGGGCGCGCTGGGCGTCCATCTCGGCGCGGATCTTCTTGCCCATGGCGCGGCGGAGCATGTCGGCCTCGCCGAGCGTATAGCCGGCGAGCACCTTGGCGATCTCCATCACCTGCTCCTGATAGACGATGATCCCGAAGGTCTCCTTCAGGATCGGCTCCAGGAGCGGGTGCGGATACCAGTCCGCCTCGTTGCCGGCATCGCGCCCGAGCTTGCGCTCGCAATAGACCGGGATGTTGGCCATCGGGCCCGGCCGGTAGAGGGCCACCAGCGCGATGATGTCCTCGAACCTGTCGGCCTGCATCTCGCACAGCGCCTTGCGCATGCCCGCAGATTCCACCTGGAACACGCCGACCGTCTCGCCGCGCTTCATCGGCTCATAGGTCTTCTCATCGTCGAGCGGCAGCGAGGCGAGGTCGACGATGATGCCGCGCTGTTCCAATAGATCGGTGCAGCAACGCAGCATCGTCAGAGTTTTAAGTCCCAGAAAATCGAACTTCACCAGGCCGGCGGCCTCGACCCATTTCATATTGAACTGGGTGACGCGCATGCCCGTCTTCGGGTCTCGGTAGAGCGGCACCAGTTCTTCGAGCGGCCGGTCTCCGATGACGACGCCGGCGGCGTGGGTCGAGGCGTGGCGGTGGAGCCCTTCGAGCTTGAGGGAGATCTCCACGAGGCGGGCCACCACCGGCTCCTCCTCCATGGCGGATTGGAGCTTGGGCTCGCCCTCGATGGCCTGGGCCAGCGTCACCGGATTGGCCGGGTTCTGCGGCACGAGCTTGGTCAGCTTGTCGACCTGCCCGTAGGGCATCTCCAGCACGCGGCCGACGTCGCGCAGCACGCCGCGCGCGAGCAGGGTGCCGAAGGTGATGATCTGCGCCACCTGGCGGTCGCCGTAGCGTTGCTGCACGTACTGGATCACGCGCTCGCGGCCGTCGACGCAGAAGTCGATGTCGAAATCCGGCATCGAGACGCGCTCGGGGTTGAGGAAGCGCTCAAACAGCAGCCCGAAGCGGAGCGGATCGAGATCGGTGATGAGCAGCGCATAGGCGACGAGCGAGCCCGCACCCGAGCCGCGCCCCGGCCCCACGGGGATGTCGTGGTCCTTCGCCCATTTGATGAAGTCGGAGACGATGAGGAAGTAGCCGGGGAACTTCATCTTGACGATGACGTCGAGCTCGAAGGCGAGCCGCTCGCGGTAGCTCTCCTCGGTGAAGCCCGGCGCGGTGCCGTGCCGCTGGAGCCGTAGCTCGAGCCCGGCCACCGCCTGCCGGCGAAGCTCCTCCGGCTCGTCGAGGGCGACGGCGGGCACGACCGCCTCGGCGGCGGCCTCGGGGCCCGCAGGGGCGACCACGCCGAAATTCGGCAGGATCGGCTTGCGTGTGCGCACCCGGTAGGAGCAGCGCATGGCGATCTCGACGGTGGCCGCCAGGGCCTCCGGCAGGTCGCGGAACAGCTCGCCCATCTCGGCGCGGGTCTTGAAGGCGTGGCGGGGCGTCAGCCGCCGGCGGCGCTCGTCGGAGACGAGGCGGCCTTCCGCGATGGCGAGCAGCGCATCATGGGCGTCGTAGTCGTCCGGCTTGGCGAAGAAGGGCTCGTTGGCGGCCACCAGCGACAGGCCGTTGCGGTCGGCGAGGCGGATCAGCTCGGCCTCGATCCGCTTCTCGCCCTCCGCGCCGTGGCGCTGAAGCTCGACATAGAGCCTGTCCTCGCCGAAGGCCCGCTTCAGCGCGTCGAGCCGGGTCGCGGCGAGTTCCGGGCGGCCGGCCCGCAGGGCGGAATCGAGCGGGCCGGCGGCGCCCCCGGTCAGCGCGATCAGCCCCGAGGACACCTCCGCCAGCGCCTCGGCCCAGACCTGCGGAAGCTCGCCGAGGGGGCCGTCGAAATAGGCCCGGCTCGCGAGCCGCAGCAGGTTGCGATAACCGGACTCGTCCTGCGCGAGCAGCACCAGCGGCGTGCTCTGGACCTGAACGTTGCGCGCCATCGGATCGGGCGCCTCGAACAGCACCGAGAGCTGGAGGCCCGCGATCGGCTGGATGCCTGAGCCCGCCGCCTTCTCGGAGAATTCGAGCGCGCCGAAGAGGTTGTTGGTGTCGGTGAGCGCCAGCGCCGGCTGCCGGTCCTTGGCCGCCGCCTTGACGAGGTCGCCGACCTTCAGGGCGCCTTCGAGGAGCGAATAGGACGAGTGGACATGGAGGTGGACGTAGCCGACCTCCCTGAGCATGCGGGCCATGAGCGATCCGAGTCGGGGAGCGGGCAGGATTCCGGCTCGCGGCCGGCGAGTCGACCCGGAAAATGCAGCGCCCCGCCTTGTACACCGATCGCAGCCCTGCGGCATCGCGGCCGCCGGCCGGGGATTGCGCCGGTCTCCGCGCAGGCCCGGCGGGCGCTCAATGCAGCGGCGCCAGAGCGACCGCCCAGAGCGCGACGGCGCTCGACAGCAGGCCGAAGGCCGCGAGCTCCACCATGCCGGTGAGGATCATCCGCTTGAGCATCGTCGTCTCCGTTCATCGATGACGGAATATTTGTTCTTGTTTTGTTCTATGTAAAGCGGGGATCGCGAAGCACGTCCGGGCATGGTTTCCGAAAGGTGAAGGGATGTGGACGCGCGCCGTGGTCGGTCGTCCCGGAAGCTCGGCGCGCGTCGGCAAGCGCCCTCAGCGCCCGAACAGCTTGTCGGTCGCGGTGATGAGGCCGAGTTCCGGGTTGGCGCCGCAGAACTCGCCGAGCTTCTTGGCATTCGCAACGAGCTTATCGAAATCGATGACCGGCGGATCGTCCTCGCCCTTGTAATAGGCGTCGAGCCAGGCGAGCGTGAGCTTCATGTCGTCCTTGTCGCTGGCAAGGAATGCCTTGCAGGTCATGGTCGACAGATCGGCCTTCTCGGCGAAAGCGGGTGTGCACGACAGCACGAGCCCAACGAGAACCAGTATTCTTCTCAAGATCACCTCCCGCGACTGTTATTGTCCGTGCCGCGCCGTGCGTTCGTCAGAGCCGGCTGAGAACCGTCGCGTCGCAACGGGTACCGACAACCCGGAATCGCCTTCGCGGGAAGCGCAGACTTTCACGAATAGTGTCTTCGTACAATAGTGTACAATCGCGAAGACAGCCCTCGCGAGGGCCGTCCGCTCAGGCGAGCTGCTCGATCAGCCCGTCGCGGATCGTCACGCGGCGGTCCATGCGGCCGGCGAGATCGAGGTTGTGGGTCGCGATCAGCGCCGCGAGCCCGGAGGCGCGCACCAGCGAGACCAGGATGCCGAAGACGTGGTCGGCGGTATGCGGGTCGAGATTGCCGGTGGGCTCGTCGGCCAGCAGCAGGCGCGGCCCGTTGGCCACCGCGCGGGCGATGGCGACGCGCTGCTGCTCGCCGCCCGAGAGCTCCGCCGGCCGGTGCGGCAGCCGCTCCTTGAGGCCGAGGAAGGCCAGAAGCTCACTCGCGCGGGCCGAGGCCTCCTTGCGCGACAGGCCCCGGATGAGCTGGGGCATCACCACGTTCTCCAGCGCCGAGAACTCCGGCAGCAGGTGGTGGAACTGGTAGATGAAGCCCATCTCCTCGCGGCGCAGGCGGGTGCGCTCGGAATCGGCCATGGCGGCGGTGGGCTGGCCGCCGATATAGACCTCGCCGCCATCGGGACGTTCCAGCAGCCCGGCGAGATGAAGGAGCGTCGACTTGCCGGCGCCGGAGGGCGCCACCAGCGCGACGATCTCGCCGGGCCAGATCGCCAGATCCGCCCCGCGTAAAATCTCCAGCGCGCCCTCGGCCTGCCTGTAGCGGCGCTCCACGCGGGAGAAGAACAGCGCCGGCACCGGCTGGCCGCCGGCCGAGGTCTCTGTCGTGGTCATGGGTGTTGTCCGCCTCAGCCGTAGCGCAGGGCCTGCACCGGATCGAGCCGGGCGGCGCGCCATGACGGGTAGAGGGTGGCGACGAGGCAGAGCGCGAAGGAGGTGAGCACCACCACGGTGATCTCGGTGGGGTTCATCTCGGCCGGGATCTCGGCGAGGAAGCGCACGGTCGGGTCCCAGGCGCCGGGGAAGAGCACCCGCTGGATCGGCTTGATGTTGAGCGTGACGATGATGCCGAGGGCGAGCCCGGCGAGCGTGCCGACGATGCCGATGAGCGCCCCGTTGATGAGGAAGACCCGCATCACCGTGCCCGGCGTCGCGCCCATGGTGCGCAGGATGGCGATGTCGCTCGACTTGTCGCGCACCAGCAGGATCAGGCCGGAGATGATGTTGAGCGTCGCCACCACCACGATCAGGCTGAGGATGAGGAACATCACGTTCCGCTCCACCTCCAGCGCTCCGAAGAAGGTGCGGTTGCGCTGGCGCCAGTCGGTGAGCAGCACCGGGCGCTCGGCCGCCATCTCGAGGGGCTCGCGCATCTCGGCAACGAAGTCCGGCTTGTCGACATAGATCTCGATGAGGCTGACGTCGCCGTCGCGGTTGAAGAAGGCTTGGCTCTCCGCGAGCGGCATGAATACGAAGGTCGAATCGAACTCGGTCATGCCGATCTCGAAGATCGCCTTCACCGCGTAGGTCTTGGTGCGCGGCGCCGTGCCGAAGGGGGTGGTCGCGCCCTTCGGCGTCGAGAGCGTGATCTGGTCGCCCGCCTGGAGGCCGAGCGTGTCGGCGAGGCGCCGGCCGATGGCGACGCCGCTGCCGTCGTCGAAGCCTTCCAGCGTGCCGCCGCGGACATTCTTCGAGATGGCGGCGATCTTGTCGAGGTCCTCGCCCTTCACGCCGCGCACCAGCACGCCGCTGCCGCCATAGGGCGAGGAGGCGAAGGCCTGCCCCTCCACCAGCGGGATCGCGGCGCGCACCCCGGCAACCTTGGAGAGACGGTCGGAGAGGTCGGTGTAATCGGTGAAGAGCTTGTCGATGGGCGTGACGAAGACGTGCCCGTTGATGCCGACGATCTTCGAGAGCAGCTCCGTGCGGAAGCCGTTCATCACCGAGAGCACGATGATGAGCGTGCCGACGCCGAGCGCGATGCCGAGCACGGAGAAGAAGGCCACCACGGAGACGCCGCCGCCGCGCCGCCGCGCGCGCAGGTAGCGCCCGGCGATCAGCCATTCGAAGCCGGCGAAGGGCGCCGTCGCGCCCTTGCTCCGGAAACGCCCGATCATCCCCGTGGCGGATACGGCCATCCCCGCCTCAGAGCCGCTTCAGGCGGGCGAGCAGCTCGACGGGCGCCCAGGTCTCGCGCTCGCCGGTGGCGCGGCGCTTCAGCTCGACCTTGCCTTCGGCGAGCCCCTTCGGGCCGACGATGACCTGCCAGGGCAGGCCGATCAGATCGGCGGTGGCGAACTTGGCGCCCGGCCGCTCGTCGCGGTCGTCGTAGAGCACGGAGAGGCCGCCGGCCTCGAGCTGGGCCTGGATTGCGGCGCAGGCGCCATCGGTGCCCGCATCGCCGACCTTGAGATTGATGAGCGCCACGTCGAAGGGGGCCACGGAGTCGGGCCAGACGATGCCGGCTTCGTCGTGGCTCGCCTCGACGATGGCCGCGACGAGCCGGCTCGGGCCGATGCCGTAGGAGCCCATATGCACGGGCCGCTCGATCCCATCCGGCCCGGTGACGACCGCGCCCATGGGCTCGGAATACTTGGTGCCGAAATAGAAGATGTGCCCGACCTCGATGCCGCGCGCGGCGAGCCGGCTCGCCTCCGGCACCTCGGCGAAGGCCGCCGGCTCGTGCATCTCGTCGGTGGCAGCGTAATGCGACGTCCAGGCGTCGACGATGCCTTGCAGGCCGGCGACGTCCTCGAAATCGGTGGTGGCGGCCGGGATGTCGAAATCGAGATAGGCCCTGTCGCAGAAGACCTCGCTCTCGCCGGTCTGAGCCAGGATGATGAACTCGTGACTGAGGTCGCCGCCGATGGGTCCCGTATCGGCCCGCATCGGGATCGCCTTCAGTCCGAGGCCGGCGAAGGTGCGCAGGTAGGCCACGAACATGCGGTTATAGGCGTGGCGCGCGCCGGCCTGGTCGAAGTCGAAGGAATAGGCGTCCTTCATCAGGAACTCGCGCGAGCGCATTGTGCCGAAGCGCGGCCGCACCTCGTCGCGGAACTTCCAGGAGATCTGGTAGAGGTTCTTCGGCAGATCCTTGTAGGAGCGCACGCTCGCCCGGAAGATCTCCGTGACCATCTCCTCGGCGGTGGGGCCGTAGAGCATCTCGCGGTCGTGCCGGTCCTTGATGCGCAGCATCTCCTTGCCGTAGGCGTCGTAGCGGCCGGATTCCTTCCAGAGATCGGCGGACTGCACCGTCGGCATCAGGATCTCGACGGCGCCCGAGCGGTCCTGCTCCTCGCGCACCACGGCGCAGACCCTGTTCAGCACCCGCAGGCCCATGGGCAGCCAGGCATAGATGCCGGCCGCCTCCTGGCGGATCAGCCCCGCTCGCAGCATCAGCCGGTGCGAGACGATTTCGGCCTCCTTGGGCGTCTCGCGCAAGGTGGGCATGAAGTAGCGGGAGAGACGCATCACGGGCCTTGGTGGAACACGGGGCCGCCGCCCTCGCGGGCGGGGACGACCGGGCGCACAGAACACATAGCACCCGGAAAACACAAGCGCCGAAGGCCGGTTGGCGCCGAGTGTCGCCGTTCTTCGGAAGCCTCGGCGCTCCGAAGGGACGGGGCCGAAACGGCATCCCCATTTTCCCGGCAAAAAAGCGCAGTTTTCTCTTTCAGGGCGGGTGACAGGGCGAATTCTTGTTCCTATAAGCATCCCCGCGATGGTCGCGGGGCTGATATGCCCCAGCGCACGGTCCGAGTCTCGGGAGGAAAAACAGCCGCCACGCAAGCAATGCGTAGGACAATCAAAGGCTGGCTCACTATTCTACTGGACCACAAAGCAAGGCTTTCTGCCTTGCTTTTTTATTGTGTGGTCAACCTCGCCGAAGCGGCTCTCACAATCCCGTAAGCGGAAAAATCACGAGGGCGGCCACGAGCGCGATGCCGGCAAAAAGCGTCGTCCAGAGCGCCTTCTCGCGCAGGCGCGGCGCCGCCGGTGCACCGGGATCCTGGCCCGGCACGAGGCGCTCGGGCCGGATCTCGGGCTGGTTGCGCAGAGGCAGGACGGCGAAGAGCAGCGTCCACCAGATCACGAAATAGAGCGCGACGGCGCCGCCGATCGTCAGCCTGAACACGCCGACCGCCGCGGCGATGAAGGCCGCCGCGAGCAGGCCCATCGCCCCCAGCGTAGCCGGGGTCGAGCGCGAGAGCCTCGCGAGCGGCCGCGCCGGGGCGCTCACACCTGCTCCAGCTCGACGAGCGTGCCGAGGAAGTCCTTGGGGTGCAGGAACAGCACCGGCTTGCCATGCGCGCCGATGCGGGGCTCGCCGGTGCCGAGCACGCGGGCGCCCTGGCCTTTCAGCTTGTCGCGGGCGGCGAGGATGTCGTCCACCTCGTAGCAGACATGGTGGATGCCGCCGCCGGGATTGCGCTCCACGAAGCTTTCGATGGGCGAGCCCTCGCCGAGCGGCGCCATCAGCTCGATCTTGCTGTTGGGCAGTTCCACGAACACGACGGTGACGCCGTGCTCGGGCTGGGGCAGCGGAGCGGTGAGCGTCGCGCCCAGCGTGTCGCGGTAGACGGCGCAGGCAGCGTCGAGATCGCGCACCGCGATGGCCACATGGTTGAGCTTGCCGATCATCCCGTTCGCTCCCTTGCCTTCTTGATCTCGCGCCCTCCCCTGCCGGGAGAGGGCGCGCGCGTCAATCAGACCTCGACCACCTGGACGTGGCAGGCGGGCTTCTTGCCCCATTGCTCGTTGACGGCCGAGCGCACCGCCCGGTCGACGGCCTTCTCGACGGCCTCCGAATCCCGGCGCTTGCCCTTGCCGAGGCCGGAGAGCGTGCGCGACACCGTATCGACCACGATGTCGATCATCGCCCCGCCGGACCGGCCGCGATTGGGCAGGCCGATGATGTCGATGGCCGGCTCGCCCAGGACCTCGCCCGTCTCGTCGATGGCGATGGCGACGGACACGAGGCCAGCCTGCATGAGCTTGCGCCGCTCGGGGATGGCGCGGTCCTTCTCGTCGATCAGTACGACGCCGTCGCGGAAGAGCCGGCCCGCCTTGACGTGGTCGACCACCTCCGGCAGCCCCGGAGCGAGGCGTATCACGCTGCCGTTACGCGCCTTGACGACGTTGCCGACACCCTGGGCGCGGGCGAAGCGGGCGTGCTCGTCGAGATGCAGCGCCTCGCCATGGACGGGGATCGCGGTCTGCGGCCGCGTCCAGGCGTAGAAATCGGCCATCTCGTCGCGACGCGGATGGCCGGAGACGTGGACGAGCTCGGTGCGGTCGGTGATCACCTCGACGCCCATCTCGATGAGGTCGTTGATGATGGCGCCGACGTCGCGCTCGTTGCCGGGAATGGCGCGCGAGGAGAAGATCACCTTGTCGCCGGCCGCCAGCGAGACCGCCGGATGGTCCTTGCGGGAGACCCGCGCCATGGCGGCCCTCGGCTCGCCCTGCGAGCCGGTGAGCAGGGCTACCACCTTGTTGCGCGGCAGCTGGCTGTAGCTGTCCGCCGAGCGGAACTCGGGCAGGCCGTCGAGATAGCCGCATTCGCGCGCCACCTCGATCACCCGGTCCATCGCCCGGCCGACGGCGATGACCTCGCGCCCGCACGCCTTGGCGGCCTCCGCCACCGCGCGGATGCGGGCGACGTTGGAGGCGAAGGTGGTGACGGCCACCCGCTGCGGCGCCGCGGCAATGAGCCGGGCCAGGGTCTCGGAGACCTGCGCCTCGCTGGGCGAGCGGCCCTCGCGCACGACGTTGGTCGAGTCGCAGACGAGCGCCAGGATGCCCTCGTCGCCGAGCGCGCGGAAGGACTCCTCGGAGGTCACGTCACCGACGACCGGCGTCGGGTCGATCTTCCAGTCGCCGGTATGGACCACGAGCCCGTGCGCCGTGCGGATCGCCACCGCGTTCGACTCCGGGATCGAGTGCGAGACCGGCACGAACTCGATCTCGAACGGACCGACGGTGAGCCGCTTGCCCGGCACGATCTGGCGCAGGTCCACCTTCGGGGCGCCCGGTTCGCCGAGGCGGCGGGCCTCGAGCAGGTTCTTGGCGAAGCGCGTCGCGTAGACCGGCACCTTCAGCTTGGGCCACAGCTCGCTGATCGCGCCGATATGGTCCTCGTGTGCGTGGGTGATGAAGATGCCGAGCAGGTCTTGCCGGCGCTCCTCGATGAAGGACAGGTCGGGGAACATGACGTCGATGCCGGGCATGGCCTCTTCGCCCGCGAAGCCCATCCCGCAATCGACCATGATCCATTTCCGGCGCTTTTCCGGGCCGAAGCCGTAGAGCGCCGCGTTCATCCCGATCTCGCCCACGCCGCCGAGCGGCAGGAAGACGAGCTCGTCTTCTGTTGTCGTCATCACCACACGTCCAAACTCAGGCCGCCGTCGCGGCCGTCCCGAAATGTACCTCGCCCGCCGTCACGGTTCGCCGGGCTCCGTCCGGGGCGAGGATCACGAGCCGCCCCCCCTCGTCTATCGTGTCGAACCGTCCCCGGAGGGTCTCGCAGTCCAGCCGGACCGCGACCGCCTCTCCGAGGCCCGCCGCGAACCGGAGCCAGCGCTCGCGGATGGCGGGGAAATTCCGTCCCTGGTTCCAGATCCGGCCCGCCTCGACGAGCCGGCCGGTCAGGTGTTCGAACAGCGCCTCGGCCGTGGCCGGAACGCCGAGATCCGCCAGCGCCGTCGCCGGATAGGCGAGGCCCGCGGGCGCCGCGACCACGTTCACGCCGAACCCGACGACCAGAGCGCGCCGTCCGCCCGGCAGCGACTCCGATTCGAGCAGGATGCCGGCGAGCTTGGCCTCCCCCGCCAGCACGTCGTTCGGCCATTTGAGCCGGAAGCGCGGCTCCTGTCCGGCAACCGGCACGGCGCCGAGGAGATCGCCCAGGGCCTGGACCAGGGCGAGACCCGCGACGAAGCCGAGCGTCGCCACCCTCTCGGGAGCGACACCGGCCACGGGCCAGAGCAGGCTCGCTGTAAGGTTTCCCGGCAGCGAGGTCCAGTGATTGCCGCGCCGACCCCGCCCCGCATCCTGACGCGCGGCGACGACCCAGAGCGGCCCGGTCTCGCCGCATCGCGCCCGTTCCAGCGCCTCCGTGTTGGTGGAGGCCAGCCTGTCATGGGCGTGGAGGCGGTGTCCTTCCGCCCGCGCCGCGTCGCTGAGGCGATAGGCCAAATCCCGTCCCGGTCTAGAACAGCGACCTGGCCGCCGCGCCGGCCGCACTCACGAGCGGCGCCGGCAGCAGCCAGAACAGCACCACCACGACGCTCGACAGGCCGAGCACGATGGCCGGTCCCGGCGGGATCGCCTCGTAGCGCTCCTTCGGCTCGTCGAAATACATCACCTTCACGAGGCGCAGGTAGTAGAACGCTCCGACCACGCTGGTGACGACACCGATGACGGCGAGCGTCAGCAGGCCCGCCTTGATAGCGGCGGCGAAGACGTAGAACTTGCCGAAGAAACCGGCCAGCGGCGGGATGCCGGCGAGCGAGAACATCATCATCGCGAGGCAGAAGGCCAGCACCGGATGCGTGCGCGAGAGCCCCGACAGGTCGTCGATGGTCTCGAACATCTCCTTGCCGCGCCGGAGCGACAGAATGATCGCGAAGGCGCCGAGCGTCATGGCGAGGTAGATGATCATGTAGATCACCACGCCCCGGATGCCCTCCTCGGAGCCGGCCGCGAGCCCGATCAGCGCGTAGCCGACATTGCCGATGGAGGAATAGGCCATCAGGCGCTTGAGGTTGCGCTGGCCGATGGCCGCGAAGGACCCGAGCGCCATGGAGGCGATGGCGACGAAGACGATGATCTGCTGCCAGATCGCGGTCACGTCCGGGAAGGCGCCGACGAAGACGCGCACCGTCATCGCCACGGCCGCCATCTTCGGCGCCGAGGCGAAGAAGGCCGTCACCGGGGTCGGCGAGCCCTCGTAGACGTCGGGCGTCCACATGTGGAACGGCACGGCCGACATCTTGAAGGCGACGCCGGCGGCCACGAACACGATGCCGAGCACGATGCCGAAGCCGGTCCCCTCGTGCAGCGCCGAAACGATGCCGGGGAAGGAGACCGTGCCGGTGAAGCCGTAGACCAGCGAGGAACCGTAGAGCAGCATGCCCGAGGAGAGCGCGCCGAGGACGAAGTATTTCAGGCCCGCTTCCGTGGACTTCACGTCGTCCCGGTGGAAGGCGGCGATGACATAGGCGGCGAGCGATTGCAGCTCGAGGCCGAGATAGAGCGCGATCAGGTCGTTGGCCGAGGCCATCACCATCATGCCGATGGTGCAGAGCACGATCAGGATCGGGTACTCGAAACGGTCGATGCGCGCGCGCTGGAAGAAGTCCCGCGACAGCAGGATCGTCGCCGCCGAGCCGAGCAGGATCAGCGCCTTCATCACCCGCGAGAAGGAGTCCGAGATGAAGGCGCCGTTGAGCGTCGTCACCTTCTGCGGGGGCTGCGTCATCACGACGAAGAGCGCCAGGATCAGCAGGATCAGGGCGCCGACATTGACGCCCTCGGCCGAACGCTCGCCCCGGAAGGCGCCGAACAGGATCAGCACCATCACGCCCACGCCGAGGATCAGCTCCGGCAGCAGCGGCGATAGGCTCGGGAGCACGGCGTGCAAGGTCTGCGCGGCGTTCATCGATCCACCGTTCAAGGCACGAGCGGCAGAGCGGCGGCGGCCGTCTGCGTGTTGGAGAGCGCGGCCTTCATGCTCGCCATCAGCGCCTCCGTCGAGGGGGCGAAGACGTCGAGGATCGGGGCCGGGTGGACACCGTAGTAGATCGTCAGCGCCACCAGCGGCGCGAGGATCAGCTTCTCGCGGTTGTCGAGGTCGAGGATTCCCTGGAGGCTCGGCTTGTCGAGCGTCCCGTAGATCACGCGGGCATAGAGCCAGAGCGCATAGCCGGCCGATAGGATGATGCCGAAGACCGAGAAGAAGGCCACCGTCGGATTGGCGCGGAAGGCACCCATCATCGCCAGGAACTCGCCGACGAAGCCGGAGGTGCCGGGCAGGCCGACATTGGCCATGGTGAAGACCATCATCGCCACCGCGTAGAGCGGCATGCGCTTCACCAGCCCCCCATAGGCGGCGATCTCGCGGGTGTGCATGCGGTCGTAGACGACGCCGACGGCGAGGAAGAGCGCGCCGGACACGATCCCGTGCGAGATCATCAGGAACAGCGCGCCCTGGATGCCCTGCTCGTTCAGGGTGAACAGGCCGAGCGTCACGAAGCCCATATGCGCCACGGACGAATAGGCGATGAGCTTCTTGATGTCGGTCTGCATCATCGCGGTGAGCGAGGTGACGATGATCGCGATCACCGAGAGGGCGAAGACCAGCGGCGCGAAATGCTGGCTCGCGTCCGGCAGCATCGGCAGCGAGACCCGGATGAAGCCGTAGCCGCCCATCTTGAGCAGGATGCCGGCCAGAATCACCGAGCCCGCCGTCGGTGCCTCGACATGGGCGTCGGGAAGCCAGGTATGGACCGGCCACATCGGCATCTTCACCGCGAAGGAGGCGAAGAAGGCGAGCCACAGCCACCACTGCATGCCGGCGGGGAAGCGGTGCTGGAGGAGGGTCGGGATGTCGGTAGTGCCAGCATGCCAGTACATCGCCATGATGGCGAGCAGCATCAGCACCGAGCCGAGCAAGGTGTAGAGGAAGAACTTGAAGCTCGCATAGATGCGCCGCTTGCCGCCCCAGATGCCGATGATGAGGAACATCGGGATCAGACCGGCCTCGAAGAACAGGTAGAACAGCACCAGATCGAGCGCGCAGAAGACGCCGATCATGGTGGTCTCCAGCACCAGGAAGGCGACGAAATACTCCTTCACGCGCTTGTCGATCGAGTTCCAAGACGCGCCGATGCAGAACGGCATCAGGAAGGTCGTCAGCAGCACGAGCGGCATCGAGAAGCCATCGAGCCCGAGCTTGAAGCGGATCGTATCGGTGAGCCAGGCATGGCTCTCCACGAGCTGGAAGCTCGGCGAGGTGGCGTCGTAACGGCTCCAGGCCACCAGCGAGAGCAGGAAGGTGACGAGGGTCGTCGCCAGCGCCGCCCAGCGGGCGTTGCGGGCCACCGCCTTCTCGTCGCCCGAGAGCGTGAGGATGAAGGCCGCCCCGCAGAGCGGGACGATCAGCAGGCCGGAGAGGATGCCGAGGCCGAGCATCAGTGCGCTCCTCCGGCCGCGCCGGTCATCAGGTACCAGGTGACGAGGCCGGCCACGCCGACGAGCATCACGAAGGCGTAGTGGTAGACATAGCCGGTCTGGAGGCGGACAACGCCGCGGGTGACGTCGACGACGCGCGCCGAGATGCCGTCCGGGCCGAAGCCGTCGATGACGCGCCCGTCGCCCTCCTTCCAGAAGAAGAGGCCGAGCCACTTCGCCGGCCGCACGAAGATCCGGTCGTAGATCTCGTCGAAGTACCACTTGTTGAGCAGGAAGTTGTACAACAGCGGCATCTGGGTCGCGAGCGTATGCGGCACATCGGGCCGGCGGAGATACATCCAGAACGCCAGCACGAAGCCGAGCAGCATCATGATGAACGGCGCCGCCGAGACCAGCGCCGGCACGTGATGGATGTCGTGCATGATGTGGTTGTCGTGGCCGTGCGCGAGCGCATGGCCCCAGAACGCATCCATGCCCTCGCCGATGAAGCGGTCCTTGAAGATCAGGCCGGCGAAGAGCGCGCCGAAGGCGAGGATCGCCAGCGGGATCGTCATCACCAGCGGGCTCTCGTGCGGGGTATGGGCGTGATGGTCGTCGTGATGCGCGTCGGCGGTGGCCACCGCGTGGCCGTGATCGTCATGGGCCGCCGCATGATGATCGTCATGTGCATGCGCGTCGTGACCATGGGCACCCCAGCGGGCCGGCCCCTCGAAGGTCATGAAGAACAGGCGCCAGGAGTAGAACGAGGTCATCAGCGCGGCGATCACGGTGGCCATGAAGGCGAGCGTGTGGCCCGGCCGGGTCGAGGCATAGGCCGCTTCGATGATCGCGTCCTTCGAGTAGTAGCCGGCCGTGAAGGGGAAGCCGATCAGCGCGAGCGTACCGATGGTCATCATCGCCGTGGTGAAAGGGATGAAGCGGCGCAGCGCCCCCATGTTCCGCATGTCCTGCTCGTGGTGCATCGCATGGATGACCGAGCCGGCGCCGAGGAAGAGCAGCGCCTTGAAGAAGGCGTGCGTGAACAGGTGGAACACCCCGGCCGAGTAGGCCCCGACGCCGAGCGCCACGAACATGTAGCCGAGCTGCGAGCAGGTCGAATAGGCAATGACCCGCTTGATGTCGTTCTGCACGAGGCCGACCGTCGCCGCGAAGAAGGCGGTGATGCCGCCGATCACGGTGACGACCACGAGCGCGTCCGGCGCCATCTCGAAGAGCGGCGACAGGCGCGCCACCATGAACACGCCGGCCGTCACCATGGTGGCGGCATGGATAAGGGCGGAGACCGGGGTCGGGCCCTCCATGGCGTCCGGCAGCCAGGTGTGCAGCAGGAATTGCGCCGACTTGCCCATGGCGCCCATGAACAGCAGCAGGCAGGCGAGCGTCAGGGCGTGCCAATCATGGCCGAGGAAGTGGAAATGCGCGTCCTTCAGCTCCTCGACGCGCGGGAAGATCCCGTCGAAGGCCACCGAGCCGAACAGCACGAAGACGAGGAAGATGCCGAGCGAGAAGCCGAAATCGCCGACGCGATTGACGATGAAGGCCTTCATCGCGGCGGCATTGGCCGAGGGCTTCTCGTACCAGAAGCCGATCAGCAGGTAGCTCGCGAGGCCCACGCCCTCCCAGCCGAAGAACATCTGCACAAGGTTGTCGGCCGTCACCAGCATCAGCATGGCGAAGGTGAACAGCGACAGGTAGGCGAAGAAGCGCGGCCGGTGCGGATCCTCCTCCATGTAGCCCACGGAGTAGAGATGCACGAGGGTCGACACGGTGGTGACGACGACGAGCATCACCTTGGTCAGCCGGTCGATGCGGAAGGCCCAGTCGACGGTGAGGTCGCCGGCGCTAAACCAGTGCGCCACCTGCACGCGCAGGGCGTGGTCGCCGTGCTCGAAGAAGACGCCCCAGGCGATCAGGCAGGAGAAGGCCAGGCAGCCCGTGGTGACGTACTCGCACACCTTCGCGCCGAGCACGCGGCCGAACAGCCCCGCGATGAGGGCGCCGATGAGGGGGAAGAAGACGATCGCGTGGTACATCGTGTCCTGCGAATCCGGCGTCGGGCGGGTCGAGCGGGGTTTGAGCCGCTCAGCCCCTCATCATGCTCACGTCCTCGACCGCGATGGAGCCGCGGTTGCGGAAGAACACCACCAGGATCGCGAGCCCGATCGCCGCCTCGGCCGCCGCGACCGTGAGCACGAACAGCGCGAAGACCTGGCCGGTGATGTCGTTGAGGAAGGTCGAGAACGCGACGAGGTTGATGTTCACGGCGAGCAGGATCAGCTCCACCGACATCAGGATCACGATGACGTTCTTGCGATTGATGAAGATGCCCAGCACGCCGAGCGTGAACAGGATCGCCGCGACGGTGAGGTAGTGGCTCAGGCCGATCATCGCGCCTCTCCGAAACGGTTGCGGGGGCCGCCCATCAGACTTCGACGCCCTGGCGGGAGGGAACCTTGCGGGTCTCCACCGCCATGCCCTGCGTACGGGCGCTCTGCACCGAAATGTTCTGGCGCTTCACGCCCGGCCGGTCGCGGAGCGTCAGCACGATGGCGCCGATCATGGCGGTGAGCAGCACGAGGCCGGCGATCTGGAAGAAATAGGCGTAGTCCGTGTAGAGCACGCGCCCGAGCGCATAGGTGTTGGTGAAGCTCTCGCCCGAGGCCGGGTTGCCCAGCGGCGCCTGAACGAGGCCCGGATCGATGCTCCAGGAGCCGACCACGAGCAGGATCTCGATGAGGAAGATCGCGCCGATCAACCCGCCCACCGGCAGGTAGCGCTGAAAGCCCTGGCGCAACTGCGCGAAATCGACGTCGAGCATCATCACGACGAAGAGGAACAGCACCGCGACGGCGCCCACGTAGACGACCACCAGGATCATCGCCAGGAACTCGGCGCCCATCAGCACGAAGAGCCCCGCCGCGTTCACGAAGGCGAGAATCAGGAAGAGCACGGAGGCCACGGGATTGCGCGAGGCGATCACCATGAAGCCCGACGCGATCGCGAGACCCGCGAAGAGATAGAAGAAGGCTGCGGCTGCGGTCATGCGCGTGTCGGGATCGGCCGCCCGTGAGAGCGGCCCCTTCTGCCTCGTGGACCCAACGGGCTGCCGGAGGGCGGCCCGCCTGCTTGCTTGAGACCGGCCGCCCTGGAGGCGGCCCGTCTATAGAACCCGGTCTTGCGCCGCACAACCCGAGTCTGGGCCGTGCGCGGCGGTTGTCAGCGGTAGGGCGCGTCCGCCGCGATGTTGCGCGCGATCTCGCGCTCCCAGCGGTCGCCGTTCAGGAGGAGCTTCTCCTTGTCGTAGAGGAGTTCCTCACGGGTCTCGACGGAGAATTCGAGGTTCGGCCCCTCGACGATGGCGTCCACCGGGCAGGCCTCCTGGCACATGCCGCAATAGATGCATTTCACCATGTCGATGTCGTAACGGGTGGTGCGCCGCGTGCCGTCGTTGCGGCGCGGGCCCGCCTCGATGGTAATGGCCTGAGCCGGGCAGATCGCCTCGCAGAGCTTGCAGGCGATGCAGCGCTCCTCCCCGTTGGGATAGCGGCGCAGGGCGTGCTCGCCGCGAAAGCGCGGCCCGCGATGCCCCATCTCGAAGGGGTAGTCGATCGTCGCCTTGGGCTTGAAGAAATAGCGCATGGCGAGGACGAACCCCGACACGAACTCCTTCAGCAGAAGGCTCTTTGCGACCTGATCGAGCTTCATGCCGCGATCTCCAGCAGGATGTGATTCACGCGCCCGGTGCGAGGCCGGTCAGCTTCAGCACGAAGGCGACGACCACGACGGAGACGAGGGAAATGGGCAGAAAGACCTTCCAGCCGAGCCGCATGAGCTGGTCGTAGCGGTAGCGCGGCACCATCGCCTTCACCATGGCGATCATGAAGAACAGGAAGCTCGCCTTCAGCACGAACCAGATCAGCCCCGGCACCCAGGTGAAGGGCGCGAACGGGATCGGCGACAGCCAGCCGCCCAGGAACAGCACCGTGCCGAGCGCGCACATGGTCATGATCGCCACGTACTCGCCGAGCATGAACAGCAGGTATGGCGTCGAGGAATACTCGACCATGTAGCCGGCGACCAACTCCGATTCGGCCTCCGGCAGGTCGAAGGGCGGACGGTTCGTCTCGGCGAGCGCCGAGATGAAGAACACCACGAACATCGGGAACAGCCACAGCCAGTACCAGCCGAGGATGCCGAGCGAGGTGTCCTGCGCCATCACGATGCGCGAGAGGTTGAGCGAGCCGGCGCACATCAGCACGCAGATGATCACGAAGCCCAGCGAGACCTCGTAGGAGATCATCTGCGCCGTCGAGCGCAGCGCGCCGAGAAAGGCGTATTTCGAGTTCGAGGCCCAGCCGCCCATGATGACGCCGTAGACCATCAGCGACGAGATCGCGAAGATATAGGTGATGCCGACATTGATGTCGGCGATGGCCCAGCCATCGGCCAGCGGAATCACCGCCCAGGCCGAGAGCGCGAGCGTCGCGAAGACCAGCGGCGCCAGCAGGAAGATCGCCTTGTTGGCACCCGCCGGGATCACCGGCTCCTTGATCACGAATTTCAGCAGGTCGGCGAAGGACTGGAACAGCCCCCACGGCCCGACCACGTTCGGGCCGCGCCGGAGCTGGACCGCCGCCCAGATCTTGCGGTCGGCGAGCAGGATGTAGGCGATGAAGACGAGCAGCGCGACCAGCAGGACCACGCTCTTCAGCGCGATCAGCAGCACGGTGCCGAGGACGTCGAGGAAGGTCATCGTCGGCGCCCTTATTCCGCCGCCTGGAGCCCGCGCGCGCGCGCCAGCCCCGAGCATTCGGCGAGCACCCGCGAGGCGCGGGCGATCGGGTTGGTGAGGTAGAAGTCGGCGAGCGGCGACCGGAAGGGATCCTTCGCCGGCGTGCCGCCGAGACCCGCCAGCGTCTCGGCGGTGGCCACGGCATCGCAGGCCGCCACCGCATCGAGCCCGGCCAGATGCGGATGCTCCGCGTAGAGCGCGCGGCGCAGGGCCCCGAGCGAATCGTAGGGCAGTGTCTTGCCCAGCACGTCGGAGAGCGCGCGCAGCACCGCCCAGTCCTCGCGGGCATCCCCCGGCGGGAAGCCGGAGCGGTTGGTCATCTGCACCCGGCCTTCGAGATTGACGTAGGTGGCGCTCTTCTCGGTATAGGCCGCCCCCGGCAGGATCACGTCGGCGCGGGACGCCCCGCGATCGCCATGCGTGCCCTGGTAGATCACGAAGGCGCCCGGCCCGACATCGACCTCGTCGGCGCCGAGATTGAACACCACGTCGAGGGCACCCGTCGCCGTCATGCCGGCGACGTCGAGACCGCCCTCCCCCGGCACGAAGCCGAGATCGAGCGCGCCCGCGCGCGCCGCCGCCGTCTGGAGCACGCCGAAGCCGTTCCACTCGGCCGTCACCGCGCCGATCTCCTTGGCGAGGGCGGCGGCGGCGGCGAGGATCGCCGCGCCGTCCGGCCGCGCCAGGGCGCCGGTCCCGACGATCACGAGCGGCCGGCTCGCGCCCTTCAGCACCTCGGCGAAGCTGTGCTTGCCGGCGGCGAGATCAGCGAGCGTCTCCGGGCCGGCGCCGAGATGGACATGGGGATAGGTGAGATCGGCCGGCTCGCCGATGAGCCCGACCGGCAGCACGCCCATGCGCCAACGCTTGCGGATGCGCACGTTGAGCAGCGCGGCCTCGATGCGCGGGTTCGTGCCGACGAGCAGGACCGCGTCGGCCTCCTCAATCCCGGCGATGGTGGTGCCGAGCGTATAGGCCGCCCGTCCCCAGGCGGGATCGAGCGCCTCACCGGCCTGCCGGCAGTCGAGATTCACGACGCCGAGCGAACCCATGAGCTGCTTGAGCGCAAACATCTCCTCGACGCCCGCGAGATCGCCGACCAGTGCCCCGATGCGCTTCGGGTCGGCTCCGGCGACCTTCGCCTTGATGGCGGCGAAGGCTTCGCCCCAGGAGGCGGGACGCAGGCGGCCGTTCTCGCGCAGGTAGGGCCGGTCCAGGCGCTGCATGCGCAGGCCGTCGACCACCTGACGGGTCTTGTCGGAGATCCACTCCTCGTTGATCGCCTCGTTGACGCGCGGGCCGATCTGCATGACCTCGCGGCCGCGCACGTCGACGCGGATGGCCGACCCGACAGCGTCCATCACGTCGATCGAATCGGTCTTGTTCAGCTCCCAGGGCCGAACCTCGTAGCTCTGTGGCTTCGGCACCAGGGCGCCCACGGGACAGAGATCGGCGACGTTGCCCTGGAGCTCCGAGCCCATGGCCTGCTCGAGATAGCTCGTGATCTCCATGTCCTCGCCGCGCCCGATGGCGCCGAGATCCGGCACGCCGGCGACCTCGGCGAGGAAGCGGACGCAGCGGGTGCAGTGGATGCAGCGGTTCATCGCCGTGCGCACCAGCGGGCCGATGTACTTCTCCTCGACGGCGCGCTTGTTCTCGGAATAGCGGGTCGAGTCGACGCCGTAGGCCATCGCCTGGTCTTGCAGGTCGCAATGGCCGCCCTGGTCGCAGATCGGGCAGTCGAGCGGATGGTTGATGAGCAGGAACTCCATCACCCCCTCGCGGGCCTTCTTGGTGAGGCCGGAGCGCGTCAACACCTCCGGCGGCTCGCCGTTGGGGCCGGGGCGGCAATCCTTCACCGCGTAGGCGCAGGAGGCCACGGGCTTCGGCGCGCCCTTGAGCTCGACGAGGCACATCCGGCAATTGCCGGCGATGGACAGCCGCTCGTGGAAGCAGAAGCGCGGAATCTCCGCCCCCGCGACCTCGCAGGCCTGGAGCAGCGTGTACTCGGCCGGAACATCGACCTCGATGCCGTCGACGAGGAGCTTTGTCATCGGGTCAACTCGGTGATGAAGGTCGTCACGGTCCGCAGCGGCATCGCGCTCACTCCGCCGCCATGCGCACGGGCTCGCCGTGCGGGTTGGCGCTGTAGCGGTCGATGCGCTTCTCGATCTCCGAGCGGTAGTGCCGGATCAGGCCCTGGATCGGCCATGCGGCGGCGTCGCCCAGCGCGCAGATCGTGTGCCCCTCGATCTGCTTCGTCACGTCGAGCAGCATGTCGATCTCGCGCTTCTGGGCGCGGCCTTCCGCCATGCGCTGCATGACGCGCCACATCCAGCCGGTGCCCTCGCGGCAGGGCGTGCACTGGCCGCAGCTCTCGTGCTTGTAGAAATACGAGATGCGCGCGATCGCCGAGACGATGTCCGTCGACTTGTCGAGCACGATCACCGCCGCCGTGCCGAGGCCGGAGCCGAGGCCGCGCAGGGTGTCGAAATCCATCTTGGCGTCGACGATCTGTTCGCCCGGCACCAGCGGCACCGAGGAGCCGCCGGGGATCGAGCAGAGCAGGTTGTCCCAGCCGCCGCGCATGCCGCCGCAATGCTTGTCGATCAGCTCGCGGAAGGTGATGCCCATCTCCTCCTCGACGTTGCAGGGCTTGTTGACGTGCCCCGAGACGCAGAAGAGCTTGGTGCCGGTGTTGTTCTTGCCCCCGAGTCCCGCGAACCAGGCCCCGCCCCGGCGCAGGATCGTGCCGGCCACCGCGATCGATTCGACGTTGTTGACCGTCGTCGGGCAGCCGTAGAGGCCCATGTTGGCGGGGAAGGGCGGCTTCAGCCGCGGCATGCCCTTCTTGCCCTCGAGGCTCTCGATGAGCGCCGTCTCCTCGCCGCAGATATAGGCGCCGGCGCCGTGGTGGACGTAGATGTCGAACGGGTAGTCGTGGACGTTCGACTGGCCGACGAGCCGGGCCTCGTAGGCCTCGTCCACCGCCGCCTGAAGGGCGTGCTTCTCGGCGACGTACTCGCCGCGCAGGTAGACGTAGCAGGCATGCGCGCCCATGGCGAAGCAGGCCAGCATGCAGCCCTCGATCAGGAGATGCGGATCGTGCCGCATGATCTCCCGGTCCTTGCAGGTGCCGGGCTCCGATTCGTCGGCGTTGACGACGAGGTAATGCGGCCGCCCGTCCGATTTCTTCGGCATGAACGACCACTTGAGCCCGGTCGGGAAGCCGGCGCCGCCGCGCCCGCGCAAGCCCGAGGCCTTCATCTCGTCGATGATCCAGTCGCGGCCCATCTCCAGCAGGAACTTGGTGCCGTCCCAGGCGCCGCGCTTCTTCGCGGCGTCGAGCCCCGGCGAATGCAGGCCGTAAAGGTTGGTGAAGATGCGGTCCTGATCGGAAAGCATGTCAGTCCCTCACTTCCCTGAGCCGGCGGCCGGCTCGGCCTTGATCGGAGCCTCTCCGGCGGCGGCACGCTGAGCCGGCGCATCGGAGGCCGGGCTCCCCTCGGCGCGGCCCGAATCGGGCTTGGCCGGCTTCGGCTCGGACGCCGCACGCTGCTCCGTGGAGGCCGCCTCGTCCTTGCCACCGTCCTGCCCGGCCGCCGTCTCGAAGCGCTTGCGCCAGGCGCCGACGCGGGAGCCGTCGAACAGGCTCTCGTCGGTGAGCGTGCTCACCGCGTCCTTCGGCTCGGACGAGGTGCGCCCGGTCTGCGAGCCGATCTTCACCGGGCGTCCGGCGGCGAGGTCGTCCATCAGCTTGCCGAGGCTCTCGGGCGTCAGGTCCTCGTAATAATCCTGGTTGATCTGCGCCATCGGCGCGTTGCAGCAGGCGCCGAGGCACTCGACCTCGAGCCAGGAGAAGTTGCCATCCGCCGAGACGTGGCCGGGCGGGCCGAGGCGCTCCTGGAGGTAGCCCTTCAACTCGCGCGCGCCGCAGGAATCGCAGGGCACCGTGCCGCAGAGCTGGATCCAGAACCGGCCCACCGGCTCCAGCGCGAACATCGTGTAGAAGGTCGCGACCTCGAGGACCCTGATATGCGGCATGCCGAGTTCGTCGGCGACCGCTTCGATCGCCTTCTGCGGCAGCCAGCCGCCGTTCTGCTCCTGCGCCTTCCACAGGAGCGGGATCACGGCGGAGGCCTGCCGGCCTTCCGGGTACTTTTCGATCTGCCCCTTGGCCCAGGCCGCGTTCTCCTCGCTGAACGCGAAGCTCGCGGGCTGCTCGGCGGCCGGGGCCAGTCTGCGGTTAGCCATCGGTGGTCAGCCTAAATCAACGGTCGACTTCGCCGAACACGATGTCGAGCGTGCCGAGCACGCAGGACACGTCGGCGAGCATGTGGCCACGGCACATCCAGTCCATGGCCTGGAGATGGGCGAAGCCCGGAGCGCGGATCTTGCAGCGATACGGCTTGTTGGTGCCGTCCGAGACCAGATAGACGCCGAACTCGCCCTTGGGCGCCTCGACCGCCGCGTAGACCTCGCCGGCCGGAACGTGGAAGCCCTCGGTGTAGAGCTTGAAGTGGTGGATGAGCGCCTCCATCGAGCGCTTCATCTCGCGGCGCGGCGGCGGCGCGACCTTGCCGTCGAGGGTCGCGATGGGCCCCTGGCCGGCAGGCTCGCGCAGCTTCACGCAGCACTGCTTCATGATACGCGCCGATTCGCGCATCTCCTCCATGCGGATGACCTGGCGATCGTAGGTGTCGCCGTTCTTCCCCACGGGGACGTCGAACTCCATCTCCTCGTAGCATTCGTAGGGCTGCGACTTGCGCAGGTCCCACGGGATGCCCGAGCCGCGCACCATCACGCCGGAAAAACCCCAGGCCATCGCCTCGTCCACGCTGACGATGCCGATATCGACGTTGCGCTGCTTGAAGATGCGGTTCGACATCACGAGGTCGTCGAGATCGTCGACCACCTGGAGGAAGGGATCGATGAAAGCCTCGATGTCGTCGATGAGCGCCGGCGGCAGGTCCTGGTGGACGCCGCCGGGGCGGAAGTAGTTGGCGTGGAGCCGGGCGCCGGACGCGCGCTCGTAGAAGATCATCAGCTTCTCGCGCTCCTCGAAGCCCCACAGGGGCGGCGTCAGCGCGCCGACATCCATCGCCTGCGTGGTGACGTTGAGGAGGTGGGAGAGGATGCGACCGATCTCGCAGAACAGCACCCGGATGAGCTGGGCCCGGCGCGGCACCGCGATGCCCATCAGCTTCTCGATGCCGAGGCAGAAGGCGTGCTCCTGGTTCATCGGCGAGACGTAGTCGAGCCGGTCGAAATAGGGCGTCGCCTGAACGTAGGTCTTGTGCTCGATCAGCTTCTCGGTGCCGCGATGGAGCAGGCCGATATGCGGATCGACCCGCTCGACGATCTCGCCGTCGAGTTCCAGCACGAGGCGCAGCACGCCGTGCGCCGCCGGATGCTGGGGGCCGAAATTGATCGCGAAATTGCGGATGTTGTGCTCGGTCATGGTGAGCCCTCCGCCTCAGGCCGACTTCTTCTCATCCCCCGGCAGCACGTAATCCGTGCCTTCCCAGGGGGAGAGGAAATCGAAGTTCCGGAACTCCTGCTGGAGCTTCACCGGCTCGTAGACCACGCGCGCCTCGTCCTGATCGTAGCGGACCTCGACGAAGCCGGTGAGCGGGAAATCCTTGCGCAGCGGATGCCCCTCGAATCCGTAATCGGTCAGCAGCCGCCGCAGGTCGGGATGGCCCGAGAACAGGATGCCGTAGAGGTCGTAGGTCTCGCGCTCGAACCAGTTGGCGGACGGAAACACCTCGATCACGGAAGGGACCGGCGTCGCCTCGTCGGTGCGCACCTTCACCCGGATGCGAGCGTTATGGCGCAGCGAGAGCAGGTGGTAGACCACGTCGAAGCGCTTCTCGCGCTGCGGGTAGTCGGCGCCGCAGATGTCGATGAAGCAGCGGAAGGCGCAGGCCGGATCGTCGCGCAGATAGGTCAGCGCGTAGACGATGTCCGAGCCCTGCACCACGACGGTCAGCTCGCCGAAGGCGACCGTGCGCTCGACCACCGCCGGCCCCAGGGCGCCGGCGATTTTGTCGGAGAGAGCCCGCAAGGCATCGTCGCCGGAGGCGGGCTGCGTGTGGGGAAGGATGCTGATGCCGTTGCTCATGCCGGGACCTCAGCGCTCGATGGTGCCGAGGCGGCGGATCTTCTTCTGAAGAAGAAGCACGCCGTAGAGCAGCGCCTCGGCAGTCGGCGGGCAGCCCGGCACGTAGATGTCGACGGGCACCACCCGGTCGCAGCCGCGCACCACCGAATACGAATAGTGGTAATAGCCGCCGCCGTTGGCGCAGGAGCCCATGGAGATCACGTAGCGCGGCTCCGGCATCTGGTCGTAGACCTTGCGCAGCGCCGGGGCCATCTTGTTGGTGAGCGTGCCGGCGACGATCATCACGTCCGACTGGCGCGGCGAGCCGCGCGGGGCGAAGCCGAAGCGCTCGCAATCGTAGCGCGGCATCGACATCTGCATCATCTCGACGGCGCAGCAGGCGAGCCCGAAGGTCATCCACATCAGCGAGCCGGTGCGGGCCCAGTTGATGAGCTCGTCGGCCGACGTGACGAGGAAGCCGCGATCGGCCAGTTCGCTGTTGATGGACAGGAAGGTCGGATCGTCCGCGCCGATTGGCCGGCCCGTGTTCGGGTCGATGATTCCCTTGGGCTGCGGCGCCACGGCCGGTGCGCGGGAGGGGATGTCGGTGAAGGCCGAGTTGGTGGCCATGGCTGCCTCGATGTCGCGGACGGGCGATTTACGGGTGTCGAATCGGGCTCAGTCCCATTCGAGGGCGCCCTTGCGCCACTCGTAGACGAAGCCCACGGTCAACACGCCGAGGAAGACCATCATCGACCAGAAGCCGAACCAGCCGAGGTCCCCGAAGGTGATCGCCCAGGGAAACAGGAAGGCGACCTCCAGATCGAAGATGATGAACAGGATCGCCACCAGGTAGAAACGCACGTCGAACTTCATGCGCGCGTCGTCGAAGGCGTTGAAGCCGCACTCGTAGGCCGACAGCTTCTCGGGATCGGGGGCGCTGTAGGCCACCAGGAACGGCGCCACCAGCAGGGCCACCGCGATGAACAGCGACACGCCGATGAAGACGATGAGGGGCAGGTAGTCCGCCAGCAGGCCGGTCATCCGATACCTCGCGCCTTCGAACCTCAGGGACCGTCGCGCACGTCCCGCGTCGGGGAGGCACTGGAATTCCTCCAATGCCAGTGTGCGCTCGGGCGGAGGCTTAGACGAGCGCCCCGAGTGGCACAAGGGCGTTGCGCGACGCACAAATCGCCCGTCGCGACAGAGATGGGCCACCGTTGCATGAAGTCGACCAGGACACGTCGGCGCGGATGGCCGCGGACCTCAGGCGAGCAGCGCCGCGACGCCCCCCGGATCGTCCGCCAGCACGGCGATCTTGGAGTCCGGGAAGCCCTCCGCCGAAAGCCGCTCTCCCTCGGCCCGCGTCGGCGCGAGCACGGCGTCGATGGCATGCTCGAAGGCGAGCACGATCCGATGGCCGGGCTGGCCGGGCGCCAGGGGCACGAGGGTCCGCGTCCCCTGCGCGCGCAAGCCCGCCAGCAGCGGGAACAGCCGGGGCGCGGCGCAGACGAGGAGATCGTGGCCCGCCAACGCCCCGCGAACCCCGCTCCATGCCTCGTCCTCGGCGGAGGGCAGCTCGAAGCCCTGTCCGAAATAGCGGAAGGGCGACGGCTGCGGCTCGGGAATGTCCACGAGATCGATGCCGGCTGCCGCGCGGAACGGCTCCAGGGCGTCCGGTCCGGCCTCCCCTCCGACGAGCGCGAGGTGGAAGGGCAGGCCGCGCCCGGCGCAGAACGCGGCGAACGGCGCCGCCTGCGCCAAGGCGGCGGCGTCGGCCGCCAGGCAGAGCGAGCGCCCTCCCGCCGGCCGCGCGACATTGGACAGAGGACCGCCCCGGACCTCCCGGCGCAGGTAGGCGACGAGACCGGCGGCGTCCGGCAGCGTCACCGTCTGCCAGTGCCAGCGCTCCGGCCGCTCCCAGTCGCGGGTCTCCTCGCGGCAGAGATCGAGCGCTTCGGAGAGCGCGAGCCCGGCGCTCCCCGTCGGCGGCGGCAGCGCCGTCCAGGCAGAAGGAACGGTGAGGCCGATCCGGGACGGTTCGGAGAGGAAGGCGTCGGCGGGCTGCGGAGCGGCGACGGCCTCGGCGAAAGCCTGGGTGGAGACCAGGACGAGCCCGGCCTCCCCCTCCCCCGCAGCACCGGCCGAGAGGACGGCGCCGCCGGCCAGGACGAGGCCGGCACGGCCCCCGTGAGCATCGCAGGCCGCCTCCAGGCGCCGGAGCGCGCCCTGCGCCAGCCCGGCGGAGCGCAAGGCCGCGAAGGCGGCCGGGTCGGCGAAGAGCAGGTAGGGCGGCAGCAGGGTCCGCTCGGGCTCGCAGAGCGTCCGCCAGAGGAGGCCGGCGAAATCGTCGCGGGGCAGCGTGGAGGCGGGCCCGGCGGGATCGGTGAAACACGTGATCCGGCGCGCCTCCGGCATGGCGTAGCGGGGGTGGTGCGCCTGCTCGACGGCGCGCAGCGCGGGCGCCGCGTAGAGCGAGCGATGGCGGCGGCGCAGGGCGTCGAGCAGGAGCGGGCGCTGGCGAGCGGACCCGCGCACCATGCTCTCCGGCCGGTAGCGGTAGTCGAGCCCCATGGCCGGCACGCAGACACCGCGGAACCCGGCGGCCGCGACCTGGATCCAGAACTCCCAGTCCTCGTAGCCGTCGCGCATGGTCTCGTCGTAGCGCAGGCCGGCCTCGAAGACGCGCCGGTGGATCAGCGAGCTCGCCTCGATGAAGTTGCCCTGGGCCAGGACGTGCAGGTCCGAGACGGGCACGTCGACATGGCCCGACCAGGTGATGCCGAACTTGCTGAGCTGCGGATAGGCGAAGCTCAGGGCCGGATCGGCCGCCAGCGCCGCGAGGCCGGCGGCCAGGGTGTGCGGGGTCATCCGGTTGTCGGCGTCGAGCATGTAGAGCGCGCCGCAGGCGGGCCATTCGGCGAGCACATGCGCGATGCCGAGGTTGCGCGCCCCGCTGAGCCCCCGGTTGGCGGTGCGCAGATAGCGGATGCGCGGATCGGCCAGCGCGAAGGACAGGCCGAGCTCGCCCGTCTCGGGCGACGGGCAGCCGTCGTCGACGATGACGAGGCGCCAGTCGATCCCCTCCGGCTGGTCCAGCACGGAGGCCACCGATTCGCTCAGGAAATGCGGCTGGCCGTGCGCCGGGATCACCACCGCCACCGCCGGCCCGGCGGGGACGGCGGGGACGGCGGGCGCGGGCCCGGCCTTCGCCCCGCGCTGGGTCCGGGCCTTGGGCGGGGCGGGGGCGCTCACGTATAGATCCGCAGGTCCCGGAAGACGACCCAGGCGCCTTCTGCGGCGCCGTCGACCGCCTCGGCGGAGAGGAGGATGTCGCGGGCCTCCCGCAGGGGCTCGGGGAACAGCAGCGACACCTCCTCGACACCGCCGCTGCTCACCGGAACGCGCTGGAGCGCGGGCTCGGCCGCTCCCGCGTCGACGCCGAGGACGCCCACCGCCGCGCTCGGCGTGTCCGCATGGACGCCGACGCTCGCCATCAGGCCGCGCGCCCCGGCGGGACAGGCCGCCCGGATGCGCCCGCCCGCTCCGGGCCGGCACAGGATCGCGGCGACGTCGGCCACGAACAGCAGGTTCGGGCCGCCGGTCCCCGGATCCGTTTCGGCCACCCGCGCGAGGTCCTCCGCCGGCAGAGCCTGGAGCGCGTAAGGCACGGGCTTCGCCTTCCGCGCCGCGACGGGCATCAGCGTGTCGGCGGAATGGGGGGGCGTCGTTCCCGGCACGGCCGCGTAGAGGCGGAAGGCCAGCGAATGGGGCGCGATGGGCAGGCCGGTGCGCGCATCCCCGAGCTGCGCGGCCGGCAGCGGCTGATGGGCGCCGAGGGCGAGATTGGCGCAAGGGGACTTCTCGGAGGCCGGCTCGACCACGAGGCAGAGGGTACGCAGCAGGCCGGCATGGGCGACGGGCAGCCCGAGCCGGACCCAGCCGTCCTGAGCCGGCGTCGGCACGCGCCATTCCGCCAGCACCTCGCCGTCCTCCAGCAGTGTCAGCCGGGCGACGAAGGAGCCGCGCCGCTTGCCGCCCGTGCAGGCGAGGTCGATGGCCGCGAAGCCCGTGCCGGCCACCGGCAGCACCTGCCGCAGGGGCGCGCCGTGCACGAGCTCGATCTGCGTCTCGAAATCCGGCGTCGCGGTGGAGAAGACGCGTTTGAGCTGGGCGAGTCCGGTCTCGCCGACGAAGCGGTCGAGGCCGGCCCGGACGGCACCGAGCATCTCGACCTCGGCGCGCAGCCGCGCCACCCGCCGCGCCTGCCGCAGCGCCGATCCGGCAAGCGCGGCGTTGGCCGCGGCGAGATTCTCGAGGAGCGTGCGCTCCACGAAGGCGGGGGGCGACTTCCTGTCGAGGAGGACGACGTCCGGCACCGGCGCGGCGGCCTGCGCGGCGATCCAGGCGCGCGCCTCGCGCATCAGCGGCAGGGTCTTGGGCGTGGCGAAGAGCGCGAGGCAGGGCAGCGGTGCGAGGCCGGTCGCGCGCGGCTCGCCGTCCCCCTCGCGCAGCAGGTGCAGGCCGGCGGCGTCGAGCGCGACCACCTCGGACACGCGGAACGCCTGCGGAACGGATTGCCGGGCGGTCGGCTCGACTCCCGCGACGAGAACGTGGAAGCCCTGCATGATCCCCGACTTGACGCCCCCGCCGCCGATCGGCCGGCCGGACCGGAACCCTGCCCGGTCGCCGGAGCCTAATCAACGCGGCCGTGCCTGCAATTCACAGTCGCCGGGAAAACCGAGAGCAGGAACGAGCGCAGGAGGACCGAGCCGCGTCCGTCACGCCGGACCGGGCGGCGGCGGTGTCTCCTGGAGCACGTCCATGATCCGGCGCCAGAGCGCGAGGCATTCCTTGTTGGTCGCTCCGCCCCAGTCGGACTCGCTCGGCACCCGCCCGTCGGCGAGGTCGTAGCTGATCGCCCGGCGGTCGGTGATCTGGCCCTCCCAGAGCACGTCGTCGAAATCGGCGAGGTCGTGGCGCAGACGGCGCAGGTCGGACGCCTCGATGCCGAGGCGCCTGGCCGGCACCTCCGTGGGGACGATGAGGAACGGCTTGCCCGTGACCTCCACCGCTTCGACCGTGGTGCCCACCGCCCAGCGGTCGGCCACGTCGCATTTCGTCGGGATGACGACGATGTCCGCCGCGAGGACGGCCGCGTCGGTGACGGGCGCCGCGCCCGCCGGCGTGTCGATGATGCAGAAATCCGCCTGCTCGGCCCGCGCCCGCGCGACGGCGCGTTCGAGCTCGGCGGCGTCCTCGACGGCGACGACCTGCGGCGGCGCGCCGTTGCGCTGAGAGGCCCAGACATGGGCGGTGTACTGGCCGACATCGCAGTCGATCAGCACGGCGCGCAGGTTCGCATGCGCGAACATCGCGGAGAGCAGGATGCTGAGCGTGCTCTTGCCGGCCCCTCCCTTCCGGGAGGCCATGGTCACGACATACATGCCGGCCGGCTCCCGACAGGAGGAGCCCCGCGAGAGGGCCGGCGAAGGGTCGCGGACATGATCGCGCCGTTCCCTAGCGCGGCTGCGCCGAGGCGCGGCGGGCCTCGATACGGTGATCGAGGGAGCGCATCGCGTTGTCGGCGATGGCGACGTCGACGGAACTCAAGCCTTCGCAGGCGGTGGCCGCCCTGGCGCGGTCATCGGCGCGGTCTCCGCCGCTCCTGACGACGATCCGCCACCAGGCGCAGGAGATGATCTGCGACTGCGGCAGCGGCGGGCAGCCATCCGCGTAGCAGGCCGCGAGCTTCCGCTGGCTCGTGATCTCGCCGGAGATGGCGTTCGCGGTGAGCGCGGAGGCGTCGTCCTCCTCCTGCCGGGCCTGGAGGGCGTGGTGCACGATGTAGACGAAGCCCGCGAGCGAGAGCAGCGCCGCCAAGACGGCCAGAGTATTGATGAGGACGTCCGTGATCTTCCGTCCGGCTGTCATGTCTCGGGCACCGTCGCTCCACTGACTTCGGCCGTCGTCGCCGCCGCGCCTGCCCGCGACGGCAAGCACGGCCCTTCGAGGCTGTCAACGGCACCGGCCTCCCGCGCCGGGGAACGGACCTGTCCGGCAAGGCCGCCATCGCCTCCCGGACCCCGCATCGCGGCCGGCCGGAGCGCGCGATCCGGTAACATCCGATTCAGCGAAAACGACCGGTAAATGCAACGATCGGCTAACTTAACAAAACCACAAGCTAATTTCGAGGATTAACAAAGCATATCCTCAGAAATACTTAGAGTTAATTGCCTCGTAAATTTTGCTTTTGTTGTCCATTGCCAGGGTTGCTGTTCTTTAACTACACAAATCAACTCAAACAATAGGGTCTGGATCCATTCTGCTCCTACGAATTCTGGAGCAGACCGATGGCCGCCGACTGGAACACCATCTCCACCCTGATCGCCGCTCGCAGCAGCAGCGTCGCCACCGCCAGCCTGTGGAACCTCCAGCACGGCACCGCCGCGGCCCCCGGCCTCAACGTCACCAGCGCCTGGCAGGAAGCCACCGGCCAGGGCGTCAACGTGGCGGTGTTCGACGACGGCGACATGCACGCCACCGCCGTGTCCGGCATCATCGCCGCGCGCCCCTCGTCGCAGGCGCCGATCGGCGTCGCCTACAACGCGAACCTCTCCGCCTACACGGTCGTCGGCCAGACCATGGCCCAGATCACCGCGACCATGGCCCAGGCCGTGAACTACGACGTGACCAACAACTCCTGGGGCTGGAACTACGCGTTCTACGCCAACCGGCTGTCCTCGACCTTCTCGGGCTTCTTCAACGACATCGTCTACGCCGCCGACCACGGTCGCGGCGGCCTCGGCACCGTGCAGGTGGTCGCCGGCGGCAACTCCCGCGTCTCGGGCGGCGACACCAACCTGTCGAACCTCTCGAACGACCGCCCCGTCATCGCCGTCGGCGCCGTGACCTCCGAGGGCGGGGTCTCGTACTACTCGAACCCCGGCGCCTCGCTGCTGGTCTCGGCTCCCTCGAACGGCGGCACGCTCGGCATCACCACCACCGACCTGCCCGGCACGGCCGGCTACTCGGCGACGAACGTCACCAACACCTTCGGCGGCACCTCGGCGGCGGCCCCCCAGGTCTCCGGCGTCGTCGCCCTGATGCTCGAGGCGAACCCCCATCTCGGCTGGCGCGACGTGCGCACCATCCTGGCGATGACGGCCGAGCAGCCGAGCGGCATCACCACCACGACCAACGGCGCCGAGAACTGGAACGGCGGCGGCATGCGCTTCTCCAACGACACCGGCTTCGGCGTCGTCGACGCCCATGCGGCGGTGCGCCTCGCCGAGACCTGGACGGCCCAGAGCACCTCGGCCAACGAGCTCAACCTGAGCGTCACCGCCACGCAGACCCAGGTCCTGCGCGCCAACACCGCAATCACCTACCGCTTCAACGTGACCAGCGCGATCGACCTCGAGAACGCCGAGATCACCCTCGCCGGCAATCACGGCCGCACCAGCGACCTCGTGGTGCAGCTGATCTCGCCCGAGGGCACCGTGAGCACGCTGCTCAACCATGTCGGCGGCAGCGTCGCCTTCACCACCTTCACCCTGGAATCGAACGCCTTCCTCGGCGAATCCGGCGCCGGCACCTGGACCCTGCGGGTCAGCGAAGGCACGGGCGCCGTCGCCGGCACCTTCACCGGCGCGACCCTGTCGCTGCACGGCTCCGATCCGGCCGCCAACGACGAGACCTACGTTTATACCGACGCCTTCGGCAGCCTCGGCGACGGCAGCCGCGGCGTCCTCCAGAGCACCTCGGGCCACGGCGTCATCAACGCCTCGGCGACGACGGGCGACGCGCTCATCGACCTGCATGCCGGGGCCACCTCGGTGATCGCCGGGCGCGGCCTCTACCTTTCCAGCGACTCGAACGTGAACACCGCCATCGCCGGCGACGGCAACGTCAAGCTCGTCGCCAACGACCACGGCAACGTGCTCATCGGCGGCCATGGCAACGACATCTTCGTCGGCGGCGCCGGCAACGACACCTTCTTCAGCGGCACCGGCCACCACAACGTCATGGACGGCGGCGCCGGCACCGACACCGTGGTCGAGAGCGGCCTCCTCAGCGCCTGGAGCGTGGCCCGCGAGTCGAGCGGCGCCTGGCTCCTGACCAACACCGCCACCGGCCAGACGGACGAGATGATCAACGTCGAGCGCGTGCACTTCGCCGACCAGACCATCCTGCTCAATCTCGACGGCAACACGGGCGATGCCTTCCGCCTCTACGGCGCGGCCTTCGACCGGGCGCCCGACGCCACCGGCCTCGACTTCTGGGTGGCCCATCTCGGCCAGGGCTATTCGCTTCACGACGTGGCGACCGACTTCATCAACTCGCCGGAATTCGCCGCCCGCTACGGCACCAACGTCGACAACCACGCCTTCGTGGAGAGCCTGTACAACAACGCCCTGCATCGCGGCTCCGACGCCGTGGGCCTGGCCTGCTGGACCAGCCTCCTCGACCAGCACCTGCTCGACCGCGCCGAAGTGCTGCTCCAGTTCAGCGAGAGCCCCGAGAACCTCTCGAACCACATGTCCGCCACGCAGCACGGCGCGCTGCTCGCCTGAGACGACACGACACCGCCCGCCGCGCGCGGGCGAGCCGGGCCGCTTCCGTTGACACGGGAGCGGCCCGCGGCGTTTGCTGACGACCGCCGAAAGATCCACGACGGACCCGCCGTGCCCCCTGCCGCGACACCGCCGCGCGCTCATCCGGTCGCCGCGTGACCGTCCTCGTCGTCGGGGCGGGCGTGGTCGGCCTCGCCACGGCGCGGGCCCTCGCGCTCGGGGGACGCGAGGTCGTCGTCGCGGAGGCCGCAGAGGCCGTCGGGACCGGCGTGTCCTCGCGCAATTCCGAGGTGATCCATGCCGGGCTCTACTATCCGGCGGGCTCCCTGCGGGCCCGGCACTGCGTGGCCGGCCGGCGGCTCCTCTACGCCTATTGCGAGGCCCACGGCGTGCCCCATGCCCGCCCCGGCAAGCTCGTGGTGGCGACCTCGGCGGACGAGCTCGCCACCATCGAGGCGCTGCACGCGCGCGGGACCGACAACGGCGTCGAGGGCCTGGAACTCGTCGGCGCGGGTGCCGCCATGGCGATGGAGCCCGCCCTCGCCTGCGCCGGGGCGCTCCTCTCCCGCGAGACCGGCATCGTCGACAGTCACGCCCTGATGCAGGCGCTCCTCGGCGACCTCGAAGCGGCCGGCGGCGCCGTCGCCCTCGGCACGCCGGTCGAGGGGGTGACGCGGGACGGGACCGGCTGGACCGCGCATTTCGGCGGGCGCGAGCCGGGCGCCCTGCCCTGCGAGGCCCTGGTCAATTGCGCCGGGCTCGGCGCGCAGGCGCTCGCGGCGCGGATCGAGGGCTATCCGGCGGACCGGGTGCCGCGCCGCGTCCTCGCCAAGGGCAGCTATTTCGGCTTCGCCGGCAGGCCGGCCTTCACCCGGCTGATCTATCCGGCCCCCGTCGAGGGAGGGCTCGGCACCCATCTCACCCTCGATCTCGCCGGTCGGATGCGGTTCGGCCCCGATGTCGAGTGGATCGAGGACGAGGATTACACGGTCAATCCCGCCCGCGCCCGGCGCTTCGAGGAGGCGGTCCGGCGCTACTGGCCCGGCCTGCCGCAAGGGTCGCTGGTGCCGGACTATGCCGGCATCCGGCCCAAGCTCAGCGGACCGGGCGAGCCGGCCGCCGACTTCCTCATCGACGGCCCGGCCGAGCACGGCCTGCCGGGGCTGGTGCAGCTCTTCGGCATCGAGAGTCCGGGCCTGACGTCGAGCCTGTCGCTGGCCGAGGACGTGGCCCGGCGCCTCGAAGGTTGACGGCCGGACACGCCGGAGGTTTTTCCGAGATTGTGACCGGGGCCGCTCTGGCGCGCGGCCCGGCGGATGCTAAGCCCTCTCCCGGGCATCGAATTCCCCCGCCGCCGCGCCCCGGCGCGCCGTTTTCAGAGACCGGGCGGAGAACCACCTCGGATGGAGTCCCGTTACAGCTCCGCGCTCGGGCAGGCCCCGCCGTCGCGCCGGGTCCGGCGCGGTCTCGACGGCCTGCCGAGGACGGCGGCGGCGGCGCTTGTCACCTCGATCGTGCTCGTCACCGACCTGATGGCCTATGTCCAGCTCGTCTTCGCCGGGCCCCTGGCCGGGGCGATCGCAGACGGGCTCTCGGCCATGCTGATGGCCTATGTGGCGGGCAGCCTCCTCCTGTCGGCGATCCGCCGGGGCGTGCCGATCACCCTGTCCTTCATCGGCGCGGCCGCCATCGTGCAGGCCGCCATCGCGGCCTCGGTCGCCGCGCATCTGGCCGCGACCGGCGTCACCGACGCGCGCGCCATCGGGCATGCGGCGATCCTCGTCTGCGGCATCGCGACCGGCGTCACCGGCATCGCGTTCCTCGCGCTCGGCTTCTGCCGGATGTCGCTGCTGGCGCAGCTCCTGCCCTATCCGGTGCTGACGGGCT
This sequence comes from Methylobacterium endophyticum, assembly GCF_050591105.1. NCBI lineage: Bacteria > Pseudomonadati > Pseudomonadota > Alphaproteobacteria > Hyphomicrobiales > Methylobacteriaceae > Methylobacterium > Methylobacterium endophyticum. Next base: position 123,228 of record NZ_JBNHES010000012.1, read on the forward strand.
ATCTCGGCGGCATCGGCCTGCTGTTCATCTCCGGCGGCCTCCATGTCGGCGCCGGTCTCGACGGCGCCGTCCGCTCCCTCGGCGAGGGGGTGAGGCCCGCGAGCGTCGAGCAGGCGCTGGCGACAGTGACCATCGGCGTCGGCGCCTTCTATCTGCCGCGCCGGATCCGGCACTGGAGCGTCTACCCGGCGCTGATCCTCGGCAGCGCGCTCGCCGTGCATGCGGCGCGGCTGGCGCTGGGCATCGACATCCCCACGGCCCAGGCCGAGGGCTGGCTCATCGGCCCGCTGCCGCACGGGTCGCTGCTGCGCATGCCGCAGATCCTCGACGGGACCGGGCTCGACGCGGGGAGCCTGCTCCCCCTGGCGCCGAAGCTCGCGACTCTCGTGCTCGTCGCGGTGATCGTGCAGGTCCTCTACGTGCTCAGCATCGAGCTCGACCTGAAGCGCGACCTGCATGTCGACCGCATCTTCGTCGCGACGGGCGCGGCCAACCTGCTCGGGGGGCTCGCCGGCGGCCTGACCCTGGGCGTCGGACGCACCTCGACCCTGACGCTCCATTCCAACGGCGGCGGCAACCGGCTCGGCTACGCCCTGGTGGTGGCCGGGCAGGCGGCGCTCCTCCTCGGCGGCGCCGGACTGCTCGAGCTGATGCCGCGCCCCATCGGCGGCGGCACCCTGGTCGCCATCGGCCTCGGGCTGGTCGGCCGGCTCGTCGGCGAATGCCGCACGCTGCCGCGCTGGGAGGCCGGGACCGCCCTCGTCGTCTGCTTCGGCGCCGCCATCCTCGGGACGGTGGACGGGTTCCTGATCGGCCTCGCCCTGGCGATCCTGATCTTCGCGCTCCAGTACGGGCGCATCCCGGCGGTGCGGGTGGTGCTCGACGGGGCCGAGCGCCCGAGCAGCGTGATCCGCTCGCCCGAGGCCGCGCGGCTGCTGATGGCGGCCGGTCGCCGGACGCTGGTTTTCAAGCTCCAGGGCTACCTGTTCTTCCTCAACGCCCAGACCGTCCGGCGGCGGATCAAGGCGGCGGCCACCGCCGCCCCGGACCTGCGCACGGTGGTCCTCGATTTCGAGGAATGCGTCGCCCTCGACAGCTCGGCCCTCGTCGCCTTCCGCGCCATCGCCCAGATCGCCGACGAGCACCGCTTCGACCTGCTCCTCGTGCATGTGCCGGCGAGCGTGCGTGGGCAGATCGCGGCGACGGCGCCGAGGGCCCGCGCCGTCGACACCCTCGACCACGCGCTCCAGCGGGCGGAGGCCGCCCTCCTCGCGGAAGCGGGCGGGCATGCCGGGGAGAGCGAGGAGACCCTCGCCCGCCAGATCGGCCGCGCCCTCGGCTGCACGATCCCCGAGAGCGAGCTCGGCCCCTACCTCACGCCGATGAGCCTCGACCCCGGCGCGCGCCTGATCCGCCAGGGCGACGAGGCGGAGGCGATGTATTTCGTCGAGGCCGGCACGGTCTCCATCGAGCTCGAACGGCCGGGCCGGCCGAACCTGCGCCTGCGCACCACCACCGCCGGCACGCTGATCGGCGAGATCGCCCTGGTGCGCGGGGGCGCCCGCACCGCCTCGGCGCTCGCCGAGAGCCCCTGCCGCGTGGTGGCCCTCGACCGGGCGGCGCTCGCACGGATGGAGCACGAGCGGCCCGACCTCGCCTCGCGGGTGCAGCGCTTCCTGATCCTCCAGCTCGCCGGCAAGCTCGCCGACACCAACCGGCTGCTCGACGCGGTGATGCGGTAGGGGCCGTGCAGGAGAGACGGATCCCGGTTCCGGCGCCCTTCTCTCCCTCTCTCCTTTGCGGGAGAGGGTGGCCCGCGAAGCGGGTCGGGAGAGGGGAGCGACGGTGCCGGAGAGCGCGCTCCCCTCTCCCGACCCTCGCTCACGCGAGGCCCACCCTCCCCCGCAGAGCGGGGGAGGGAGACGCGCGCGGCCGAACGCATCGACCGAAAACCAGAAGCGGCTACTTCGTCAGCGCGACATAGACCCCCGTCCAGTCCTCCGGCGGCGGCTCGGCCTCGAAGGCGGCGATGCGGGCGGCGTAGAGGTCGTAGAGGCCCGACAGCCCCGCCGCCGCCTCGCAGGCCCGGCAGGCCGCGATCCCCGCGCGCGCGCCGGCCCAGTCGCGGCCGCGATAGGCCGCGAGCATGGCGGCATGCCCGGCGGCCAGGGCCGCGAAGGCGTCGGAGGCGCGCAGGTCCGCGTCGCCCAGCAGCGTCGAGACGGTCTCGGCCTGGGTCTTCCCCTTCACCTGGATCAGGTCGATCTCGAGGACGGCGAAACGATCGGCCACGGCGCGGGCCGTCGCCGCGCCGAGGATGATCTTCACGCCGTAGAATTTCGACTGGCCTTCGAGGCGCGAGGCGAGGTTCACGGTGTCGCCGAGCACGGAATAGTCGAAGCGCAGGTCCGAGCCCATGTTGCCGACGACGCAGCGCCCGGTGTTGACGCCGATGCCGATATCGATGGGCAGCACCGGGAAGCCGCCCGATTCCGCCTCCGTCTTGCGCAGGGCGTTGAGCGCGCTCATGCGCGCGATCATCTCGAGCGCCGCCGCGCAGGCATTGGCCTCCTGGTCGGGGTCGTCCAGCGGCGCGTTCCAGAACGCCATGATGGCGTCGCCCATGTACTTGTCGATGGTGCCGCGCTTTCCGATGATCGCGTTGGTGAGCGGCGTCAGGAAGCGGTTCATCAGGGCGGTGAGCCCGGCGGGATCGGTCTTGTAGAACTCCGAGATCGCCGTGAAGCCGCGCACGTCGCTGAACATGATGGTCAGCCAGCGCTCCTCGCCGCCGAGGCGCAGCTTCTCCGGGTGCGAGGCGAGCTGCTCGACCAGCGCCGGCGACAGGTACTGCCCGAAGGCGGAGCGGATGCGTTGCCGCCCCATCTGCTCGCGCGTGTAGTTCGTGAAGACCAGCACCGTGTAGACGCTGAAGCTCGCCATCAGCGGAAAGGTCGGGTCGATCAGGATGCCGAGCTGGGTGAAGCGCGACCAGGCGATGGCCGCGATGAAGCTCGCCACCACGGCGCCGAGCACCATGAGCCAGGCCGCCCCGAGCACGGGCGCGAACACGACGATGCCCAGCGCGACGCCGACGGTGAGCAGCAGCTCCACCACGGTCGAATAGCTCGGGTAGGAGAGCGTCGCCTTGGTGAGCACGCTCTCCAGCACCTGCGCATGCACCTCCACGCCGGGGATGGTGCGGTCGACGGGCGTGGTCTTGTTGTCGAGAAGCCCGATGGCCGAGGTGCCGACGAGGACGATGCGCTGGGCCACCTTCGCCGGATCGAGGCTGCCGTCGAGCACGGACTTGGCCGAGACGAAGCGGGCCGGATCGTGGTGGTTGAAGTGCAGCCAGACGGAGGCGGCGGCGTCGGTGGGGATCTCGAAGCCCGGCAGCGCCACGGCGCCGACGCCGGCCGCGTCGGCGCGCACCAGCACCGCGCCGCCCCCCGTGAGCACGCGCAGGACCTCGAGGCTCAGCGCCGGGACCATGCGGTCTTCCGCCATCATCACCAGCGGCACCCGGCGCACGATGCCGTCGCGCTCGGGCACGATGGTGAAGAGCCCTCGGCCCGCCGCCGCCCGCTCCAGCTCGGGCACGTTGCGCAGCAGGCCGGGAAAGCGGGAGAGGAAGGCCGAGGGGTCGGGGCCGAGCGTGGCGAACCCCGTCTGCGGCAGGGCGGATTCGTTGTCCGTCGCCTGCTCCAGGGCGGTCTGGCCGAGCACGACGCGGGAGGCGGCGACGGCCTGGGCGAAGGCCGCGTCGTTGCTCGGGAGCTTTCCCAGCGCCTCCCGCGTCGCCGGGTCGAGATCGGGGAGCGAGGCGGCCACCAGCCCCGGAGAGAGCCGGTCCGGCTCGGGGAAGACCGCGTCGAAGGCGATGGCCGCCGCCCCCGCCTCCGTCAGCCGGCGCACCAGATCGGCGACGCGGGTGCGCGCCCAGGGCCACTGCCCGAAGGCGCGGATGCTGTCCTCGTCGATGTCGACGATGGTCACGGGCCGCAGGGTCGTCGGGCGGGGATGGAGCGACTGGAAGGCGTCGAAGGTGCGCAGCCGCAGGGTCTCCACCGGCGCCGGATCCCACAGGCGGACCGGAACCAGGGCGGCGAGGAGCGCGAGCGCCAGCCAGCGGTCGAGGCCGATGCGGGGCCGCCGCCATCCCCGGCCGGGGTGGGGTGGGCCGTCCTGCGGAGCGCGCACCCGGAAGAACCTGAGCCACCGCGCGGGCCCGCCCGTAGCGGCGGCGGCGGCCTCGTCGCCGTCGCGGCGCTGGAGAACGGCCGGCGGCATGGCGCGCCCGCTCAGACGACGTGGATGTCGCGCAGGTGCAGGTCGCTCACCTGGACGTTGCGCAGGGTCAGCACGGTATGCTCGTTCTCCGAGTCCCAGGCGATCTGCACGTCCGCGCCCGCCTGGACCGCATGGCCGAGCGCCGCCTCGGCCGTGGCGAAGAGGGTATGGTCGAACTGGAGCACGTCGGCGCCCGGCGTGAAGTCGGTGATCGTCGGCGCGTTGGTCGCGGCGTGGGTCAGGCCGTCGTTCCCGTGCGGGATGAAGACGAAGGTGTCGCTGCCGGTGCCCCCGGTCAGGATGTCGTCGCCGCCGAGCCCGATGACGATGTCGTCGCCACCCTTCCCGTCGATGACGTCGGCGCCGGCGGTGCCGATGATGAGGTCGTTGGCGCCCGAGCGGTTGTTCAGGGTGGTGTAGAAGGTGCGCGTCACGCTCTGGCCGGGGGCGAGGTCGCCGAAATCCATGTCCATGGCGATGCCGATATCGGAATGGGTCCCGTTCGGGTCCGCCGGACTGTCGTAGACGCCGGGCAGGTAGGCGTCGTGGTTGAAGAACTGGTCGCTCGACGCGCGCGCCCCGCCGTCGAAGGAGACGAGGTTCACCGAGGTGCCGGAATGCGTGCCGAGCGCCTGCACGATGGCCGCCCCGCCCCCGCCGGTGGGGTTGGCCAGCACGTCGTTGTCGGTGGCGTAGTCGCCGTAGAAGACCGCGTCCTGGTCGGGGTCGAAGCTGCGCATGTAGCGCGCGTCGTGCAGGGTATCCGTGGCCGAGGTGTTGGTGAGCGTCACCGTGGTGGAGAAGTAGCTCGCGTTGGGGTCGAGATCGATGACCTGGGTCATCTGCAACCCGTTCACCGCGGTGAGCCCGACGGTCGTGGCCTGGAGATGCGAGCCCGACGAGGTGTCGAGGGTCTTGGCGGCGAACTGGGTGAGGCCGGTCCGCTCCGAATTGGCGAAGCTCTGGCCGTCATGGCCGAGGACGATCGCGTCCTCGGGGGTGCCGGGCAGCGTCACGTCGTTCGAGGTCGGCGTGGTGCCCGAGCCCCAGCCGTTGGTGTCGATCACGAAGGAGATCTGCGACGAGCCCTGCGGGTGGAAGCCGCTCGGCGCATCGGCGGCGGAGCCGAGCGAGCCGCTGCCGGATACGCCGATCTCCATATAGGCGCCCTGGAGGAAGACGTCGGTTCCCACCGCCTTGTGGGCCGAATAGCCGACCACGATGTCCACAGTCGCCTGCGCGGTCAGCCCGGACGGGTCGGTGGCGAGATAGGTGAAGCGGTCCGGCCCGGCGAAGCCCTCGACCGGCGTATAGGTGATCGTGCCGTCGTCGTTGAGGGTGACGCTGCCATGCTCGGCCGTCCCGACCGAGGCGACGGACACCGCGTCGCCGTCGGGATCGGTGTCGTTGGCGAGCACCGCCAGCGTCACGGAGGAGCCGGCCGAGACGAAGGCGTTGTCGTCATGCGGGGTCGGCGCGTCGTTGACCGGCACCACGGCGACCTCGCGCGAGACGATCCCGCTCTGCGCCCCGGCATCGTCCGTCACCGAGAAGGCGAGCGTGCGCGTGTCGCCGGAGGGCGCCTCGCTGGTGTTGGCGTAGGTCACGGAGGTCAGCGCCGCGATATAGGCGGCGAGCGTCGCGGCCCCCGTCAGCGTCAGGACGCCGGTCTGCGCGTCGTAGCTCCCGGAGATGCCGCTCGCGTTGGCGAGGGAGACCGCGAGCACGTCCTGCCCGGCGTGGAAGCCGGCGGCGATGCGCACGCTCGCGCCGGAGAGCAGGGTGCTGTCGATGTCCCGGACGCTCAGGTCCGTCGCCACCGCGAGCGCGGGGTCGTCCTCGGTATAGGTCTGCCCGCCGGAGCCCAGCGTCACCACCGGCGCGTCGTTCACGGGAGCGAGGGTGAACCCCGCGGACCGGGCGACGCTGCCGCCATGGCCGTCCGAGACGGAGTAGCCGAGCGTCACGGGACCGTTGGCGTTCGGAGACGGGTCGTAGCGGTAGTTCCCCCCGCCGAGATCGGTGAGCGTCCCGCCGCCGCTCGTCACATGCAGCCCCGTGACCGACAGGGCGTCCCCGTCCACATCGCTCGCGCCCGAGAGAAGCTGTGCCGCCGTGATCGTGAGCGGCGTGTCCTCCGTCCCGTCCGGCAGCGCCGCCGGACCGGTGACGGTGGGTGGGTGGTTTCCCGGCGCCTGCGTGAAGCGCGCGGTCTGGTCGACGCTGCCGCCGTGGCCGTCCGAGACGGCATAGCCCAGCACGACCGGGCCGGCGGCGTCCCTGGCGGACAGGTAGCGGTAGGTTCCGTCCCCGTTGTCGGTGAGCGTGCCGCCGCCGCTGACGACATGCAGGCCCGTCACGGCCAGCGCGTCCCCGTCGACATCCGCGGCCCCGGCGAGAAGCTGGGCGAGGGTGATCCCGCGCGGCATGCCGGCGACGCCGTCCGACAGCGCGACGGGGCCCGATACGGTCGGCGCGTCGTTGACCGGCGTCAGCGTGAAATGCGCGCTCTGGGCGACGCTGCCGCCATAGCCGTCCGATACGGTGTAGCCGAGCGTCACCGGACCGTTGGCGTTCGGCGACGGGTCGTAGCGGTAGCTGCCGCTGCCGAGGTCGGTGAGCGTCCCGCCGCCGCTCGTCACATGCAGGCCCGAGACCGACAGCGTGTCGCCGTCCGCGTCGGTGGCACCCGCGAGAAGCTGCGCCGCCGTGACGATCCGGCTCGTATCCTCGGCACTGTCGGCGAGCGTCACGGGCGCCGAGGCCGTGGGGGCGGCGTTCGCGAAGGGCACCGTGAGCTGCGCCGTCTGCGCGACCGTCCCGCCCTGGCCGTCGGACACCGTATAGGCGAGCACCACGGGGTCGGAGGAGCCGTGCGCGGAGGCGGGGGCGTAGCGGTAGCGTCCGTCGCCGAGCTCGGCGAGGGTGCCCTGCCCCTGCGCGATGTGCAGGCCGGAGACGCTCAAGGCGTCGCCGTCCACGTCCGAGGCGTTGGCGAGGAGTTCCGCCGTGGTGATGACGCGCGCCGCCGGGCCGCCCGCCGTCGCCAGATGGACAGGCGCGGAGACCACGGGCGCGTCGTTGACGCCGACCACGTCGATGGTGAGCGTCGCGCTGGCGGTGGCGCCGCCCTGCCCCTGCGCCCGGAAGCTGAACACGTCGGCCCCGTGCTGGCCGGCGGCCAGGGCGGCGGCATGGTCCGCGAGATAGATGTAGGTCCCGTCCGCGTGCAGCAGCAGGATGCCGTAGCGCCCTTGCAGCATCACGGCATCGCCCGTGAGCGGCACCTCGGCCGTGGTCGCATCGGTGCCGGCATGGGCGGCGACCACGCGGGTGGTCGGCAGGGCCGCAGCGCCGAGCAGCCCCTGGCCGACGCTCGTCGCGATCAGGGCCGCGTCCTGCCTCACGGTCCCGCTCCGCGCGTCGAGCGCGAGGGGCGGCACCGGATCCTGGCCGGACGGCGGCGGCACACCGCCGGAGGGATCGGGCGGGCTCTCGCCACGGTTCGAACCGCCCGACCCGCCGGTGCCGCCTTGCGGCTGGGTCGGGCCTGTCGGCGCGGTCGGGGTGGTGGGCAGCACCGGCGTCTGGATGTCCGGCTGCGGCAGGATCAGGTTCGGGGCGGTGCCCGACCCCGATCCCCCGCCGGTCGACGGCCCCTGGAAGACCGGCAGGCGCGGTGCCTCGGCGATGGTGCGGAAGAGCTGCTGGACGATGCCGAGCTCCGTCTGCACGTCGACGGGGGGCTTCGGGAGCTGCTCGAAAGTGACCTGATAGGGGCCGTCCGGGCGCACGATGGCGATCATGCCGGGATCGGACACCGTGAACAGGAGCTTGGTCGGGTCCTTGCGGTCGTAGACGTCGAAGCGGCCGGTATGGCCGTCCGGCTCGGTCATCACCGAGAAGGTCGTGGTGCCGTTGTCGGCCTCGATGGTGACGTGCACGGCGGTGCCGCGGATGCCCATCGTCGCGACCGGGGTGCCGACCTTCATGTCGCCGGTCTTGGCGACCTGCCCGGCGACGAAGGTGATCGAGCCCTGGACGAGGTTGAACAGCGCGGAGTTGCCCGTGCCCGACGCCTGGTAGACGAGGTCGCTCAGGAGCATCCGCGCGTCGGCGGAGAGGTTGAACAGCGTCCCGTCGAGGAAGGAGATCGCCAGCGACGACCCGGCCCCCGTCTGCACGGCGTCGCCCTTGTAGACGAGATCGCCCACATGCAGCGCCACGGCGACGCCGTTGCGCATGACGGTCGCGGAGCCGGTGAGCTTCTGCACCCGGCCGATGGCGGCCGTCGCGTCCGTGGTCGGAGCGGCGCCGGCCTGGGCAGTGACATCCCCCGTCGCCGCGCGGACAAGGCCCGCGACCACGGACTCGTCGAGGGAGGCTCCGTTCGGCGCGACCAGCCGGGGACGGTGCTCCAGGGCGAAATAGTCGTGGACGACGAGCCGGTGCCCGTCCCCGCTGATCACGAGATCCGTGCCGGAGCGCGCGTAATCGCCCCGGAACAGGAGCGCGGCGTCGTCCACATGGATTGTGCCGCCGGGAGCGGCCGCGACCTCGCGCAGGGTCTCCAGCCCGAAGGCCGGCCCCGAGGCGCGAATCGCGATGTCGCCGACCGTATTCACGAAACCCGTACCGCCGTCGTTCCGGCGCCCCGCAGCGCCCCGTCCTCATCCGCGCGAAACGCCCGTCGGACGATCCGCGCCTGCTGGCTCTTCCACGCCGCGCGAGCGGCGATGTCCCGTGTTCGCCGAAGCCTCCGGCCGCGCCCCGCCCCGGCCGTGCGTCCGTCGCCTTCCGTTAAGACCGTCGTCCCTTCGGCCTTATTCCCGAGCCACCCGCCCGTTCGTGCGCGCGAGCACTTATCGTGCGATACCCGACCAAACAAAGGCGCCGCTCTCACCACACAGCCGGACTGAAGATATCTCCGTTCTTGAAATACCCGCTCGCGGACATGCGTGACGGCGCCCGCTCTCCCGCAAGAGCTTCAGCCGAAAAGAGCGCGCTCTTCAAGTGCGCGCGGAACACGCTCCCATATTTCGAACGGGCTTTCACCGGCGGCATCCATCGCGATACTGCCCGGACGAAGTCCTCGCCTGGAACGAAGACTCGTTTATCCGGCTCGGCGCTCAGGACAGCCAGCGCAGCACGAGCGGCACGAGGACAGCCGTCAGGAACGCGTTCAAGCCCATGGCGATGCCGGCGAAGGTGCCGGCCACCTCGCTGACCTGGAAGGCGCGGGCGGTGCCCACCCCATGCGCGGCGAGCCCCGCCGCGAAGCCCCGCGCCCGCCTGTCGCGGATGCGCATGAGATCGAGGAGCGGCGAGACCAGGATTCCCCCTGTCACGCCGGTGAGCATCACCATGACGGCAGTGAGCGTCGGATCGCCGCCGAGCGATTCGGAGACGCCCATGGCGACGCCCGTGGTCACGGATTTCGGCGCGATCGAGACGATCACCGGCCGGGGCAGGCCGAGCACCTCCGCGAAGACGACGGCGGAGATCATCGCCGCCAGGCAGCCCGCCACCAGCGCGGCCAGCATCGGCAGCAGCGAGCGCATCACCGTGGCGCGGTACTCGTAGAGCGGCAGCGCCAGCACCACCGTCGCCGGGCCGAGCAGGAAATGCACGAACTGCGCGCCCTCGAAATAATCGGCGAAGGGCGTCCCCGTCGCGACGAGGATCGTCCCCGTGATCGCGATGGCGATGAGCACCGGGTTGGCCACCGGATGCCGCCGGCTCGCGAGCGCGATGCGGTCGGCGACGAGATAGGCGGCGAGCGTCACCGTCAGCCAGAGCAGCGGCGTGCGCGAGAGATAGACCCAGACCGCGAACTCCCCGCTCACGGCCGCTCCCCGGACGCCGCGTCCCCGCCCCGGTCGAGCAACCGCGCCACCACGAGGAAGGTCACCGCCGTCACGGCGATGGCGACGACGGTGGAGGCCACGAGCACGACGGCGAGCTTCGGCCCCTGCGCCCGCACCACGTCGAGCCGTCCGACGATCCCCGTGCCCGCCGGCACGAACATCAGCGACAGGTTGGCGAGCAGCCCCCGCCCCGTGCGCTCCAGGGTGCCGTCGGTCAGGGGCGCCGGCAGCAGGCGCCCGGCGCCGCGCCCGGCCCGGTCGCGCAGGACGAGGAAACCGAGCATCAGAGCCATGCCGAGCACCGGACCGGGAACCGGAAGGCCGGCAGAGCGGGCGGCGACCTCCCCCGCGAGCTGGGCGAGGAGGATGAGCGTCAGGCTCGCGATCATCTCCGGGCGGCCCGGATCGTCAGGCGATCGGCGCCGGGCCGGTCTCGCGCCCGGTCAACCCCTGCGCCCGCGCGAAGGCGATGGCCGGCTCGTCGAGACCGAGCAGGCGGCCGAGACGCCAGACCAGCGCCTCCTCGAACTCGTCCACATGGCCGTCCGCGCCGGCGATGGACCAGGCCATGGCGAGGAGGCCCGCCCGCGCCGTCTCGTCCGTCTCGCGGCCGATCATCTCGACGAGCTGCGCCACGTCGCGGGTGGCGGCGTCCATGGCCGAGGCCCGCGCGATCAGGGCCCGCGACTCGGCCTCGGTCGCCGCGTATCGCCCGCGCACCAGCCGCGCCAGCCGCTCGGCCTCCGAGGGCGCCAGGGTCCCGTCCACGCGGGCGACATGGACGAGAAGCGCGGTGGCGGCGAGATGCTGGTCGTCGACCGCCACCTCCTCGGTGGCGGCCAGGCCGAAGGCGTCCGCGGCATAGGCGCGAAGGCGGGCGATCAGCGACATGCAGGCAACCTCCGGTCGTTACCGCAGACTTCGGGCCGGCATCCCGAACGGTCAAGCCGGCCGCCGCCGCCGGGGCGTTTCCGGGCCGGCCGTGGCAGGCTTGCATCGGCCCGGCCTGGCCGAGCCCTCCCGGACCGGGAGGGGCGAGCATCCCGGCGTCGGCAGCCTAGCATCAGCCTTGCCAATCCGGGCGCGGGCCGATAAAGCCTGCCCCCGACGATCCGGCGGCGTAGCACCGCTCCCCGACGTCGCGCCGCTTTAGCTCAGCTGGTAGAGCACCTCATTCGTAATGAGGGGGTCGGGGGTTCGAATCCCTCAAGCGGCACCATTTCTTTCAATGACTTAGTTGCACCGCTGGTGGGTGCTTTCAGGTTCTTCCGAACCTCTGAGCGCGCGGCCTTACCGCTTCAGGTTCGCGCGTGGCCCTCCGACCTCCAACGCTTGCGCGCTGCCGCGCAGGTAGCTCGGGCTGAACCGCGCGTAGACCCGCTGCGTAATGATGTCGTCCGAATGCCCCAAGAAGGCGGCGACCTCGCCCATCGGACGGCCCGCCTCGGCCATCCAAACCGCCGCACTGTGCCTGATCATGTGGGGCGTGACCTTGGAGAGATCGGCGCGCCGCGTTGCCCCCGCGAGCGCTGTGCGCACGCTCCGAACCGGCTCGCCGGCCCACTCGATGACGCGATCGGTTCGGCGATAGGCGTGAGCATTCGACAGGGCGGCGCGAAGAGCGCTGGTCATCGGCACCGTCGCCCTACCCTTCTGGGGGCGAAGGATATGGCGCGGGCCGAGGAACACGAGTCCGCGATCGAAATCGACACGATCCCATGTGAGTTCGAGGAGCGCCGCGTTCCGACCCGCCGTCGAGATGGCGAGCAGGAGGTAGAGACGCAGATGCGGTGTCTCGGCTGCCGCGAGCAGCCGGTCGAATTCCTCGCGCGTCAGGTGACGGTCTTGTGCCTGGCCCGCGCCGGGCATCTCGATCGCCGGCGCCTTCACGATCAGCCCGACGCTCTCGGCCCACAGAAGCGCGGTCCGAAGCTGGTTCAGCTCTGTCCGAATCGTGCTGTCCGACACCCCGACCGGCACGGGTCGCCCGCTCGCCTCGTACCGAACCTGCTGCGCGGCGGACCCGCGCTTGGCTTTCCGCCGCAGCGCCGCATAGGCCCGGCAGAGCTTCTGTGTGACGTCCTGCGGCTTGAGATCCCCGAAAAATGGCAGGACGGCCGCGCCGGACCACGTCATGTTTTGAGCGATTCGTCGCCCCTCACGATCCGCGACATAGGCGTTCCAGATCGTGCGGAGGTCCGGATCTACGGGTCGCGTCGCATCCGCGACGACCCTGGCGAACTCTGCCGACGCTCCCGCCGCATCGCGTGCTCCAAGCTGACGACGGCTGAGGCGCTTCCCTCCTTCGTAGAGGGCGACGGCCCATCCTCCACGGAAACGTTGGAGCTTGTACTCTGGCATCGCTCGTAATCCGTGAGGGCTGCGTCGGTCACGCGCAGCAGCTTGCCTCCGACCCGGAACGCCGACAACTCTCCATTGTCGATCAGGCGGCGGACGAACGAGGCCGAGCACTTCCACCGCTCGGCGACCTGCTGAGGCGTGTAACAGATCATCCGCGCTCCTCCCTCCACCGCCTCGCCAACTCCCACTGATCGTCGTCCGTCACGCCGGCCATATCGTTCCGGCGCATCCGCCACCCATGCTCGTAGGCGATGGAGGCGAGATCGGGCTTAGGGCCTCCTCCTCCGGCCGCGAGGTAGCCGGCCGTCATGTCGTCCTGCTGTTCCGGCGTCGGGTGCAGCGGGTCGAACGGGGGTGCGTTGGTGCTCATCCCCGCCCCTCCCCATCCTTGGCGAGCGCGGTGCGGCCGGCGGCCATGTCCTTGTGGCCGCAGAAGCCGTGATACAGCCCCTCTCGATAGGCGAGCCGCACCATCTGATCGACTTGGGCCGCCACACGTTCGCGGAATGGCACGGGCGCCATCCGCGCGATAAGGGTTATCGACACCCGCATCTCGGTGTTCTCGGCCATCCACCCGTCCGTCAGAGAGTCGAGCGCGGCCTCAGCACGATCCAGCGCGTGTTCCTCCTCCTCCGTCATCTCACGCGCCATTACCGCCTCCGTCGCTTTCGAGGAGGGCGCGGCGGCCGGATCTGCCGCGAGCATAGGGCTTAGCGGCCCGGTCGAGCGCGTCGATGACGAGGGCCCACTCCTCGACCGTCAGATGCAGCGGCGTGCGGGGGCGCCCGGGAGGCGTGGCCCCTAAGGCGTTCCGAAGGCCGTCCGCAAGGGCGCGGTAGGGATCACGTCGAGGCATCACCACCTCCGGGTCCGGTCGAGAGGGCGCGGTACTTCGCCAACAGTGCCTCGACGCGCTCCTCGCTGAACTCGGTTCCGGCCCATTGCTCCAAGGCGTGCATGACCTCGTGCATCATGCTCTCGGCGATGAAGTACGGCAGGTCGGTCGGCGGCACGTCACCGGTCTCGACGGTGCCGAGAATGCTGCCGAGGTTCAGCACACAGAAGGCTCGGCTGTCGGGCCCGGGCGTGGTCGCGCCGGGTGCGAAGGCCGCAAAGCCGGGGATCCAATCGTGCTGGTGGAACTCCACGCGAGGAGGCTTAAGCCCATCCTCCGCCGGCCGCGCGCCTTCGGGGATCGGGAGGGCTCGGATTGCGTCTTCGGCCCTTGCAACCGCCAGACTGCACTCGCCGTCGACCCCCGTCCGCTCCTCGGGGGTTCCGATGCGGTTGGCGTATGTGGTTGAAATCAGTTCGCACACCCGCATCGCCCGCTCCCGCATCTCCTCCACCGCCCGGACCCGCTCCGCCTCGCGGTCGTCGGGGGTGGCGGGCGCGTGGAGGGCATCCAGCGCCACTCTGGTCATCAGGTGGGCGACCGCCTTCGCCGTGCACATCTCCTGGGCGGTCATCTCGCCACAGGCCAGCAACAGGGCACTCGGCTGCGCTGCTTCGTCCATCGCACGAGATACCGCCAGCACCCGGCGGTCCTGCGCATCGTCAGCCGGCATGGCGGGCCTCCGAAGGGCTATCGATTGTCATCGTGTAGCCGCAGCACTTCGGCCAGCCGGAGCGCAGGCAGGTGGCGCTATTCACCAATTCGGTGTGGCCGCAGGTTCGGCACCAGACTTGCCCACGGCGCAGCTTCGGGTGGCTGTCGGCCATCTTGTCGTGAAGGTCGCGGCTGCGTTCCAGCAGCCCCGCCAGATCATCAGCCCGCGACATCGGTATTCTCCCTGGGAAGGTAAAGCTGCACCAGCGGGTCCAGCAGAGCGCAGAGGCGGCTCCACGCGTCTGTCGCGGCCTGATCCATCTCGACAGAGACGCTGATACCCTCGTGGGTGCTTACATCTGCGCCGGGAGCGGTACGCCGCCCGCTCCGAAGCTCATGTTCGGGCCACCCTTTTCTCCGTCCGAGGCTCTCGCCGTGCTCCACAGCGAGCCACCACAGTCTTTGCCGTTGGTGAGGCGCGTCGACGGCGCAAGTCGGGACATCGACCGCCCGGACGGCGTATGCCTCGTCTTCCAAATCAGCGCAGACTCGGTCGAGCCAATGAGTGCCAGCCGCTCGCGCAACCTGCTCTCCCATGACGACAGCGGGCCTTCCGGCACGGATGAGCCGAAATAGGTCCGGCCACAGATGCCTTGGGTCATCGGCTCCGAGGCGCAGTCCCGCGACGCTTTCGCCCTGGCACGGGCAGGAGCCGGTCCAAAGAGGTCTGCTGTCGGGCCAGCCGGCGAGCCGGGCCGCGACGGACCAGAGGCCTCCTCCGGCAAAGAAATGGCACTGCGTGTAGCCGCGAAGGTCATCGGCGCTGACGTCCTTGATGGAGCGGGGATCGACGTCGCCGGGCGCGATCACGTCATCGGCGATCAGCTCGCGCAGGATGGCAGCGGCGTCAGGGTCGATCTCGTTGTAGTAAGCACGAGGCGCCATCACGCATCCCCCGCCGGCTGATCGCCTTGGGTGGCGGAGAGGGTGAGCAACCGTTCTGATACAGCGGTGAAAAACCGCGAAAGCTCTGGATCCAGCATCTCGCGCGACTGCATTCGACACTGCGCTGCGAGATCGTTTGTGGTCCAGTGAGAGAACGTTGAGACCTCAGGCTTTTCCGATTGATCGCCTTGGGCGGCGGAGAGGGCGCGGGCCGCACCGCGTTCTTCCGCAGCCACGATATCGGGCCATTCCTTCGGATCGGCGACGAGCACGCGCAGGATCTCAACGACCTTCGTGTGCTGCTGGCTAACGCGCTCGTAGGCGAGATCGAGCCGGTCCTGCGCCTCCTCCGGCACGTCCTCGTCTTCGCCAACGGACAGGTTCGTCATGGCTGTGCTGAGCGCTTGGAGACAGGCAGCCACGTCCTGCCGCCGCCGCTCGCGCTCGGTCGGGGACGAAGGCCCCCAGCCTCGCCGCATCCGGTCGAGTTCCTGGCGCTCGGTTGGCGTCGCCGGGTCCCAAGACCTGATGAGTTCGCCGTTCCGAGCGTGTGCCTTGGTGAGCTGCCGCCGGAGGTCCTGGACGAAGGACAGCGGAATGCCCGGCATCTCGATGCAGCCGAGTTCGCGACAGATTGCCGAGCGCTCCTCCCTCAGCCTCTCGACCTCCACCGGGCGCGGAGTGGGCTCAGGGCGGGGCGTGGGGGCGAACGTAGCTACTGATATGGCAGATATTAATGCGTCGCGAGCCTCTATTTTTCGCTCTAATGCAGCTTCCTGCGAACCTAAGCTATAGTTCCGGTAAGTCTCTTCGAGAGAAGTCGAAGCGCAAAGCAACGCGTCAACAAGGGTCTCGATTTCCGCAAGCTTGTCTCGCGCCCCCGCATCGGGCTCGGCAGCCAGGGCTGCGGGGGCTACGTCGAACAGGCCGACCAAGGCGGCGGCCGTGGCCTCGAAATCCCGATGCAGGATCGCGACGCCGCCGGCTTTCTCCCACGCCTCCGTATTCCGGTCCCAGTCGTCGATCAGCACATCACCGGGCTCCTGCATGAAGAGCGGCTTGTTCCGGCCGCCGAGAACCGGGAGCACGGTGACGTGCTCCGACAGGTGCTCGCGGACCCAGGCGCGCTTCTGGCGCGCGACGTGGGGGTAGTTCGTCCTCGGGCAGGCCGTCAGGATGATCGGCCGCAGGTGCTCGATGGACCGGAAGAACGCGATGGCGCCGGCGCAGGGCGGCATGTCACGGAAATAGGACGGGTGCGCGTTGATCGTCTTCCACATCGCGTCGTCGGCCATGCCGCGATGGTCGAGACCGAAGACCGCCGGGAAATGGGCGTCGAAATCGGCCATGACGCCGTCGAGGTCGAGATAGAGGCGACGGGTCGGTTCCGGCCCCGTGCTCGCGGCCGAAGCACCGGCGCCGAGCGCTGCGGTCAGGTAGCGGCACGCCTTGTCTCGGAACCCCGTTTTCCAGACCGCATCGCTGGCGTGCCAGTCGTATTCGGCGAGGGCGTCGTTCTGCTCGACGTGTTCCAGGGCGAGATGGCGAGCCAGGGCCTCTACCGAGGATGCGGGGGTGGCGTCATTCTTCGTCATCACGAGCACCCCGTGGTCGTGCCGCAAGCATCGCAGGTCATGCAGGTGCCGGAGCGGCGCATGGAAAAGGACAGGCAGCGGTCACAGGCATCGCCGGTGTAGCCCTGCGCCTGCGCGATCTCGCGCTGCGTGCGAGCGCTGGGCTCCGGCGGCAGGGCGGTGCCGGTGCGTTCGAAGCCGCTCCGGGCCGGCGGCGCAGGGACGGGAGTCGGAACGAGCGCGTCGCCCAAGTTCTCGCGGATCTGCTCGCGCACGATGTGCGTGATCGCGCGGGCGCGGTTCTCCGTGAAGGACGCCAGCGGCAGAGGGGCCATGCCGGAGCCATCCGCGACCATGACGATGATCGCGAGGGGTGCAGTGCGATCAACCATCGGCCCGCTCTCCCGCCGACGAGACCCACTCGAAGCGCGGCGGCCGCCCTCGGCCGTGAAGCGGAAGAAGTGCTCGTGGCTCCAGAGGCAGGCGCGAATTTCGTGCTCGCCCTCCTCGTAGTCGAATGAGCGCATGTTCCGGACGAGATCCGGGACGCCGTCGCCGGACATCTCGGTATCGCCGTAGACCCACACGAAGGCGTCGGCCGGGAACCACTGGCTCGCGCTGAAAGAGCCGTCCTTCAGCGGGGTCAGCGTCGCGCGTCCGAGGAAGTCGCGGCAGCAGAAGGACAGGATCTCGCCCTCGGCGATGCCGACCGGCTTCCACGCGTCGTCTTCCTCAAGGCTATCGTCCCCCCAAGCGTGCGCGCCGTCGCCCAGGCGGCAGAGCCACGCGCTCGGCGACGGCCTGCCTTCCGGCATGATCTCGTCCAGGTAGGAGGTCGGATACCAGACGCGATCGTTCAGCAGGATCGGCGGGGCTTGCATCAGGAACGTTCCGGCTTGAGGAAAGGCAGAAGCGGCGTCGCCGCCTTGTCGCGGTGGGCGATGGCCATGCTCTCGCGCACAGCCTCGCCGAAGGTGATGCTGGTGCCAGGCGCGACGGTGTTCGCCAGGAACTCGTCCTCGAACACCACGATGCCGACCTCGACGGCTTCGAGCTTCGCCTTGATGACCAGGGCGAGCGCCCGCCAGCGGGAGCGGCACGCCTGCTCCCACGCGGCCTCGGCGACGGACACGGACCGCGCCTTGCCGCGCTCGGTCTGCGTGAAGGCCCGGTCGGTCGGGTCCGGCATCGCGAGCCGGAACATGATCCGGCGCCCGTGCATCGTGAAGGTGATCGCGGCCTGCGCGTCGCTCTCCATGTGAGCGAATTCGCTGGCGCCGTAGCGGCGGACCGTCGCGCGGATCTCGGCGATGCTGCGGTCGGTGGAGACCGACGTGTCGGCGGCGAAACGGCGGTTCATGCGGCACCTGCTGGGTGGGACGGGGTGCGGATGGCGCGCAGCCGCTCGTCGCTGACGTATTCGATGAAGACAGCCGAGCACCGATTGCAGCGCCACTCGAGGGGGATGATCCGGCTTGACCATCCGCAACCCCAATCGAAGAGCGTGCCGCCGCACTCGCAGGGGCGATGGGCGCGACGATCTTGATCCTCCCCAATCTCGCACCGGATCGGGCCTCTGCTGTCGGGCTGGCGGATCAGGGTGTTCATCACCGGATCGCGATGCTTGCCGGCGTCGAACTCCTCGATCACACGCAGCGCACGGTGCGGATAATCGCTCCACGAGCCCCATACGCGCTTCGACGCCGTGATGGAGAGACCGCCGTCCTCCATGCGGGCGCGGGCCCACCGCTCGGCGTACGCCCAGACGTAGCGGACGCCCGTCGAGTTCTGCCCGCGACCGACCCGATAGACCTCGCCGCGCACATGGAGGCGCCGACCCGCACCAAAGCGGGGAACAAAGCCTCCTCGCGGATGAGCCGCGCACAATTCTAAGCCTCGCGCCACCATCGCGGCGTGGATCGGCCTGTGCCGGCTGCTCCGGTAGCGGCCGAGGTCGTTGAGCGCCGCCTGAAAGGCGCTCTCGATCTCCGCAGGCGTCGACGCGCTGGCGAGCGCCGCGACGTGTTGGGCGGTCGCGGCCTTGATGCCGGTCGATCGACCCTCGCGCCAGTTGCTCGGCATGTCAGACATCGGCCATAGCCTCCACCGGCGCCGTCCATTTCCAGAAGCCCTGCGCGCCCTTCGCCGGGATCGGCGGCATGAAGATCTGGATGTCGGCGAGCGGCCACGCGAAGTTCGCATGGTCATCCCGGTCCGAGTCGTTGACGAAGCGCCCGGCATAGGCGGGGATCTCGTGCGCCTTCACCGGCTCGCCCATGACGGCGGTGCCAAGCACGGACGCGAGCGGCAGGGTCGATGGATCTTGCGTCCAGCGCTCCAGGAGCGGCAGCGCGATCTCAGCGTCGAGGCCGGTGGCGTTGTCGCCTCGGAGTTGGAGGCGCAGCGCACGCAGCTCCGACAGCCGAACCGGGCGAGCGCCGGCATGGATCGCGATGCGCCTGCCGCGAACATGCCTCGGTGCGGCCCATCCGCGAAATTCGTGAGGTTTCGCGCCGGCCATGATGAGCGTGGCCCACGGCTGCCAGATCGTGAGGGCGGGAAAGGACGTCATGGCGCTCACGCTGCTGCGAAGAGGGGCATGGGAGCGGCCTCGCGGATCGCGAGAATCGCGTTGCCGATCATCTCCGGGATTTGCGGGACGACGGCGTTGCCGAGGGCGGCAAGGCGGTGTGCCCGATCGGCAGGCCCATCAGCCATTCTCGGAATGTCGGCGACCTCACGAGGTCCGGGCGGCCAATATCCACGAGTTGATCGCAGAGGTTCGCGACATGCAGCTTGCCATTCCGGCCGCGCCTGGTGCGATTGCCCAGCCCAGATTGGCCCTTGGCGTCCCTCGTGGTTGGCGTCTGCCAGTACCCAGACGCGCTCACGATGCTGGGACGCGCCGATCTGGTCGGGGCCCACACAATCCCATTCCGCATCATACCCGTCCTCGGCCAAGTCCCCGAGAACGGTTCCCAATCCCCTATCAAGCAGCGCTGCCACGTTCTCCATGACCGCGAAGCGGGGTCGAACCATGCGAATGGCTCGAACCAGATGCCGGTAGAGACCAGAACGGGAGCCGGTAATGCCGGCGCCACGGCCAGCGAAGCTGATGTCTTGGCAGGGGAAGCCTCCGACGATGACATCGGCCTCCCCTGCGACGAAGTCTCGGGTTTCGACGTCATGGTGGCAGGGCACCTTGGGCCAATGCTTCGCCAGCACTCGCCGGCAGAAAGGGTCGATTTCGCAGAAGGCGACGGTCTCGAAGCCGCCGGTGCGTTCCAGGCCGAGGCCGAAGCCTCCGATGCCGGAGAAAAGGTCGAGGACGCGGAGCTTAACGATGCCCTCGGACGCGCCGCCGCCGCCCGCGAAGCTGTCGATTACGAGGGGAGCGCTCACGCCGCGATCCTCCCGTCGACCATCATGCCGCCGATCCGCAAGAGGCTGGCGCGCTGGTCCTTGTCCATGCAGCGGAAGGCGCCGATGAGCTCGGCTTCCTCCGCGCTGACGGCCATCAGGTCCGGCGGCAGCAGGCTCGCCGGGTCGAGGCCGAACAGCTCGGCCAGCTGCGGGCGCCGCGCAGCCGGGAGACGCTCGCCACCGCGCTCCCACAGGCCGATGAGGTTGCCGTGCACGCCGATCGCGGCACCGACCTCGGCACAGGTGAGGCCCTTGCGGCGGCGGGCCTCGCGCAGGACAGTGCCGACCGTGACGTCGGCGGGGAGCGTGGCGCGAGGCATCAGAAAGCCTCCTCGCGCACGTCGAAGAAGCGCTCCACCGGCACGCACAGCCGGATCGCGAGCGCATGGAGGTTGCCGGCACTGATCCGGTTCTGCCCCTTCTCGTACTTCTGGAACTGCTGGAAGCTGATGCCGAGCGCGGCGGCGGCGTCCTTCTGCGTCACTCCGGCGGCCTGCCGGTAATGGACGATCCGCTGACCGATCTGGCGGTCGATGTCGGTGGGGGAACGGCCGGCCATCACCGCGCCCTCGCCCGACGAGCGAGCTCCTGCTCGACGGTGAAGGCGACGTCCTCGTCCATCTTCTGGCCGGCGCACCAGCGCAGGTAGTCGGACGGGACCTCGCTCCAGGGCGTACCGCGGTGCTTGCCGAAATTGCAGCGGATCAAGAGCGCGGGCTGCGCCGACCACGCGACGAGCTCTTCGAGCGTCGCCTCCTTCAGCATCTCCCGGAGAAGGTGCGCGGTGACGTAGGCGTCGGGGCCGGCACGGTGCGCGGGATCGGCGCGGGTCCGGTCGAGGCCCTGCGGCCTCAGCCAGTAGCGCAGCGTCCCGTTGTTGTGCGCCGGCGCCTCCGGCCAGATGCGCAGGGCGCACTTGTAGGTGCAGACCCACTCGACCGGGCCGGTCACCTCCGGCGTCAGAAACTGACGCTCGAACTTCGCGTTGTGGGCGACGAGAACGACGCGCAGCGCTTGGTAGCGCTCCTCGTCGTAGAAGACTGCCCGCGCGGCCTCCTCGAATCCCGGTGCCTCGCGCACGTCGAAGTCGATGATATGGTGGACCGCCGAGGTCTCCGGCGGGATCGGCCTTCCTGGGTTCACGAGCAGGTGCGCGGGCAGGCCCACGAGCCAAGCGTCGTCGTCGCGGACGAGATCGCAGAAACCGATCTCGCAGACGGCGGCCTCGGGCGGCTCGAAGCCGGTGGTTTCTAAATCGACAACTCTGATCAGCACGGCTCAGTCCTCCTTCTCGGACTGCGCCACGCCGGCCGCGTGCCCGGCCTCGTAGTTCGCCAGCCGCACCGGGTCGGCCTTGATCTGGGCGGTCAGGCCCTTCCGCATGCCCTGGATGCCGCCCTCATAGCCGAGCGCGTAATCGGGGCTCTTGGCGTCGATCTGCGGAGCGGTGGCCTGGTCGTCCGCCGGTGCCTGCTCGCCCCGCGCCTCGTCGACCTGGTCCTCCGCCTGCGCGGCGGTCGTCATGTCGACGAAGTCGTCGACGGGGGCACGCTCCGCCGGCTTCGGCTTCGCGGCGAGAGCGTCGAGCTTGGCGTCGAGCCCCTTCGGCGGGCTGACGTCGCGGGCCTGCGCCGGATCGCGCCCGGCATCTTCGAGCTCGTCCTTGGCGTAGACGCCGAGCAGAACGTCCGGGAAATGGCGCCGGCAGAGCGCGCGGCCGGAATAATAGAACTGCTGCTGGTCCGGGTCGGTCTTCCAGAGCGGCGAGTTTTTCGGCTGGATCTTGCCGAACTCGGGCGACTCGTAACTGACGGTTTCGCCCGAACCGTCGTTGAGCGCCGCCGTCACCCGGCACTTCCGCCGGTCGCCCTCGCCGAAATACTCGACCTTGAAGCGGCCCTTGATCGGAGCGCGCTGGAGGATCACCGCCTGGACGAGCTGCGACTCGTAGGCGAGCCGGTCGTTCACGCTGTAGCTCTTGTTCGCCACGGCGTAGGGCGACATCCGCCACTCGACGGCCTGCATGACGACCGCGACGCAGGCGCCGGGGTTGCCGCGCAGGTGCTTCGGCACCGCCACGGCGGACACCGCCATGAGCTTCGCGAACTCCATGACCTGGGCCATGTCGACGAAGGACAGGCCGCCGGCCGCATCGGAGACGGCGAGGCGCCGCGTGGTCTCGGGATCGATGCGCTCGGCGATGCGGCGCTCGGTGTCGGAAATGGACAGGGCGTTGCCGGCGCTCATGTTGCGGCCTTTCTGGGCTGGCGGATGCGGAGGACGGGGAAGCTCGACGCCTTCACCGTGAATTCGGCGCGGCGCTGGATGGCGCGGACGACCTCGCGGCCGTCGCCGAGACGGGCGAGCGTGGCGCCACCGAGCTTCTCGACGATCTCGGCCTTGATCTCGTCGAGGCGTTTCTCTTCGGCCTTCACGCGCTCCTTGATCTCGGCCCGCTCGTCGAGGAGCGCCGGCATCCGGTTGTCGGCGGACAGATCGAGCGCCTCGACGTCGGCGTCCGGCGGCCACAGGTCGGCAATGGTGTCGCCGTCGCGGGCATAGTCGGCGGCCGGCGGCTCGCCGGTCGCGACGCGCTCCCAGAATGCGGCCGTCTCCTCGACGAGCCGATCCCAGATCCCGGCATGGAGCGGAATGTCGATGACGTGGATGTCGAGCCCGTGCCCGACGACGAGCACCGCCACGCAGGCCCACGACGCGCCGGTGAGCCGGGCCTCGACGATGGCCTGGACCGCGATCCAGACCGGCAGGTTGATCGCGCCGGCCTCGTCCTTCCACTTCTTGCGGAAGACGAGGTCGGACGTGGTCTTCACCTGGACGACGCCGCGCCCGGCCCGCGTCGGATCGGTGGCGAAAGCGTCGGGCGTCGCGCCGATGCGCCTCGACTACGAGACCAACCCCGAGGGCGATTATGTCGAGGATCGGGTAAACCCGCTCGAGATGTTCTGGGACGCCTCGGCCCGGAAGCGGAACCTCGCCGATGCCCGCCGGCTGTGGCGCGCGAAGTCGATGGACCGCGAGGAGGCCGAGCAGCTCTTCCCCGACATCGATCCGGCCGATCTCGACGCGGCCTGGGCCGACGACCGCGAGGACGGGCAACACCACCAGATCCAGCCCGGCGAGCGCCGCAGCGACCGCGCCGCCCAGCCGGATTCGGAGCGCAAGGTCACCGTCGTCGAGTGCCAGTGGTGGGAGCGCAAGCGCGTCGTCGCCGTCGTCGATCCGACCTCGGGCCAGACCGTGGAGATGGAGGAGGCGCAGGCCGCAGCGCTTCAGGCGCGCGCCGAGGCGATGGGCCTGCCGCTCCAGGCGATGCGCATCACGAAGCGGGTCTTCCGGCGCGCCTTTCTTGGCGGCATCCTGCTCGACGAGTCCCCCTCGCCCGGCGGCGAGCGCTTCTCCTACGCCTGCGTGACCGGAGATCGCGACCACAATCGCGGCACCTGGTTCGGCATCGTGCGCCCGATGCGCGATCCCCAGCGCTTCGCGAACAAGTGGCTGTCCCAGACCATCGACATGCTGAACCGGCAGTCGAAGGGCGGCCTGTTGATGGAGAAAACTGCGGTTCCCGACCAGCGCGAGTTCGAGCGCTCCTATGCGAAGCCGGGCGCGGTGTCGTGGGTCGCCGACGGCACGCTGGTGCAGGGCCGCATGAAGGAGAAGCCCCTGCCGGTCATGCCGTCGGGGCACTACCAGCTCATGGAGTTCGCGATCATGTCGATCCGCGATTCCTCGGGTGTGAACCTCGAGCTGCTCGGGCAGCAGAACCAGCAGCAGGCCGGGGTGCTGGAGTACCAGCGCAAGCAGGCCGCGATGACGATCCTCGCGCAGCTCTTCGACAGCCTGCGCCGCGCCCGCAAGCATATCGGCCGCGTCCGCCTGTTCCTGATCCAGAACTTCCTCTCCGACGGCCGCCTGATCCGTATCACGGGCCAGCAGGGCCAGAAGGTCGTCCCGCTCATCCGCGACCACACGGCGGGCGACTACGACGTCATCATCGACGACGCGCCGTCCTCGCCGAACCAGCAGCAGGTCGTGTGGGCGACCTTCACGGCGGTGCTGCCGATCATCAAGGACATGATCACCCCGCAGGTGCTCCTCGAGATCCTGCCCTACTCGCCGTTCCCGGACAGCTTCGTCGCGAAGATGCGCGAGTTGCTCGCCCAGCAGGGCGACAACCCGGAGCAGGCCCAGCAGAAGCAGATCGCGGTGCAGACGGCGGTCGCGAGGATCCAGGACCTCACCGCCGGTGCCGCGCTGAAGCAGGCCAAGGCCGGGCGCGAGCAGGCGCTCACCCACCACGACCACATCGACGGCTTCGCGAAGGTGGCGGCTCTGGCCGCGCCTCCGCAGCCGCAACAGGCCCTCGCGGTCTAGCACAGGAAGCTCTCCATGGCAGTCGACAAGAACGCGGTCCGCGAGGGCACGCGATGGGATCTCCTTGGCCGTCTTGTTGTGGTCGAGGAGGTGACAAGCAGATCGGTCATCTTCCGTGAGGATGACAGCTTCGCCCCCGAAGCTATGAAGCTCAAAGGCTTCCTTGAGCGCGCCCGCGACCCCCTCCGCGCCGAGCACGGTCGCCTCATCACGGGGCTGCGTCGCGCCCGCCGGCCCCATGAGATGGACCCGACGAGCAAGTTGCTGTGCCTCCTGCGGGACGCTGCGATCTATCAGTTAGAGCGCACCTATCCGGCGTGCGCTCCGTACGCCGAGCCGGTTCTGCCAGAGCCGACCGTCGAGCCCGCGCCGCACTTCGCTTCGGCGCCCGAGCCGCATTGGCCCGACGAGCCCGACGAGCCCAGCGTCGCCGTCGAGGATGGCATGACGGTTTCCGATTGCGCCGTCGCGATGCCGGCGCTGGATCCGCTCCCCGAAGATGAGCCGCGCGGACTGAAGCGCCGCCGCCCCTGATCCCCATCGCCCAGCCGGCGCGTCAGACCGGCTTCCGTCTCCTTCACGTCATGAGGACCACATGAACGACTTCGCCACCAGCGAGGGCGACGACGCCTTCACGCCCGAAGAGCAGGCCGCCTTCGACGCCTACGCATCCGGGCAGGATGCCCCGCAGGAGGCAGCAGGCAGCGCCGAGGGTCCGTCCGGCGCCGACGCCGCCCCCGAGGCTGCCGCGCCCGCCCCCGAGGCCGCTGCGGCCCCCGGCGAGGTCGTCGACCCGGATGCCGAGGCGGACGGTTCCGCCGAGGAGAACAAGGGCAAGTTCGTGCGCCACGGCGCGTTCCACCAGGAGCGCGAGCGTCGCAAGGCCCTGGAGCGCGAAGTCACCGAGCTGCGCGAGAAGCATGCGCGTGGCGACGAGCGCCTCCGCCTGCTGACGGAAGCCGCGCAGCGTTCCGCCGCCCCTGCGGCCGCGCCTGCCGCCTCCGCCGAGCCCGAGAAGGCGCCGGACCCGGACGACGACATCTTCGGCTACGCCAGGTATCTCGAGAAGCAGATCGCGGACATCCGCACCGGCCAGACCCAGCTCACCGAGGCGCAGAAGCACGCGCAGGAATCCCGCGCCGCCGAGACCCAGCGGAACGAGACGCTCAACACCTATCGCGCCGACGTTCAGCGCGTCATGGCGGCCGAGCCGGCCTTCGCCGAAGCCTACAACCACCTCTTCGCCGGCCGCGTCGCCGAGATGAAGCTCTTCGGCATGTCGGACACCGATGCCCTGAAGGCGGCGCACGACGACGAGTTCGCCCTCGTCCAGTCGGCCATCCAGGGCGGACGCTCCCCGGCCGAGATCGTCTTTCAGATGGCCAAGGCGCGCGGCTTCGCCCCGAAGGCCGCCGAGCCGGCCCCGGAGGCCCAGCCGGCAGCGCCCACCGAGACCCCGGCCGAGCGCGCCACGCGCATCGAGGCCGGCCAGCGCATCGGCAAGTCGCTGTCCTCGGCCGGCGGCGCCCCGGCCGGCGAACTCACCTTCGAGATGCTGGCGAGCATGAGCGAGGCCGAGTTCGAGAAGGCGATGAAGAGCAACCCGGCGCGGGTCCGAAAGCTGATGGGCGCCGAGAGCTGACCTGACGGCCGCCCTTCGGCGCGCTCCATCGCCGCGCCGGCCCGGCTCCGGCCCGCTCGCGGCCGCTTCCCTTCCATCAGAACAGCGAGGACACCATGGCCGGCTCCAGCGGCAAGCTCAACGCATTCGACATCCCCGTCTACAGCGCCAGCGACCCGACGACGGTCGTGCAGGTTCTCCCCGCCGCTACCGCGCGCTCGCGCTGGCGCATCCTGAACACCGGCGGCAGCCTCCTGCATTACGGCTTCGACCCCTCCACTCTGAGGCCGGGGTACGGCTGGCCGATGGAGGTGCCCGCGACCCCGAACGGCCAGGGCGGCGGCGACGATTCCGATCAGGCCGCGCTCGGCCCGGTCTACGTCGTCGCGAGCTCCGCCGGTGGGCGCGTGGTCGTCCAGGACTTCGCATAGCCGCCGCGCCCCGCCCCTTCGCCGCCCTGCCCGACCCGCCCTCCGAGGCGGGTTTTTTCATGCCCGCGAGCCCAGACCATGCCGATCATCCCGCCCGCCGTCGCGGCGCCGTTCGTGGCGCGCCCGCGTCTGCCGCTCAACCGCCGGGTGGCCGTGGTCGGCGACAGCCGGTCGGCCAACAACCTCTCCATGGCGCTGCCCAGCATCACCCGCCGCGTCGCCGGCTGGCAGACATGGCTCGGCATCCTGAGCGGCGCGCGGTGCGAGTTCGTTCCGGGCTACAACTTCGCCACGGCAGGATACCGGACGGATCAGGTTCTGCCCTACGCGCAGGCCGCCGCCGCGACCGACGCGAGCATCGTGATCGTGTTCGCCGGCACCAACGATCGGTCGGGCGGCTATGGCTGGGACTGGACGCTCTCCTACCTGTCCCAGATCCGCGACTGCCTCCTCGCGGCCGGCAAGATCGTCGTCTTCGTCGCGGAGACCCCGCGCGGCGGCTCCAGCGGGTCCAGGCTCTCCGGCCAGCAGCTCGCGTGGCACCTGCGCACGCACCAATGGCTGCTCGACCAGGACCGCGCGTTCGCGGACGTCTACACGGCCGATCCGTGGCCCGCGCTGGCGCTGGTCGGCTCCGCGTCCGGCGACTGCATCGACGCCTACTTCCAAGATTCGATACACCCGAACCCCGAGGGCGGCTTCCGCATCGCGCAGGCGCTCCAGCCCATCATCGAGCGCTTGCTGCCCCTCCCGAGCTTCCTGTCGACCAGCAACGCCGATGCCTGGTCGACGGACAATCCGGGCGGCAACCCGGTCTCCAATCCCACCATGTCCGGCACGAGCGGGGCCAAGGTGGGAACCGCGACCGGCACGGTGGCGACCGCGCTCCAGGCTGGCGGCTCGACCGGCGCCGCGCCCGTCTTCGACATCTACACCGATCCGAACGACGGCACGCCGTGGCAGCGGCTGACCCTCGGAGGAACGCCCTCGGTCTCCACGCCCGCCGCGAACGCGGTCTGGTCGATCCCTGCCGCGAACGTCTCCAACGGCGACGTCCTTCAGGGCGCGATCGAGATCGCGGTCGACACGCCGCTCGCGAACGCGGTGTCCATCGAGGTGACCGTTGCGGCGACCGTAGCCGGAACGTTCGTCGCCGGGAAGGAATGCTCGACGTCCGGCGTCGCGGCCGACAGAGTGCCGGCGAAGACGTTCTCCGGCGTGTTCCGCACCCCCAAGCTCGTCATCCCCGCGAACGGGGCGATCACGAGCCCGTCCTTCTACATCAGCGTCGGGCTCGTCAACGGCGCGGCGGCGAGCGGCGTGGTCCGGTTCCGGCGCCCGACGGTGCGCAAGGTCTCCGCTTGACCCGACGGGCAATCCTCGCGCAATAGGAAGCGTCGCGAGACGCATGGCCGACATCGGTCGCCCCGCGCCATCCCAGAGCTTTCCGGACCTGCTGACCGCGCCTGAGCCCTGCTCCCGGCGCGCATCCGCATGTCCGTCCGCCCGATCGCACGTCACGCGATCCGCACGGCCGCGTCAGAGCCTTCGTCCGCGCCACGCACGGCGCCCGTCCGAACACCGTCCCCAACGGTCAGCAGGGGCCCGGCCTTCGTCCGCCCGCGACGCACGCGCGCACGAACCCTTCCCTCGATTTTCCTGATCCACGAAGGACCATTCCGATGGCCGTGACCACCTATGGGCTGAACGACGCCATGGCGGCGAAGATCTGGTCAAAGAAGCTCGCCACCGAAGCCCCTAAGTCGCTCGATATCGCCCCGCTCTTCGGCGAATCCGCCAAGTCCATCATCCATGTGAAGACGGAGACCCAGAAGGGCACCGGCGACAAGGTGACGTTCGGGCTGCGCATGCAGCTCTCCGGCAACGGCTTCACCTCGTCCGACCGTGCCGAGGGCAACGGCGAGCAGCTCACCACCAACAGCGACGCGATCACGATCGACGAGCTCGGCAACGTGGTCGGCATCCGCTCGAAGAACACCATCGATTCCCAGCGCGTGCCGTTCAACCTGCGCGACGAGGCCCATGACGGCCTGGTCGACTGGTTCCAGCTCCGCACGTCGGTGACGTTCTTCAACCACGTCTGCGGCTTCACCGCCGCCAACGTGATCGCGGTCGACGGCTCCGGCGGCGTGAAATTCACCGGCAACAACGTGGTCAGTGCCGCAACGCGCATCCTGCGCCCCAACGCGCGCGCCAACGACGGCCTGCTCGTCGCCGGCGACATCATGACCCTCGATCTCATCGACAAGGCGGTCGAGATCGCGAAGACCGGCGGCAACGCCGGCGACGTGAAGATGCGACCGGCCGATACCGGCGGCATGGGCGAGATGTGGGTGATGTACCTGCACCCGACGCAGGTCACGCAGCTTCGGACCAACACCTCCGCCGGTCAGTGGCTCGATATCCAGAAGGCCGCGATGCAGGGCGGCGAGGTCACCAAGAACCCGATCTTCTCGGGTGCGCTCGGCGTCTACAACAACGTCATCCTGCGCGAGTCCCAGCAGGTCACCAACGGCGTCGGAACCGACGGCAAGACGATCCTGCCGACCGTGCGCCGTGCCGTGCTTCTCGGTGCTCAGGCCGCGACGGCCGCCTTCGGCAAGGGCGGCGGCGAGAACAAGTATCGCTGGAACGAGGAGCTCTACGACCACAAGCGCGAACTCGAGGTCTCGGCCTGGGCGATCTGGGGCTTGAAGAAGACGACCTACAACGGCCGCGACTTCGCTGCGATCGTGATCCCGACCTACGCCGTCAACGCCGGCTGATCGCCCAACTCCACCTGAAAAACCTGTTCGCGGTCGGCTCTCGGGCCGCCTGCGGGCTCGTCGTCGCCCCGAATGGAGAGTGAGCCCCGATGGCCACCAACACCACCCCGACCAAGCCGCCCGTTCGCACGCCCATGCACTCGCAGGTCGGCGAAGTCGCCATGCGCGTCATGTTCTCCGACGCCAACCTCGCCTCCGGTCTGCCCTTCAAGAACGGTATTCCGGCGGGCGCCATCATCACGCGCACCACGGTCGTGATCTCGCAGCCCTTCAACGCCGGCACCACCAACCCGCTGGTCGTCGGGTCGACCCCCGGCGGCAGCGACCTCGTCCTGGCCACGGATTCCGTGGCCCAGACCCTGGGCGTGAAGCGTCCCGATACCGCCACCGCGCTTGCCAAGCTCGCGGCCGACACGGTGCCGTACGTCTCCTACGCGCCGACCGGGGCCGCCCCGACCGCAGGTATCGCGGACATCGTCTTCGAGTTCATCGCGCCGCGTCCCTGATGCTGCCGTCGCTCTGGCTGCATTTCGCGGCCGCCAATCTCCTGACGGCGGAGCCCAGCGCCCCGCCGTCCTCTCCGCCTCCGCTGGAAGACACCGATGGCATCGACGCTCGGCGACCTCCTGAGCGAGGTCATGGACGATCTCGACCGACCCGATCTCGATCCGCAGATCCGGCGCGCCGTCGCGGCGGCCGTGCGGCGCTACCAGCCTGAGCGCCTCGCCTTCAACGAGCGGATGTCAAAAAGCGTTGGAACGGGACCCCGGATCGGCGTGCAATGGGGACCCCTTCGCAAGCTCGGCACGGTGCGGCTGAGCTGATCCGAAGCCCAGCTTTGGCGTCGTAGGTTCTGGCCTCAGGCG